>JAJPHA010000045.1 GCA_021325475.1 Rhodanobacteraceae bacterium | reverse complement strand
CTTGACTCAAGGGGGCAGAAAGAACCGACGCCGCACGGCCGGTTTGTTCAGAGGTTCCCTCTCTCACCCTCCACCCACCAACCGCACCCGCGCATAGCCGCGCTTGCCGAGCTGCAACAGGTGTTCGGCGCCGGCGTGCAGCGTCAGCTCGCGATCCTCGATCACCGCGCCGTCGAGGCGCACCGCCCGCTCGGCGAGCTTGCGCAGCGCCTCGGAGGTGCTCGGCGCGAGTCCGGCGGCCTTGAGCAGCGCGCCGATGCGGATGCCGCCCGCCGCCACCGGAATGTTCTTCAACGGCACGTCCTGCGGCACGCCACCGCCCTGCACGACTTCGTGCCAGTGGCGCAACGCCGCTTCCGCAGCGCCTGGGCCATGGAAGCGCGCGGTCAGCTCGGCGGCGAGCTCGAGCTTGCAGTCGCGCGGATTCGCGCCCGCGGCGACCGCCCGCTTCATGCGCGCGATGTCGTCGAGCGATTTGGCGAACGAGAGTAATTCGTAGTAGCGCCACATCAGCTCGTCGGAGATGCGCATGACCTTGCCGAAGATCTCGTTCGGCGGCTCGTTGATGCCGATGTAGTTGCCGAGCGACTTGGACATCTTGGCGATGCCGTCGGTGCCTTCGAGCAGCGGCATGGTCAGCACGATCTGCGGCGGCTGGCCGGCGTCCTCCTGCAGCGCGCGGCCGACCAGCAGGTTGAACTTCTGGTCGGTGCCGCCGAGCTCGACGTCGGCCTCGAGCGCGACCGAGTCGTAGCCCTGCACCAGCGGATAGAGGAATTCGTGGATCGCGATCGGCTGTCCACTTTTATACCGCTTGGCGAAATCGTCGCGCTCGAGCATGCGCGCGACCGTGTGCTTCGCCGCCAGCCGGATCATGCCGGCCGCGTCCATGCGTCCGAACCACTCGGAGTTGAAGCGCACCTCGGTGCGTTCGCGGTCGAGTACCTTGAACACCTGATCGGCGTAGGTCTTGGCGTTCGCCTGCACCTCGTCGGGTGTCATCGGCTTGCGCGTGGCGTTCTTGCCGCTCGGATCGCCGATCAGGCCGGTGAAGTCGCCGATCAGGAAAATCACGCGATGGCCGAGGTCCTGGAACTGGCGCATCTTGTTGAGCAGCACGGTATGGCCGAGGTGCAGATCCGGCGCGGTCGGATCGAAGCCGGCCTTGACCCGCAGCGGCCGACCGAGCCGCAACTTTGCTTCGAGTTCTTCGCGCTTGATGATTTCCTCGGCGCCGCGACCGATCCGGTCGAGCGCTGCCGCCACATCGCTCATGAACCACCTCGACTGGCCGAACGCATCGTGTTCGGCAAGGGCAACGAAGCCCGCGCATCGCCATCGGACGCTTCCGACTTCGTCGTTAATTATTCGTTAACCGCGGACCGGGCGCAAACCCGCGTGAACTCATGCGTTGACGCGCCTGCGGCCAGTCGCTAAGTTACGGCGCGTTTGCCGGATGCGCGCCGTGCCCCCGATCAGCCGCGTTGCCCATTGTATCCAAGAATTTGCCCGACGCGCCGGCAGCGCGTGGCGGGCGCGCCGCGGCAAATGGCAATTGTATACTTTTTCCGGCGCCCTCCGCGGCACGGCCGCAGGCGCGCTGACCTGGCGCCACCGCCACTGGCTGCTGGCCGGCCTGGCCTTGGTCTGCACCGCCGTGCTCGGCGTGGTGCTGCCGGGGTTCGCCAATGCCACGCTCGATCCCGACGCCGCGGCGTACACCGTCGTGCCGCTCGCGCTGCCGCCGCTGCCCGCGCCCGATCCGGCGCGCGCGCCGGCGCCGATCGACGACGACGCCGACTGGCAGACCGTGCGCGTGCGCGCGGGCCAGACGCTCGGCGACATCTTCCGCGAACAGGGCTTCGCCGCCGGCGACCTGCAACGCCTGCTCAACGACCAGGCCAACGCGGGCGCGCTGCGCCACATCCGGCCCGGCGAGGAATTCGCCTTCCTGCGCCGCGCCGACGGCGGGCTCGCCGCGCTGCGGTTTGATCGCGACGACCGCACCCGTGTGATCGCGCGCTTCGACGACGCCGGCCTGCGCCAGGAGATCATCCCGCGCGCGCTCGAGCACCGCACCCATGTCGCCCACGGCGTGATCGAGAGCTCGCTGTTCGACGCCGGCGCGCAGGCGGGCCTGAGCAACGCCATGGTGCTGAAGCTCGCCAACGCCTTCGGCTACGACATCGACTTCGCCCAGGACCTGCGCCAGGGCGACAGCTTCACGGTGATCTACGACATGGTGTACTGCGACGGCGAACGCCTGCACGACGGCGACATCGTCGCGGCGACGTTCGTCAATCGCGGCAAGCGCTTCAGCGCGTTCCGCTACACCGATGCGAGCGGCGCGACGATGTTCTACAGCGACGACGGCCGGCCGCTGCGCAAGTCGTTCCTGCGCACGCCGCTCGAGTTCTCGCGCATCACCTCGTACTTCACCGCCGCGCGCCTGCATCCGATCCTCGGCACCATGCGCGCGCACCAGGGCGTGGACTACGCCGCGCCGACCGGCACGCCGATCCACGCCGCCGGCGACGGCAAGGTGGCGTTCCGCGGCTGGCAGGGCGGCTACGGCAACGTCGTGATCCTGCAGCACGGCGGGCACTACAGCACGCTGTACGGCCACATGTCGCGGATCGCTCCGCTGCACGTGGGCCAGCACGTCGCCCAGGGCCAGACCATCGGCTACGTCGGCATGACCGGACTCGCCACCGGGCCGCATCTGCACTACGAATTCCGCATCGACGGCGCGCACCGCAACCCGCTGACGGTGACCCTGCCGAAACCCGATCCGCTGCCGGCGCCGGAACTGGCGCGCTTCAAGCGCGAAACCGCACCGCTGCTGGCGAAATTGAAGGCGCTGGAAGCGACGCAACTCGCGCTCGCGAACTAGCCGTCGCGTGAGCGCGCTGTATCTCGGCCTGATCTCCGGCACCAGCGCCGACGGCATCGATGTCGCCCTGGCGAGCTTCGATCCGCAGCCGCGCCTGCACGCCGCGCTGACCGCGCCGTATCCGGAGCCGCTGCGCCGGCGCATCCTCGCGCTTGCACAGGGCGAGGCGCGGATCGCGCTCGACGAGCTCGGCGCGCTCGATGTGGAAATTGCGCAAAACTTCGCAAATGCCGCAAATGCGCTGCTGCGCCGTGCCGGGGTTCCGGCGTCCGCGGTGACGGCGCTCGGCTCGCACGGCCAGACCGTGCGCCATCGCCCGCGCGCGCAACCGCCGTTCACGATCCAGCTCGGCGACCCGAACCGCATCGCCGAGATCACCGGCATCGTCACCGTCGCCGATTTCCGCCGCCGCGACGTCGCCGCCGGCGGCGAAGGCGCGCCGCTGGCGCCGTTGTTCCACGCGGCGATGTTCGCCGCCGATGGCGCGCGGCCCTGCGCCGTGTTGAACCTGGGCGGCATCGCCAATCTCACGCTGCTGCCCGGCGCCGCCGGCGAACCCGTCCGCGGCTTCGATGTCGGTCCGGCCAATTGCCTGCTCGACGCCTGGGCGGAGCGGCAGCTCGGCCAGCCGTTCGATCGCGACGGCGCGCTGGCCGCCGCCGGCAGCGTGAATCAGGCGCTGCTGGCGCGGCTGCTCGGCGAACCGTTCTTCCACGCGCCGCCGCCGAAGAGCACCGGCCGCGAGCAGTTCCATCTGGCGTGGCTCGCGCGTCATCTCGACGGCCTGAACCTCGCTGCGGCCGACGTGCAGGCCACCCTGGTGGCGCTGACGGCACAAAGCGTCGCCGCCGCCGTGCGCGCACAGGCACCGACGACGAGACAGGTGTGGGTCTGCGGCGGCGGCGTGCACAATCCGGCGCTGATGCGCGCGCTCGCCGCGGCGCTCGCGCCGATCGCCGTCGCCAGCACCGCCGAGCGCGGCATCGATCCGGATTTCGTCGAGGCGATGCTGTTCGCCTGGCTGGCGCGCGAGCGGCTGGCCGGGCGCGCGCCGGTCGCGCTTGCCGCGGTCACCGGCGCGCGCGCGCCGCGCGTCCTCGGCGGCGTCTATTTCGGCGTCTGATCGCGCGGCTTGCCGGCTTCGACGAACAGCGGCGTGCCGTCCATGCGCTCGAACGCCTCGAGCGCGGTGCGGAACGCGGCGGTCTCGCGCGGATCCCAGGTGCCGCTCAGCACGGCGACGTCGTGCACCTCGCGGCGCGCCACGTCCTCGCCACCCAGGCCCACGCCGTGACGCAGCAGGTGCAGGATGACCTCATTGATCGACCAGTTGCGCTCGCGCGCGATCGCCTTGATGCGCTCGGCCACTGGTTCCTCGATGTTGCGCACGAGTATGTCCGGCACGACCGAACCCGCTCCGCCGTCATCCCCCTGCGGCGATCATTTTCGCAGCAATCCGCGCCGATTTCACGCCGCGTCACGCCGGCAGGCGTGCCGCGAAACGGCGTTGCAGCCAGACCCACAGTGCACACGCCGGCGCGACCGCCAGCACGGTGAGCACGAAATAGGTGTCGTAGGAGGTCGCCGCGACGATGCTGCCGGCGAAGAAGCCGAGCAGCTTGCCCGGCAGATTGACCA
Organism: Rhodanobacteraceae bacterium; assembly: GCA_021325475.1. Classification (GTDB taxonomy): domain Bacteria; phylum Pseudomonadota; class Gammaproteobacteria; order Xanthomonadales; family Rhodanobacteraceae; genus Rudaea. Next base: position 49,136 of record JAJPHA010000045.1, on the reverse strand, counting down.
GCGAGGACAGCAGCGAATACTGCGTCGCGGTATGGCGGTGGCTGACCAGCGACGACAGATACGCCACCGTCGGTGGGCCGAGGAATCCGAGGGTCAGGTTCTCGCACGAAATCACCGCGGTCAGCACCAGCAGGCTGCCGTGATGGGCGCTCAACCACAGATAGGCGAGGTTGCTGCTGCCGCAGACCACGATCGCCGCGCCGAGCGTGCGCCACACGCCGAACCGCGCCACCGCGGCGCCGCCGAGAAACACGCCGACGATGCCGATCCAGACGCCGTAGATCTTGGTGATCGCGCCGATTTCGGTCTGGCTGAAGCCCATGTCGCGATAGAACGGACTCATGATGCCGCCGACCGTGGCCTGTTCGGGAATCTTGAACAGCAGGATGAAGGCCAGGGTGATGCCGGCGAGCGGCCAACCCAGACGGCGGAAGAAATCGGCGAACGGTTCGATCACGCCGAGGCGCATCGCCTCGCGCCACGACCGCGGCGGTTCCGGCGCCGCCGCGGGTTCGCGCGCGAACAGATTGGCCGAGATCGGCAGCGCCATCGCCAACGCCAGGCCGGCGTAGACGATCCGCCACGGCAGGTGATCGGCGAGGATCGGCGCGGCCGCGCCCGCCAGCAGCAGACCGAGGCGATAGCCCAGCGAATAGACTGCCACCAGCGCGCCCTGCGCGCTCACCGGCGCGATCTCGATGCGATAGGCGTCGACCGCGATGTCCTGGGTGGCGCCGAACAAGGCGACCGCGAGCGTGGCGCCGACGAAGGCGGCGCGGTGCGCGGGCGTGAGCGCGGCCATGGCCAGCAGACCCGCGACCACGCCGAGCTGCGCGAACAGCAGCCAGCCGCGCCGACGGCCGAGCCGGGCAAAGCCGGGCAGATGCCAGCGATCGAGCAGCGGCGCCCACAGGAACTTGAGCGCATAGGCGAGCCCCGCGCTCGCGATCATGGTGATGCGGGCGAGCTCGACGCCTTCCTGCTTCAGCCAATACGCGAGCGTGCCGGCGACGAGCAGGAACGGCAAGCCGGAAGAAAATCCGAAACACAGCATGGTGCCCGCGGCCGGCTGCGCGAACGCGCGCCAGACCGAAGCCCGCGGCGCGGGCGATGCCGCCTCGCTCATGCGTAGTCCACGCGGTACGGCGCGTGATCGGAAAAGCGCGGTGCCGGCGTGATCGCGCAGGCCTGGACGCGTGCGCCGAGCGACGGCGTGACGAGCTGGTAGTCGATGCGCCAACCGACGTTGTTGGCACGCGCCGCGCCGCGATTCGACCACCAGGTGTATTCCACCGCCTCGGGTTTGACGATGCGGAACGTGTCGAGCCAGCCGCACTTCGGCGCCGGCGTGCCGTCACCGCAGGCGTCGGCGATCAGGCCGTTCAACCATGCGCGTTCTTCCGGCAGGCAGCCGGAATTCTTCTGGTTCGAGGTCCAGTTCCGGATGTCGTTGCGCGAGCGCACGATGTTCCAGTCGCCGCACAGCACATAGTCGCGGCCGCTGGCGAGCCAACCGTCGAGGATCGGCTTGAGCCAATCCATCACCTGGAACTTGAACCGCTGCCGCTCCTCGCCCGACGAACCCGACGGAAGGTACAGCGACACCACGCTGAGCTTGCCGTAGCGCACTTCCAGATACCGGCCTTCCGCGTCGAACGGCGCCCAGCCGAGCTCGGTGCGCACCTCGTCCGGTTCGCGGCGCGAGAAGATCGCCACGCCGCTGTAGCCCTTCTTGGTCGTGGCATCGCGGTAGAAGCAGTGATGCCCGTCGGGACGGAACCTGGCGTCGCGCAACTGATCCTCCTGCGCCTTGGTTTCCTGCAGACAAACCACGTCGGCGCGCTGCTCGCGCAGCCAGTCGAGGAATCCCTTGTTGGCGGCGGAACGGATGCCGTTGGCATTGAAGGTGATGATGCGCATTGGGGCCGAGGGCTGAGGGCCGAGGGTCGTCAGCTTACTCGACTCATCAACGGCCGTGGAAACCCGCTCGCGCTTCCAGAGTTGCCTTCCGCGGCGGCGATGCGGCAGGCTACGTCTCCGCTCTTAGCGCCCACCCCTCGTGAAAGCCTACCAACGCGAATTCCTCGAGCTCGCCCTGCGCCGCAACGCCCTGCGCTTCGGCGAATTCACCCTCAAGTCCGGGCGGATCAGTCCGTATTTCTTCAATGCCGGCCGGCTCGACTCCGGCGCCGCGCTGGCCGCACTCGGCCGCGCGTACGCCGCGCGCGCGCAGGATTCCGGCATCGCCTTCGACATGCTGTTCGGGCCGGCCTACAAGGGCATCGCGCTCGCCACCGTCACCGCGGTCGCGCTGGCCGAGCAGCACGGCCGCGACGTGCCGGTCGCCTTCAACCGCAAGGAGGCGAAGGATCACGGCGAGGGCGGCGTGCTGATCGGCGCGCCGCTCGCCGGCCGCGTGTTGATCGTGGACGATGTGATCAGCGCCGGCACCGCCACGCGCGAATCGATCGCGCTGCTCCGCGCCCACGGCGCCGTCCCCGCCGGCGTGCTGATCGCGCTCGATCGGCAGGAGCGCGGCCAGGGCGCGCTCTCGGCGGCACAGGAAATCACCGCCGAATTCGGCATCCCCGTGGTGGCGATCGCGCGGCTGGACGAGCTGCTCGCCCTGGCCGCCGACGAGCCCGCGCTCGCCGCCCACCGCGAGCGCCTGCGCGCCTACCGGGCCGCGTACGGCGCGGCGTGAACGCCGGTATACTCAGGGAACCTCTGAGCAAGTGGAACACGCCGCTTCGGCTCGTTGAGCCCCTTTAAGGAATCTCTGAACAAACGGAGGATCTAGCCTCGGCTCCTTGAGCCCCCTTAAGGAATCTTTGAAAAAATGGAGGATGTGGCCTCGGCTCTTTAAGCCTTAAGTTAAGGGGGCGATCAAACCCTTGCCGCGCAAGGGTTTGATGGGGGTTGTGGAGGTGCGGCGCCACAGCCGAGGACAGGGACGCGGCGATTCGATCAGACCGTTCTTGAAAGTGGAGGTGAAGCCGATGCGTCCTGTCCAATTCGTCGCCGCGGCGGCGTTCGCGTTCGTCCTGACCGCCGTCGCCGCGGAAGGCGGCCACAATCGCTACAAATGGCGCGATGCCCAGGGCAATCTCCATTTCGACGACGCCCTGCCGGTCGAGGCGCTGCAATACGGCTACGACGTCGTCAACGAGCACGGTCTCGTCGTCAAGCACGTCGAGCGCGCCAAGACGCCCGAGGAACTGAAAGCCGACCAGGCCGCCGCCGCGGAAGCCGCCGCCCGCAAGCACGCGGCCGAGGAGCAGGCCAAGGCCGACCAGCAGATGCTCGCGGCGTATCCGACCGAGCAGGAGTTCGCCAACGCCCAGCAGGCGCAGCTCGACATGATCGACCAGACGATCCACGCCACCGAGCTCAGCCTGCAGAGCCAGGAAAAGAGTCTGACCGACATGCTCTCGCATGCGGCCGACCTCGATCGCGCCGGCAAGCCGGTGCCGGAAACACTGAAGAAGCAGATCGACGATCTGCGCCGCAACATCGAGCAGCAGAAGGCCTACATCGCCGCGAAACAGTCGGAAAAGGCCGAGCGGACCAAATCGTTCGAGAGCCAGCTCGCGCACTACCGCGAGGTGCAGGCGAAAAGCCGCGCCGAGCACTGAACCGCGGCTGCCTGGTTCGCCCAGGAACCGTTGAACAAGCGGACCATGCCGCTCTGGCTGTTTGAGCCCCCTTGAGTCAAGGGGGCGATCAAACCCTTGCGCAGCAAGGGTTTGATGGGGGTTGTGGAGGTGCGGCGCCACAACCGAAGACGGGAACGCGCGGACGTATTCCGACCTTCCCTAGAACGGCAAGGCCAGCTTCGGCTCGAGCGCGAGCAACTGCGCGCGGAAGGCGCTCTGGATGCGCGCGAGCGCGGCCTCGTCGTTGGCATCGAACCGCAACACGAGCACCGGCGTGGTGTTGGACGCGCGCACCAGGCCGAAGCCGTCCGGCCAGTCGGCGCGCACGCCGTCGATCGTGGTCACGCGCGCGCCCTCGAAGCTCGCCTTTTCCTTGAACCGTTCGATGAAGCGGTAGTGCTCGCCTTCGGCCATGGCGATCTTCAATTCCGGCGTGCTGACGCCCTTCGGCAGGCTGTCGAAGATTTCCTGCGGATTGCGGCCTTCGGGGTCCGCGGCCAGGATCTCCATCAGCCGCGCGGCGGCATAGATGCCGTCGTCGAAGCCGTACCAGCGTTCGCGGAAGAAGAAGTGCCCGCTCATCTCGCCGGCCAGTTCCGCCTCGGTCTCGCGCATCTTCGCCTTGATCAGCGAGTGTCCGGTCTTCCACATGATCGGGCTGCCGCCGGATTGCAGGATCAAGGGTTGCAGCTTGCCGGTGCACTTGACGTCGTAGAGGATCGTCGCGCCCGGATTGCGCGTGAGCACGTCGCGCGCGTACAGCATCAGCAGACGATCGGGAAAGATCATCTCGCCGCTCGCCGTGACCACGCCGAGACGATCGCCGTCGCCGTCGAAGGCGAGGCCGATGTCGGCGTTCATCTGCTTCACCGACAGGATCAGATCGTGCAGGTTGTGCGGGTCCGACGGGTCCGGGTGGTGGTTCGGGAAATTGCCGTCGACCTCGCAGTACAGCGGCAGCACCTCGCAGCCGATGCCCTCCAGCACGGCCGGCGCCACGGCCCCGGCGATGCCGTTGCCGCAATCGACCACGGCCTTGAGCTTGTGCTCGATCATCACGTCGCCGGTGATGCGTTCGATGTAGTCGCGGCTGACGTCCATGGTCTGCAAGCCGCCGCTGCCGCTGACGTAGCGACTTTCGCTGATGCGCGCGAACAGGCCCTGGATCGCGCTTTCCGCGAGGGTCTCGCCGCCGAGCACGATCTTGAAGCCGTTGTAGTCCGGCGGGTTGTGGCTGCCGGTCACCATCACGCCGGAACCGACGTTGAGGTGATAGGTGGCGAAATACAACACCGGCGTGGGCGCGGCGCCGATGTCGATCACGTCGCAGCCGGTGCTGCGCAAGCCCTCGATCAGGGCCGCGGCGAGTTCGGGGCCGGACAGCCGGCCGTCGCGACCGACGACGATCTCCTTCAGGCCGCGTTCGCGCGCCTCGCTGCCGATCGCACGGCCGATCTGGCGCGCCACGCCGGCGGTGAGCGTCTTGCCGAGCACGCCGCGGATGTCGTAGGCGCGGAAGATGCTGCGCTCGACCGGCACCTCCGCCGCCGCCGGCGGCGCCGGTTTCGGCTTGGGCGGTGCGGCCGGTTTCGGCGTCACCACGGTTTCGGCCAGCGTGGCTTCCGTCGCCGCGGCCTCGGGCCTGACCCGCCGCAGACGATCGCGCAGGGCGTCGAAGCCGACGCGGCGCGCGTAGAACAGCAGCGCCGAGCCCGCCAGCAGCAGCGCCGCGAGCGGCAATGCGAGCCACGGATCGTCCGGCAGCACGATGAAGAATTCCCGCGGCGCGCTGCCGACGCGGAACAGACTGTTGGCGACGGCGAGGCCGCGCTCGTTCAGCGAATTGCGGGTGAAGGCGTCGCCGATGCTGTCCAGCACCACGTCGCCGCGGCCCTCGCCCTGGCGCAGATCCACGCGGGCATCGCTCAACCGCGCCGAACGGAACACCGCGAGCAGCGGCTCGAACGGCAGCTCGAGGTAGGCGAAACCGACGATCTCCTTGGCGCGCCACACCGGCAGCGCCAACGCCAGTACGCGCTGATGGTTTTCGTCCAGACGCGACTGCAACGGCGCGCCGCGCTGGTACTGATGCGCCTGCACCAGCATCGCCGCCTTGGCGTAGCCGAACCGGGAGAAATCGCTGCCCAGCACGTCGCCGAGATCGGCGCGATAGAAATCGATCCGCAAGAGATCCGGCAGCGCCTGCTTGACTACCTGCGCGGCGGCGGCGCGTCCCTCGTCGGTGTCCTGCGCGAGCGCGGCGGTGATCTCCTCGCGGCCGAGCACCTCGATCACCCGCTGCCGGGTCTCGGCGACGAATTGATTGAGCGCCTGGACTTCCCACTGCACGACCTGTTCGCTCTGCAGCCCACCGCGGATCTCGCGATACATGAGCCAGCTCTGCCACAGGCAGAACGCGCCGCCGACGAGCAGCAGGCAGGCGAACAGGAACAGCACGGCGCCCACACCCAGGCGCAGGCGACGACCATCGGCCGCGGCCTCGGCCATGGCGCGTTGCAGGGCGGTCTCCTTGTGGCCGATCTTGTTCATGTGCGCGTCCCGAAGGCGAGCCGATCGCGTCAGTTGCTGCCGGTATGGCCGAATCCGCCCGCGCCGCGGTGGCTGGCCGCGAACTCCTCGACCACCCGGAAACGCGCGCGAGCCACGGGCAGGAACACGAGCTGCGCGATGCGATCCCCCGGCGCAATGGTATAGGCGCGACGTGAGCGGTTCCAGCACGAGATCATCAGCGGCCCCTGATAGTCGGCGTCGATCAGGCCGACCAGATTGCCGAGCACGATGCCATGCCGGTGGCCGAGGCCCGAACGCGGCAGGATCACCGCACAATAGTCCGGATCGCCGATGTGGATGGCGATGCCGGTGGAGACCAGCGCATCGTCGCCCGGCGCGAGCGTCAACGGCGCATCGAGCACGGCGCGCAGGTCCAGGCCGGCCGAGCCGGCGGTGGCCGGCGCGGGCAGCGGAAAGTCGCGGCCCACGCGCGGGTCGAGCACCTTGAGTTCGACGTCGATCACGGGCGGCGTCTCCGTGCCGGCGCGGCGCGCGCGGCCGTGCGCAGCGCCGCCACGCGGGCGATCAGCGCGCGCGCCAGGGCGAGCTTGTCGGCGCGCGGCAGGAGCTCGCGGCCGCCGGGCCACAACAGCAGGAGCTCGTTGTCCGCGGCGTCGAAGCCTTGGCCGTCGCCGACCCGGTTGGCGGCGATCAGGTCGAGCCGCTTGCGTTCGAGCTTGGCGCGCGCGTAGGTCTCGAGATCGCGCGTTTCCGCGGCGAAGCCGACCAGAAACGGCCGCGATGTGCGCGCGGCGATTTCGCCGAGGATGTCCGGATTCTCGGCGAGCGTCAGGGTGAGCGCGCGGCCGCGCTTCTTCAGCTTGTGCGCGGCCACCTCGCCGGGACGGTAGTCGCCGACCGCGGCGGCCGAGATGAAAATGTCGCATTGTGGAATTTGCTGCATCACCGCCTCGCGCATCTCGCGCGCGCTGCGCACGTCGCGGCGGATCACCCCGGCGGGCGTCGGCAGATGCACTGGGCCGGCGACGAGGTGCACGCTCGCGCCCTGCTCGGCGGCGGCCTGGGCGACGGCGAAGCCCATGCGTCCGGAGCTGCGGTTGCCGATGAAGCGCACCGGGTCGATGTCCTCGTAGGTCGGTCCGGCGCTGACCAGCACGCGCACGCCGGCGAGCCGGCGCGGCCCGTGCAGCGCGGCGAGCTCCGCCACCAATTGCTCGGCCTCGAGCAGTCGCCCGGCGCCGAACTCGCCGCAGGCCTGGCTGCCCGACGCCGGACCGAGCACGCTCACGCCGCGCGCGCGCAGCCGGTCGAGGTTGGCCTGGGTCGCCGGATGCGCCCACATCTGCTGATTCATCGCCGGCGCGAGCGCCAGCGGCGCCGCGCTCGCCAGACACACCGTGGTCAGCAGGTCGTCCGCCAAACCGTGCGCGAGACGGGCGATCAGGTCCGCGCTCGCCGGCGCGATCAGGATCCGCTCGGCCCAACGCGCGAGCTCGATGTGACCCATCGCCGCCTCGGCGGACTCGTCCCACAGACTCATGCGCACCGGCGCGCCGGACAGCGCCTGGAAGGTGAGCGGGGTGACGAAGCGCGCGGCATTTTCGGTGAGCACGACGCGCAGCTCGGCGCCGGCCTCGCGCAGCCGCCGGGTGAGTTCGGCCGCCTTGTAGGCGGCGATGCCGCCCGACACGCCGAGCAGGATACGCAGGTTGGCGAGCGTCGACGCCGGCATGTACGAATTCACTGACGCAACGGAAAGCCGATAGCTTACCGGAATTCGCGCCGGCGCCGATTCCCGCCGCGCGGCGGCGCGCGCAGGATCGCGGCATGACCATCCGTGACTGGCCGGCGGCGGAACGACCGCGCGAGAAGCTGCTCGCGCGCGGCGCCGACGCCCTGTCCGATGCCGAACTGCTGGCGCTGTGTCTCGGCAACGGCCGGCGCGGACGCTCGGCGGTGGATCTCGGCCGCGAATTGCTGACCCGGCCCGGCGGCCTCAAGGCGTTGCTGGAACTGGAACCGGCCGCGCTCGCCACGCTGCCCGGCCTCGGCCCGGCCAAGGCCTGCCGGCTCGCCGCCGCGCTCGAGCTCGCCCGCCGCTATCTCGCCTGCGAACTCGAACGCGCCGACGCGCTGAGCGATCCGGCCGCCTGCGCCGACTATCTGCGCGCGCGCCTCGGCGGCTACCCCTACGAGGTGTTCTGCTGCCTGTTTCTCGACAGCCGCCACCGGGTGATCGCCTGCGAGGAACTGTTTCGCGGCTCCATCGACGGCGCGGCGGTGCATGCGCGCGAGGTGGTGCGACGCTGTCTCGCCCACAACGCCGCCGCGGTGATCCTCGCCCACAATCACCCCTCCGGCGTGGCCGAGGCGAGCCAGGCCGATCGCGAGATCACCGCGGAACTGAAGCGCGCGCTGGCGTTGATCGAGGTTCGCGTGCTCGATCACTTCATCATCGGCAGCGGCCGGCCGCTGTCGTTCGCCGAACGCGGCTGGGTGTAGCCCGCCATTGACCTTGCGCGCGCGGGCCCGGACTATACTGCCGCCGGGAGGTTTGCAGGCGCACGTGATTTTCGACTACCCCACCGCATATCCTGCCGACGATTGCGAGCGTCTGGTGCCGGATGGCGCGACCGCGCGCCGGCTGGTGCGCGAACGCCGGCCGGAGCTCCTCGACCTGCTCGCCCAGCGCCGCGCGCGCTTCGCGTCGATGATCGCCGCGCGCGGCGATGCGCCGGTGCAGGGCGCCGAAGACGCGGTGCTGATGGCGTTCTGCCGGCTGGCCTACCGGCACGGCAGTTGGGGCAAGGATTTCCATCACTACCACAACGAGGATCACATCTTCGAGATTCTCGGCGCGCGGCTGGAACGGCTGATCGACGCGATCGGCATCGAGGCGCTCAGCCTGCGCGACTGGTTCCTGCTCGCCCTGTTCGCCGCCGCGCACGATCTGCGCCAGCGCGAGGTGCCGCGCTTCGCCGCCGGCATCGGCAGCAACGAGCGCGCCAGCATCGAGGAGACGTTCCGCATCCTGCGCGCCGCCGGCTTCACGCCGGAACGCAACGCCGAGGTGTTCCTCGGCATCGAGCTCATGATCGCCGGCAGCACGTTCGACGCGCGGCCGCCGTTGCCGGCGCGGGAATACAACACCGCCGAGATCGTCGTCCAATCCGGCGGCGCGCTGGCGCAGAAGCTCGACGCCAAGCTCGACAAGCACGCGCCGGGCTGGCGCGACGATGCGCGCATCGTCCACGCCCTGCGGCTGGCGCTGATCGCGGCGGACCTCGACACCGCCAACGTCGCCGAAACCTTTCCGCGGTTCATGGCCAGCACCGAACGGCTGTGCCTGGAGCGCGAGATGCGCAGCCATCGCCGTCCCGACGAGGCCGCCTCGGCGCAACCGGTGCTGGATTTCCTGACCACCGGGCAGGAGCGCTATTTCTTCGATCTGCACCGTTTCAGCTCGGCGCAAGGCCGCACCGCCTTCGCCGCGGCGAAGGAGGCCAACGTCGCGCCGATGCGCGAGCTGATCCGGCAGTTGCGCCTGCGCGTCGACACGCCGCACAGCGGGGCGGAGGTGCTGCAAACCTTCCGCACCGTGGTCGCCGAGCTCAGTTGATCGGTCCGTCCGCGACCTCGTGGGCAAGGCGGGAAGTGGTGCGTCCCTGCACCGCACGTACCGTGCGCATCCCGCACGCCACGTCGTTTCCATCGGTTCCGGATCGATCCCGGAAGCCGCAATCTACGCCCGGTCGATGACGAAATTCTTACGGCCGCGCAAGGATTTGCGCGGTACACGATGCCGCTTTATACACAATGCGGCATTTGCTGCGGCGCGACGCGGGCCAGTCCGCGACCGGCCGCGATTCCGCTGACTAATTCGATGGAAAACAGACGGTTACATGGAATGAGCGGCCGTCCAGCCGGGCCCGCATGCCCATCCCGGCACCGCACCGAACCCCGCCGCCAGCCGTTACTCACAATCTTATCCACAGGCCCGGGAGCGCATGGCCGCGCCATTCCGCGTCGCCGCGGCCGCTGCACGGCCGCCCGCGGCGCGCATCGTCCGCCTTCTGCTTTGGCGGCGCGCTGACTACAATGCGCGCTCGGCGTCCGACCGACCGGCGGACGCCCGCCGACTCCTGCCGTTTCGGAATCTCCGCGTGAAACAGACGCTGCGCCAGATCGTCCTGCAGGCGATCGCCCGCCTGCAGGAACAGGGCCTGCTGCCCGCCGCCGCGAGCGACGTGCCGTTCGTGATCGAACGCGCCCGCAGCAAGGAACACGGCGACTTCGCCACCAACGCCGCGCTGCTCTTGGCCAAGCCCGCGCGCAAACCGCCGCGTGAGGTGGCCCAGGCACTGGTGGCGGCGCTGCCGACGAACACCGAGCTCGCCCGGGTCGAGGTGGCCGGTCCCGGCTTCGTCAACTTCTTCCTCGATGCGCGCGCCTATCACGCCGAGATCGCGCGCGTGCTGGACGAGGGCGCGCGCTACGGCCGCAACGAACAGGGCCGCGGCCGGCTCGCCGGCGTCGAATTCGTCTCGGCCAACCCGACCGGGCCGCTGCACGTCGGCCACGGCCGCGCCGCCGCGATCGGCGATTGCCTCGCGCGGCTGCTCGAGGCCAGCGGCTGGCGGGTGATGCGCGAGTTCTACTACAACGACGCCGGCGCGCAGATCCACAATCTCGCCCTGTCGGTGCAGGCGCGCGCGCAGGGACTCGCGCCGGGCGATCCCGGCTGGCCCGAGGAGGGCTATCGCGGCGAATACATCGCCGAGGTGGCGCGCGCGTATCTCGCCGGCGAAAGCGTGGACGCGGACGGCCACACCGTGGTCGGCGCCGGCGACGTGGACGATCTCGAGGCCATCCGCCAGTTCGCGGTGGCCTATCTGCGACGCGAGCAGGACCGCGACCTCAAGGCGTTCGGCGTGCGCTTCGACGTGTATTTCCTCGAATCCTCGCTCTACCGCGACGGCAAGGTCGAGGAGACGGTGCGCGAGCTGATCGCGCACGGCCACACCTACGAGGAGGGCGGCGCGCTGTGGCTGCGCACCACCGATTTCGGCGACGACAAGGATCGCGTCATGCGCAAGTCGGACGGCAGCTACACCTATTTCGTGCCGGACGTGGCGTATCACCGCAGCAAATGGCAGCGCGGCTACGAGCGGGCGATCACCGAACTCGGCTCCGACCACCACGGCTCGCTGGCGCGCGTCCGCGCCGGCCTGCAGGCGCTCGACGCCGGCATCCCGAAGGACTGGCCGGAATACGTGCTGCACCAGATGGTGACGGTGATGCGCGGCGGCGAGGAGGTGAAGCTGTCCAAGCGCGCCGGCGGCTATGTCACCTTGCGCGAACTGATCGACGAGGTCGGCCGCGACGCGACGCGCTACTTCCTGATCGCGCGCAAGGCCGATTCGCAACTGGTGTTCGACATTGACCTCGCGCGTTCGCAGAGCAACGACAACCCGGTCTACTACATCCAGTACGCCCATGCGCGCGTGTGCAGCGTGCTGCGTCAGCTTGTCGAGCGCGGCCTGACGTGGGATCGCGCCAACGGCCTGGCGCGGCTGACGCGGCTCGACAACGAGCACGAAGCGGCGCTGATGCAGGAACTGGCGCGCTATCCCGAGATCGTCGAGGCCGCCGCCCAGAATCTCGAGCCGCACCTCGTCGCCCAGTACCTGCGCGAACTGGCCAACGCCCTGCACACCTACTACCACGCCCATCCGTTCCTGGTCGACGACGCCGACTTGCGCGATGCGCGCCTGGCGCTGATAGTGGCCGTGCGCCAGGTCCTGGCCAACGGCCTCGACGTGATCGGCGTCTCGGCACCGGAGTCGATGTGATGGCGGGCAAGCACGGCAGGCAGGCGTATCGCGATCACGACCGCAGCGCGTGGCCGGCGTGGGTGTGGCTCGGCATCGGCGTGCTGCTCGGGCTCGCCCTGTCCGCGCTGGTGCTGATCAAGGACTGGGCGCCGATGCTGCGCAAACGGAATCTGCCGCAGCCGAACGTCGAGGCGACCGCGCCGAAGGAATCCGAACAGGCGGTCGCCGACGAGGCGAACCGCAAACCCGCGCCGCCGAAGAAGAGCTACGACTTCTACTCCGTGCTGCCGGAGATGGAAGTGGTGATCCCGGACGCGGAGCTGTCGGCCAAGGCCCGTGCCGAGCAGCAGCGCCAGGCGCTGGCCGCCTCGCAGGCACAGGCGCATCCGGCCGGCACGCCCGAAGGCACGGCGCCCTCTGTGCCCGCCGAACCGGGCAATGGCTACATGCTGCTCGCCGGTTCCTATGCCGACGCGCACGCCGCCGACGAGGCCAAGGCCAAGCTCGCCCTGCTCGGCGTCGTCGCAAAAGTGCAGCCGGTCACCATCAACGGCAAGACCTGGAACCGCATCCTGCTCGGACCCTACGCCGACGCCAGCGCGACCGAGGCGGCGAAGAAGACCTTAGCCGACAACGGTGTAAAGGCGATACCTATCAAGAAGGCAGCGGGCCCCTGATTACTCCAAGTAATCACTCGAAACCGTTCTTGAAAATCCCATCGAGGGCGTAGGCCCAAAGTTTGCCTCCCTCGTCAGTCACATAAACGCGTCCGTTGACGACGATGGGACTTTCCCAATGCACGCCGCCAGGTGACGAATCCGACCACAGCAACGCCCCGGTTGTCGGATCGTACGCACTGATCGCGCCGCTGAAATAGTAGAGCATGCCGTTGGCCACCACCGGCGATGAGCCACCGGTACTGTTCTGCCATACCTTGGTTAGTGCCGGTTTGCCGCCGCTCAGCCCAAGCGTGAGCGCACTCAATCCACTGAACGTGGAGACGAAAACCCAGGTCTTGCCACTGCCGTCGACCCATACCGCCGGCTGCGCGAACACCATGCCGCCCTGCGGTACATTGATCAGTTGCAATTCCCCGCCTACATGACCCGGCCCCGCCGGCGTACTGCCACTCAAGTTATCCAGATTCAGCAGACGCAGCATGCTGTCCTTGCCGCCCTGCACGGCCAGGTGCGGATAACCTGCCAGTGCCGAAGGCAGAATGGCAGGGGCCGTGGAGCCCAAGTCCGTATCGTTATTCTGCAGCGCCTGAAAATTCGTCGGCGTGTAGCTGTCAACGGGATTGCCCCCGCTGCCGGTACCATCCGGATTCAGCGCGAACACGCTGTCGCCCCAGTCGTGATTATTGGCATCGAACGTGCCGTTGCCGGTGGCCATGAAAATGCGATCGGTGGCCGCGAAGTAGATCACGCCGGGCCGGGCCCAGATCGCCGTCTGCACTTCTGAGCAATCGGGCGCGGCGGGAGCTTCGACGAAATGCACCGTCTGATCGCTGCAATCGGCGTTGAACACGTTTTGCGTGCCGGTGGCGAGATCGATCACTGTGACATGTCCCTGATAATCGCCGGCGTCGCCCGGATAGCCGCCGTTGGTCACGTACAGATACGTGACGCCGCTCTTTGCCGTGGCGATGGCCAGCGCCGACGACCCCTTTTCGACGTCGGGCTTCAATGTCGCCCGTTCGGGCCAGCCGCCGGTCAGCATTTCCGCGCCTGTGCCGACTGCGTATTTATGCGCGTAGCCGTCGAGTCCGTAAAAGTAGACGTACGCTCGATTCGGATCGATCGCTGGCGAGGACGTGGTGTAATCCTGCCCGACCGGTGGCGGCACGGGATTGGTCGCATGCGACCACACGGTTGCGCCGGTGGTAGCGTCGATCGCAAGTACATGACCATCTTTGGTTTCCAGAAACAACAGATCGCGGCTGCCATTCGCAGTCGCGACACCGGAAAGAAATGCGGGCGCACCGTCGGCGACGGCGGGCAGGGTCACGTTGTAGAGCAGGATGTTGCCGGCGGTCGAATAACCGTTTTCGGCCGTATTGTTGCCGCTGTGCGCCGAGTCGTATCCGAACTGCAGCCAATCCGTGGCGGATGCAGACACGGTGTATGTCACAAGCAAGATGAATCCGCCAATGCGCATGGTGCCCTCTCTCCAGATGCAACGGATGGTTGCCATTCATACTACGCATCGGCTTAGATTTTCGTAACCGGCATCACATAGCGTCGCCCACTTCGTTCGAAAGGATCGCATTGATGGACATGAAAACCCTGCTCGTCACCGGCGCCAGCGCCGGATTTGGCGCCGCCACGGCGCGACGCTTCGCCCAAGCCGGCTGGCGCGTGATCGCGTTTGCTCGCCGCGCCGAACGCTTGCAGCAACTCACCGGGGAATTCGGCGCAAATATGCACATCGCCGCCTTCGATATCCGTGACGCGAATGCGATGCAGATGGCGCTGGATGCCCTGCCCGCGGACTTCCGTGCGGTCGACGTGTTGGTCAACAACGCAGGCTTGGCGCTCGGCACGGCGAAAGCGCCGCAATGCGACCTCGCGCAATGGCGGCAGATGATCGACACCAATGTGACGGCGCTCGCCACGCTCACGCACAAGCTGCTGCCTACGCTGATCGAACGACGCGGCGCGATCGTCAACGTGAGTTCCATTTCGGCAACGTACCCTTACACCGGCGGCAACGTCTACGGCGGCACCAAGGCGTTCGTCACCCAGTTCTCGCTCGGCTTGCGCTGCGACCTGCACGGCACCGGCGTGCGCGTGACGAGCGTGGAGCCCGGCATGGCGGAAACCGAATTTACTCTCGTGCGCACCGGCGGCGACCAGGAAGCCTCCGACAAGCTCTACCACGGCTCGCATCCGATTACCGGCGACGACATCGCGCAGACGATCTGGTGGATCGCCAACTTGCCGCCGCACCTCAACGTCAACCGCATCGAGGTAATGCCGGTGACGCAGTCGTTCGCGGGGTTCCAAGTGGCGCGGGATTGAAGTAATCCGTTCGCGTTGAGCGTAACTCGCGCAGCGAGCGAAGTCGAAACGCATCGACCCTTCGACTTCGCGCCGATGGCGCTACGCTCAGGGCGAACGGACTATTTCTCGGCGAGGTACGTGTATCCCGTCAGCCCCGCCTCCAGCGCGGCGGCGATCCGCTCCGCCTCCGCGCCGGCAAGATTCGCCGCCGCGATCTTGGCGCGGTAGGCGGCACGCAGGCCCGCCAGATCGTAGCCGACGTAGTCGAGCATCACATCGGTGGTGTCGCCGCGCTTGAGGTGCGAGAACTCGAAGCCGCCGTCGCCGCTCAGGCGCACGTTGACCGCGTCGGTGTCGCCGAACAGGTTGTGGATGTCGCCGAGTGCCTCCTGGTAGGCACCGACCAGGAAGATGCCGAGCCGGTACGGTTCGCCCGCGGTCGGCGCGTGCAGCGGCAGGCTCACGTCCACGCCCTCGGCGTCGACGTAGGCGTCGATGCGGCCGTCCGAATCGCAGGTGAGATCGGCGATCACGCCGCGCCGGTCGGGCGCGCGGTCGAGCCCGGCGATCGGCACGATCGGGAAGATCTGGTCGATCGCCCAGGTGTCGGGAATGGATTCAAAAATGGAAAAGTTCACGAAGTACTTGTCCACCAGCTTCTCGTTCAGCTCGTCGAGCGCCTGGCGGTGGGCGCGCTCCTCCGGCTTGAGCCGCGGCTTGAGCGCGTGGACGATGGCGTAGTAGAGATCGTCCAGGCGCGCGCGCTGGCGCAGGCCGAGCGTGCCGAGCGCGAACAGCGCGTGTCCTTCCGACCAGTAATGCTGCGCCTCGTGGTAGAGCTCGATCACCGCGCGCGTGCCGATCGCGTCGTGGATCTCGCGCAGGTGCGCGAGCACCGCCGGCTCGTTCGGCTCGCGCGGCGGCACCCGACCGCGCGGCGCGGCCTCCACGTCGCTGACGTTGGCGATCAGCACGGCGTGATGCGCGACCATGGCGCGGCCGGTCTCGCTGATCAGGTGCGGCGGCGCGAGGCTGTGCGCGGCGCAGGCTTCGGCCAGCGGCTGCACGATCGTCGCCGCGTACTGTTCCAGACTGTAGTTGATCGAACACGCCGAACGCGAGCGCGTGCCCTCGTAGTCCACGCCGAGGCCGCCGCCGACATCGACGTAGGCGATCGGGATTCCCAATTTGCACAATTCCACAAAGTAGCGGGATGCCTCGCGCAGGCCGGCGGCGATGTCGCGCACGTTGGAGATCTGCGAGCCCATGAACACGTGCAGCAGCGCGAGCGAGCGGGTGAGGCCCGCGGCCTTCAGCTCGTCGATCAGGCTGAGCAACTGGCGCGGGGTGAGGCCGAACTTGGATTTCTCGCCGCCGGTGTTCTGCCACTTGCCGGCGCCGAGACTGGTCAGCCGCACGCGCACGCCGAACAGCGGCTCCACGCCGAGCGCCCGCGCCTCCTCCAGCGCGGGCCGGAGTTCGGACAACTTCTCGATGACGATGAACACGCGCAGGCCGAGCCGGCGGCCGATCAGCGCCAGGCGCAGATACTCGCGATCCTTGTAGCCGTTGCAGATGACGATGCTGCCGGGCTTGGCCAGCGCCAGCACCGCCATCAGTTCCGGCTTGGAGCCCGCCTCCAGACCGAAGCCCTCGCCGCCCGCCGCAGCCAGTTCGCCGGCGACCGCCTTCTGCTGGTTGACCTTGACCGGATACACCGCGCTGTAGCCGCCGGCGTAGTCGCATTCCCGCATCGCCTTGGCGAACGCGCCCTGCAAGTGCGCGAGGCGATCGTGCAGGATGTCGGCGAAGCGCACCAGCAGCGGCAAGCGCGCGCCGCGCGCGCGCGCCGCCTCGACGAGGTCGGCGAGCGCGAGCGCCGGACCGTCGCCGCCACGCGGCCGCGCGATCAGGCGGCCGCGCGCATCGACGTCGAAATAGTTCTCGCTCCAGTGCGCGATCGCGTACTGCTTGCGCGCGGCGTCCACGTTCCACGAAGTCGTCATCGTCTCGCTCTCCACGGACAACGAATTGGCGAACGTCGCAGCGGCGGGCCTTGACGCGGGAATCTCGCCGGCCGGAAGCCTGGGACGCCGCGGGGCCGGCGGCGCGCCATTGTAGCGTCGCGCCCGGCGCATGTTCAGCGCCCGCGGAACCGGTACAATCGCGGCCCCTCCGGCCCGAGCGCACTGCCGCCATGTCGTCGCCGACCCCGTCCTGGTACCACGAGCAACACGACTACTCCGGCTCGTCGATCGGTTTCCGCGTGCGCGCACGGCTGCACGCGGAACAGACGCCGTTCCAGTCGATCGAGATCTACGACACCACCGACTGGGGCAGGCTGATGGTGATCGACGGCTGCATGATGGTGACCACGCGCGACAATTTCCTCTACCACGAGATGATGTCGCACCCGGCGCTGTTCACCCACCCGCGCGCCAAGCGCGTGGCGATCATCGGCGGCGGCGACTGCGGCACGCTGCGCGAGGTGCTCAAGCACGAGGAAGTCGAAAGCGTGGTGCAGGTCGAGATCGACGAGCGCGTCACGCGGCTGGCCGAGCAATACTTTCCCGAGCTGTGCGAAGCGAATGGCGATCCGCGTGCGCAGCTGCTGTTCACCGACGGCATCCGCTGGATGGCCGAGTGCGCCGCCGAATCGCTCGACGTGGTCATCGTCGATTCGACCGATCCGATCGGCCCGGCCGAGGGCTTGTTCAACGAGGCGTTCTACCGCTCCTGTTGGCGCGCGCTGCGCCACGGCGGCATTTTAGTGCAGCAGAGCGAATCGCCGCTGGCGCACCTGCCGCTGCTCAAGAACATCCGCAAGGCGATGAAGGCCGCCGGCTTCCACGCGCTGCGCACGCTCACCTTCCCGCAGCCGTGCTATCCGACCGGCTGGTGGAGCGCGACGCTCGCGCGCAAGGGCGCCGATCTCGCCGACTTCCGCGAGCGCGGCGCCGCCGCCAAGCCGTTCCCGACGCGCTACTACAACGCCGAAACGCATCGCGCGGCGCTGGCGCTGCCGGAGTTCCTGAGGGAGGCGCTGGCGGACTAGTCGCGCGGCGCGATGCGCCGGTGAGCGCCCGCCGCGCCCGCCGCGGCGCTACACTGTCGGCCCGTCCCCGCCGGAGACCCGCCATGATCCGGAGCCTCGCCGCCGTTCTCGCCGCGAGCATCGCCCTCGCCGCCCACGCCGCCGACCGCATCACCGGCAAGCCGTTCGCCACCCGTTCGGAGGTGATCGCCGCGCACGGCATGGTGGCGACCTCGCATCCGCTCGCCACCCAGATCGGGCTCGACATCCTCAAGCGCGGCGGCACGGCGGTGGATGCCGCGATCGCGGCCAATGCCGCGCTCGGTCTGATGGAGCCGGTGTCGAACGGCATCGGCGGCGATCTGTTCGCGCTGGTGTGGGATGCGAAGACGAGGAAGCTCTACGGCTACAACGGCTCGGGGCGCTCGCCGAAAGCGCTGTCGCTCCAGTATTTCCTCGATCACGGCCTGCGCGAGATTCCCGCACTGGGGCCGCTGCCGGTGAACGTGCCGGGCTGCGTGGACGGCTGGTTCGCGCTGCACGACCGCTTCGGCAAGCTGTCGATCAAGGACGATCTCGCGCCGGCGATCCGCTACGCGCGCGAAGGCTTTCCGGTGACCGAGCTGATCGCGTTCTACTGGAAACTGTCGGTACCGGCGCTGAGCCGATTCCCCGGCTTCAAGGAGCAGATGACCCTCGACGGCCGCGCGCCGGAAAAAGGGGAAATCTGGAAAAATCCCAATTTGGCCGCCACCCTCGAAACGATCGCGAACCAGGGCCGCGACGCCTTCTACAAGGGCCGCATCGCCCACGTGATCGGCGACTACGTCAAGGCCAACGGCGGCTTCCTCGCCTACGAGGATCTGGCCGCGCACCACGGCGAATGGGTCGAGCCGATCTCGACCAACTACCGCGGTTACGACGTCTGGGAGCTGCCGCCGAACGGACAGGGCCTGGCGGCGCTCGAGATGCTCAACGTGCTGGAAGGCTACGACCTGAAGAAATACGGCTTCGGCAGCCCCGAGCATGTGCACCTGTTCGTCGAGGCGAAGAAGCTCGCCTGGGAGGACCGCGCCCACCTCTACGCCGATCCCGATTTTTTCAAGACGCCGATCCAGAAACTCCTGTCCAAGGAGTACGCCGCGGCACAGCGCCAGCGCATCTCGCTGGATCGTGCCATGCGCAGCGTCGCGCCGGTCGATCCGCCGCTCGAACAGGGCGACACGATCTATCTCACCACCGCGGACCCATGGGGCAACATGGTGTCGCTGATCCAGTCGAACTATCGCGGCATGGGCTCGGGCATGACGCCGCCGGGCCTGGGCTTCGTGTTGCAGGATCGCGGCCAGTTGTTCGTGCTGAAAGCCGACCATCCCAATGCCTTCGCGCCGGGCAAGCGCCCGTTCCATACCATCATCCCGAGCTTCATCACCAAGGACGGCAAGCCGTGGCTCAGCTTCGGCGTGATGGGCGGCGGCATGCAGCCGCAGGGCCACGTCCAGATCGTGATGAACCTCATCGACTTCGGCATGAATCTGCAGGAAGCGGGCGACGCGCCGCGCATCCAGCACGAGGGCGCCACCGAACCGGAAGGCCAGGCGACGGAAATGCGCGACGGCGGCGAGGTCGAGCTCGAATCGGGCTTTCCCTACGAGACGATCCGCGCGCTGATGGAGAAGGGTCATCACGTCACCTGGGCCGACGGTCCCTACGGCGGCTACCAGGCGATCGGGTGGGACGCGCGGCACCGGGTGTATGTCGGCGCCTCGGAGGGCCGCAAGGACGGCCAGGCCGCGGGGTATTAAGCTGCCGCTCATGCGGCGTCGCGCTACACTGCGCGCCCGCATCGAGGGGCGCACGTCATGCCACGTTGTATACTTTTTCTGCTGCTGCCGCTCGCCGCCGCCGCCCAGCCGCAGCCGGCGGCTCCCGCGGCGGCGCCCACCGCGAGCAAGGCCAAGACCGAGGCGGCCGCCGAGCTCACGCCCGAGCAACGGGTGACGCAATTCCGGCGCGACGAAATCAACCTGCTGGCGCTGCGCGCCGACGCGCCGGCGCTGCTCGCCGCCGCCGTGCTCGCCGTGCCCGACGCCAACGACGCGCACCGTCCCGCCGCGCTCAAGCCGCCGGCGCTGCTCGCCCGCGCCCAGGCCGCGGCGCCCGACGACGTGCGGGTGTGGTGGGTGACCGCGGGCGTCGACTGCCACGCCACCGACCAGCCCTGTCCGCAGACCGAAACCCTGCAAAAGCTCGAGAACCTCGATGCGCAGAACGCCGCGGTGTGGCTGCTTTCGCTGCTGCGCGCCGAGCGCGCCAAGGACGCGCCGGCCGCGCGCGCCGCCCTGACCAGCGCGGCGCAAGCGCCGCGGTTCGACGACTACTTCGGCAAACTGCTCGCCCTGATCGTGGCGGGCGAGCGCATCCTGCCGGTCGGCGACGAGGTGATCCGCGCCAGCGGCCAGCTCAATGCCAGCGACGAGGGCTATCGTCTGATCACCGCGGCCGGCGCGGCGGCGGCGATCCTGCCGCCGGTGCGCGAGGCGCTCACCGGCGCCTGTCGCGACGCCGCCAAGGACAAGGATCTCGCCGCCGATTGCCTGACAGTGGCGAAGAAGCTGGCGGTCGCCGGCAGTCTCGGCGCACAGAATTTCGGCATCCGCCAATGGCTCGCCTGGCTGCCGGCGGACGCCGATACCGCGGCGGCGAAGGCGGCGCAACGCGCGCTCGCCTGGCATGCGCTGCGCATCGGCGATCTCGCCGAACGCCTGGCCGACGATCCGGACGTGACCCGCGTCTACCTGCAGGCGCTCGACGACACCGGCACCGAGACCGGCGCGGTCTACGCGGTGCTGCGCAGCCAGGGTGTCGCGCTCGAACCGCCCGCCGATTGGCAGCCGCCCGCGGACGGCGTGGCCGTGCCGTAGCGCGCTTTCGCCGGCGCCGGCGGCCGTTGTACCCTTGGCGCGCTTTGCCCCACGCGGAGAGGCGCTCATGCAGAAGATTCTGGTGGCGAGTTCCAAGGGCGGCTGCGGCAAGACCACGATCGCGACCAACATCGCCGGCTACTTCGCCCAGGACGGCAAGCGCACGGTGCTGGCGGATGCCGATCGCCAGGGCTCGAGCCTGCGCTGGGCGGAGAAGCGCGCGGCGCTGGCGGCGCCGGTGCTGGGTCTCTCGGCGCTGCGCCGCGACTGGGCGGACCGGATTCCCGCCGACGCCGAGCGCGTGATCATCGACGGCCCCGCCGGCATCCGCCCGGGCGAACTCGCCGAACTGCTCGACGGCGCCGACATCCTGCTGGTGCCGATGCTGCCCTCGCGCATCGATCTCGAAGCGAGCATGGTGTTTCTCCACGAGCTGGCGCAGTTGGCGCGGATCCGGCGCGGCAAGGTCGCGGTCGGTCTGGTCGCCAATCGGCTCAAACCGTGGACGACGGCCTCGCAGGAGGCGCTCGACGAGATGAAGCGGCTGCCGTTTCCGCTGGTCGCGCAATTGCGCGACACCCAGGGCTACGTGCTCGTCACCGGCCTCGGCAAGAGCATCTTCGACTACCACTCCGAGTTGATCCGTTCGCATCAGGAGGACTGGGAAAAACTCCTGCGCTGGTTGAAGAAGCAGGCTTGAGGCGCAGCCTGAAGGCTTTCGGCGAAGCGAGGCGAAACGGCGATGAAACGCGAGCTGATCCTGCTGCGCCACGCCCACGCCGAGCGCGCCCAGCCGGGCCAGGACGACCTCGCCCGCGCCTTGAGTCCGCGCGGCGTGGCCGAGGCCCGGGCGGCCGGCGCGTGGCTCGACGCACACCACGCCTTGCCCGCGCGCGTGCTGTGTTCGCCGGCGCTGCGCACGCAGCAGACGCTCGCGCACGCGCTCGGCCGGGTCGGCGAGATCCTCGAGCCGCGCATATTCGAGGCGACGGCCGGGCAGCTCGCGGCATTGATCGACGAACATCCCGACGCGCCGCGGCTGCTGCTGGTCGGCCACAACCCCGGCTTCGAGACGCTGGTCGCGCTGCTCGCCACCGGCCAGTCCGGCGACTTCCGCGGCATGCCGCCGGCGGGCATCGCCTGGTTCGAACTCGATGGCGCCGCGGAGCCCGGCGGCGGGCGGCTCATCGCGTTCTGGTCGCCGTGACCGTGCGCTGATGCGCCGCGCCCGCCCGATCCTGCGCTGGTGGCCGGTGCTGCTGCTGGCGGCGATCGCGGCGCCGGCGCCCGCCAGCGATGCGCTTGCCCTCGACGACGTGCGCTCGCAGGCCGAATTCGAGGTCAAGCTGATGTGGCTGATCGGCCTGCGCGGCGAGTTCGGCGCGGTGCACGGCACGCTGACGCTGGATCGGTTCCACGGCACGGCGCAAGTCGAGGCGCGCATCGACACCAACGATCTGCACATGCGCAGCCGCAGTTACGAGGCATGGGCCAAGTCGGCGGAGTTCTTCGACAGCGCCCACTATCCGCAGATCGCGTTCGCCTCGGAACCCTTCGCGTTGCAACGTCTGACGCGCGGCGGCGAGGTCGAGGGCCTGCTGACGATCCGCGGCAAGGCGCGGCACGTGCGCTTCGAGCTGGAGCCACCGGTCTGCGCCGATCCACTCGCCGGCACCTGCCCGGTGCGCGCCGCCGGCAGCATCCGCCGCAGCGACTTCGACATGCGCTCGCGTCGCGGCACGCTCGCCGACCGCGTGCAATTGCGGCTCGCCGTCTACGTGCGGCCGGGCGCGGCAGCCGGCTGATGCGGCGCGGCCGGGCGCTCTGCGCGCTGCTGCTCGCGCCGGCGCTGCTCGGCGGCTGCGCGGTGGACCACCTGCAC
The DNA here is from genome assembly GCA_021325475.1 of Rhodanobacteraceae bacterium. Taxonomy (GTDB): domain Bacteria; phylum Pseudomonadota; class Gammaproteobacteria; order Xanthomonadales; family Rhodanobacteraceae; genus Rudaea. The sequence goes on along the minus strand of JAJPHA010000045.1, from coordinate 26,269 downwards.
GCGCGCCGCGCCGCGGCCACCGCCGCGGCGGCCCAGGCGCATGCGCTCGACTGCGCGCGCGCCGACGCCTGCGCGCGCGCCTCGCCCTATCAGGAGCTCGCCGCACGCGCGTTCGCCGCGTCCACCCCGACCGCGCCGGTGCACTACGTCAACCTGCTCGAGCGCGGCGAGGACGCCTTGCTGCTGCGCATCCACCTGCTGCGCGCCGCGCGGCGCAGCATCGACGTGCAGACCTTCCTCTTCGCCGCCGACGACGCCGGCCAGCTCATGCTCGACGAGCTGGTCGCCGCCGCGCGCCGCGGCGTCAGCGTGCGCGTGCTGGTGGATCAACTGTTCTCGCTCGACGACGTCGAGTTGCTCGCCGCGCTCGCCCGCGCCCACGTGAACTTCGAGCTGCGGGTCTACAACCCGACGTTCCACCGCGCCACCACGCCGCCGCTCGAATTCGCCGCCGGTATACTCTGCTGTTTTTTCCGCTTCAACCAACGCATGCACGACAAGCTGCTGCTGATCGACGACGCGATCGGCATCGCCGGCGGCCGCAACTACGAGAACCGCTACTACGACTGGGACGACGAATTCGACTACCGCGACCGCGATGTGCTCGTCGCCGGTCCGGCGGCGCGCCAGATGCGGGCCGCGTTCGAGCGCTTCTGGCGCCACCCGCGCAGCGTGCCGTTGAGCCGCCTGCGCGACGTTGCCGCGCGCATCCTCGCCGACGGCGTGCGCGCGCCGGGCTATGCGCCGCACGCGTGGCGCGCGCCGGCGCGGGTGGCGGCGCTGCTCGCGCGCGCGGACGATCCCGAGTACGTCCGTGCCCGCTTCGCGGCACAGGCCGAGCAGGTCGGCGCGGTCGAATACTTCGCCGACCTGCCGGACAAGCTCGACGACCCCGGCCACGCGCAGAACCGCGCGCTCAGCCGGCACATCCTCGAACTCGTCCGGGGCGCGCGCTCGGAGATCGTGTTGCAGACGCCATACCTGGTGTTGAGCGGCACCGCGCGGCGCGTGTTCCGCGAGCAGCGTCGCGCCCATCCGGACCTGCGCATCGTGGTGTCGACCAACTCGCTCGCCGCGACCGACGCGTTCTACGTCTACGCACTGTCGTACAAGTACAAGAAGCGCTATCTCAAGCTCGGCTTCGACATCTTCGAATTCAAGCCGTTTCCCGCCGAGGCCGCCGATCTCGTCGCCGACTACGCCACGCTCGGCGCGCGCGCGCCCGCCGCGGAGGCGCGGTACCGCAAGTACGGCCGCGCCCCGCTCGTGCGCGGCGGCGTGCGCCTCGGCCTGCACGCCAAGTCGCTGGTCATCGACGGCCGCATCGCGCTGATCGGCTCGCACAATTTCGATCCGCGCTCGGATCGGTTCAACACCGAATCGGGATTCATCATCGAGGACGCCCGCTTCGCGCAGCGGCTGCGCGCGACGATCCTCGCCGACTGCGATCCAGCCAATGCCTGGACCATCGCCCGGCGCGAGCACGGCACCTGGCTCGGCCGCCTGAACGAGCGCATCGGCGATCTCTCGAGCGCCTTGCCGGTGTTCGACCTGTGGCCGTTCCGCTACGCCTCGAGCTTCGAACTCAAGCCCGGCTGCGCCCCGGTGCCGCGCGGCGATCCCGGTTTCTATGCGTGCTACGCGGATGTCGGCGACTTCCCCGAGGTGAAACTGCCGTTGAAGACGATCTACACGCGCATCGTCACCGCGTTCGGCGCGGGCCTGGAATCGATCCTCTGATCGCGCCTCCGGCGGCAGGCGTCCCGCCCCGGCGACGCGCCGAATTGACGCGCCCGCCGTGGCTGGCTAGGCTGCGCACCTCCCCACCTGCGGTACGGATGGCACCATGGCCCTCGACTTCCACATCGAAATCTCCGATGACGACCTGCCGTTCTTCATGCAGGCGTTGCAGCGCGCCGAGCAGCGTGCCGCCGGCAAGAGCGCAGAGCAGATCCTCGCCGCCGCCGCCAAGACGCTCACCGACTCGCAGGGCCAGAACATGCCGGAATTCGTGCGCTCGCGGCTGGCGTCGGTCGAGAATCTGATCCAGATGGTGCGCGACGAGGGCTGGGGCCTGGCCGACGAGGACCGCAGCCGGGTGATCTCCGCGCTCACCTATTTCGCCGATCCGGAGGACCTGATCCCGGACGACGTGCCGGTGCTCGGCTTCCTCGACGATGCGATCATGATCGAGGTGGTGCAGCGCGTGCTGGCGCCGGAAATCGAGGCCTACGGCGACTTCTGCGCCTACCGCAGCCAGGAAGCCGCCCGCCGCGGCGAGGACACCTCGCGCATGGCGCGTGCCGAATGGCTGGAAGGCCGCCGCGCCGAACTGCAGGCGCGCATGCGCTCCCGACGCGGCTCCTACGCCCCCGGCAGCGCGTTCGAGCCGCGCTTCCGCTTCACTTGAGCTCGCGCCGTGCCGTCGCCAGCGCACGCGGCGGCACCCGATTGTCGAGGCGCTGCGCATTGATCCACGCCGCCACCGCCGCCGCGTCGGGCGGTTCGACCGCGCCGATCCAGGCGCTGGCGTCGCCGTTCTCGAGATAGCTCGCCACGCGCTCGTCGAAATAGACATCGACCCGGTTGCGGTCGTCACCGCGGCTGTGCACGACGTAGCGCGCCGGCACCGGATCGGCGCGCAGGAACGCGCCGGTGAACGGACCGCGGCAATACTCGACGCCGAGCATGCCGGCGAGCGAGGCCGGCAGATCGGTCTGCTGGAACGGCGCATCGACCACCTTCGGCAGGTCGATCGCGCCGGCCACGATCAGCGGAATGCGGGCGAAGGCGCGTTCGCCGAAGCGGCGGTATTCCTCGTCGGACAGCGGCGTCATGCTGCGGTGGTCGCCGGTGATCAGCAGCACGCCGCGGCGCAGGAATCCGCGCGCGGCGAGGCGATCGTGGAATGCGGCGAGTTGCGCATCGACGTAGCGGAACGTGCCTTCCGCATCGAGCTTGCCGGTCTGCGGATGCAGGAACGGCGGATGGCTGCTCACCGTGAGCAACACGGCGACGAACGGGCGCGGATCGCGCCGCTCGTCCAGCCATTGCTCGAAGCGTGCGAACAACGCCTCGTCCGCCGCCGCGCCGAACGGGCCGCGCGGCAGATCGGCATAGAACGGGCTCTCGTTGCCTTCCACGCTGTCGAATCCGAGCTGGCGCAACCAGGTGCCGGAATTGAGAAACGCCAGATCCGCCGTGGTGAAGTAGTGCGCGCTGTAGCCGGCGCGATGGGCGATGCCGGGCAGGGTGTCGTCGCCGGCGCCGAACGCGGCAAGGTCGTACCAGGGCGCGCCGGGCGGATCGAGCGGCAGACGCCCGGTGAGCGCGGCGATCTCGCCGCCGTCGGTGGTGAAGCCGTTGGCGTAGAAATGGCTGAAATAGTGGTTCGCTCGCGCCAGCGCATCGAGCCGCGGCAGCCAGTCGTCCGGACCGCCGAGCAATGCACTCTGATACGCCGACAGCGATTCGGTGATGACCAGGACGACGCTGCGACCGGTCGCCGTGCCCGACTCGCACACGCGCGGCAGCGCGGCGAGCGCCTGGCGCTGGCGTTCGACGAAGGCGTCGGAAAACGCCTGCTCGCGGCCCTGTGGCAGGTTCGCGCCGATCACGTTCCAGGCGTACTGGTCGTGGACATAGCGCAATGTCGTGCTCGCACCGACGCCGGCGGCGAACAGCGCCGCGCCGACGGCGCCCGCGAACAGCGCGAGACCCGCGCGCCGCGACCGGCGCTGGTGCGCGAGCAGTCCGGCCAGCAGCACGAGCAGCAACACCGCCAGGACCGAGTATACAATTCCACTCGGCGACAGGAACTGCGCGCGCGCCACGCTCCAGTCGGCGGCGACCTCGGTGACGAACCGCACCAGATCGGCGACGTAGAAGCGCTGATTCAGCAGGCGCAGCAGCAGCAGATCCAGCGCCATCGCGAGCAGCAACAGCACCGCCGCGCCGGCGCACAGCACGCGCAGCGCCCGGCTGCGCGCGAACGCCGCCAGGCCGAGCAGCGCGAACAGGCCGCTCAGCAGCCAGGCATCGTGGCCGAGCGCCGGCAGCAGGAAACAGCCCTGGCAGGCGGTGTAGCTGCCGGCGAAATGCTCGAGGTACGCGGCGCGCGCCACGCTCAGCGCCAGCGCCACGGTCGCCGCCAGCAAGGGCCAGGGGATGCGCAACGCCGGTCGTGCCACGGATGCGATCAGGGTCGCTCGAGAATGGCGGTGACGCCCATGCCGCCGGCAGTGCAGATCGAGATCAGCCCGCGACCGCTGCCCTTGTCCGCGAGCAATTTCGCCAGCGTGGCGACGATGCGGGTGCCGGTCGCGGCGAACGGATGACCGAGCGCGAGACTCGAACCGTTGACGTTGAGCCGGGCCGGATCGACGCTGCCGAGCGGCCGGTCGAGCCCCAGCCGATTGCGGCAATAGTCCGCGCTCTCCCAGGCGCGCAGCGTGCACAGCACCTGCGCGGCGAAGGCTTCGTGGATCTCGTAGAAATCGAAATCCTGCAAGCGCAGGCCGTTGCGCGCCAGCAGTCGCGCCACCGCCACCGTCGGCGCCATCAGCAGGCCCTCGCCGCGCACGAAATCGACCGCGGCGACCTCGGCGTCGCGGAAATACGCCAGCGGCGTCAGGCCGCGCGCGGCGGCCCACGCCTCGCTCGCCAGCAGCGCCGCCGAGGCGCCATCGGACAGACCCGTGGAGTTGCCGGCGGTCAGCGTGCCGGACGCCTTGTCGAATGCGGGCTTGAGTGCGGCGAGCTTTTCGAGCGAGGTATCCGGACGCAGGAAGCCGTCGCGCTCGAGGCCGCGGAACGGCACGACCAGATCCTTGAAGAACCCGCGTTCGTAAGCCGCGGCGGCCTTCTGATGACTCGCCAGGGCGAGCCGGTCCTGTTCCTCGCGCGAAACCTGCCATTGCTTCGCCATCAACTCGCAATGATCGCCCATCGACAGGCCGGTGCGCGGCTCGGCCACGCCCGGGAAACTCGGTTTCAATTCGCCGAAGGAGAAGCCGCGCACGGCGGCCTTGAGCTTGTCGAGCGCGCCCTTGGCGCGATTGACCGCGAGCAGGCGCTGCTGCAAGGCGCGGCTGTAGACGATCGGCACGTCGCTGGTGGTATCGGCGCCGCCGGCGATGCCGGCCTCGATCTGGCCGGCGGCGATCTTGTTGGCGATCAGGATGGCGTTGTCGAGCGAGGTGCCGCAGGCGCGCGCGGTGGTGAGGCCGGGCGTCAGCGGCGACAGCCCCGACGACAGCGTCGCCTCGCGCGCCAGATTCCAGTCCGCGGCGTGCTTGATCACCGCGCCGAACGCCACTTCGCCGAGCTCCACGCCGTGCAGACCGAAGCGCTCCACCAGCGCGCCCAACGTCTTCACCGCCATGCCGAAATTGCCGACGTCGGCATACGCGGTGTTGTTGCGGCAGAACGGGATGCGGACTCCGCCGAGGATGGCAACGCGTCGAGTGGTGGTCACGGCAAGATCCTTCGCAATCGGGTGGGCCGGCGGGATTGGTATCCTACGCACCCCGCCGGCTGATGCGCATTGTATGCCGTACGTTTTCGATCTGGACAGACTCGCCCGCCTGGCCGAGGAACGGCGCGGGGAGTTCGCGGCCGCCGCGCCGTATCCGCATGCGGTCATCGACGACAGCCCATAGAACCCATTTCGCTGCAGAGCAGCGCCCTCTGGCACCACCCCAGCGGTACACATCTGAAAAGCGGTAACGCGAACGGCCGATCGGCTACGCGCGTCCTTCGCGGTCCGGTGTATCCTGCGCTGCGGCGGACACCCACGCCGGCCATTCCGGCCAGAAGAACCATGCGCCGGGAGTGCGTCGTATCTGCCGATCCAGGATATCGGCCAGGACTTGCAGCGTGCCGGACGCGTCGTTCGGATCGAGCGGCTCGCCGATGCAAAATCGCCGCGTGCAATTCTGCAAATCGAACTCCACCCAATACGGCACCAGCGGCACGCCGGCCGCGCGTGCCAGAACCAGCAGGCCGTCGGGAAAGCAAATGTCGTGATCCAGCAGCCGCACCCGACGCTGTCCGCGCGGCGCCAACCGTGGAGGCATGTCGATCACGCCGACCACCGGAGTCCCGGAGGCGAGTGCGGCGGCAAGGCGGTCGCGGACGCCCGGTCGGAACGCGATCGGCTGGCCGCTGATGCGCTCGACATCCCAGGCGCGCAGACGGCCGTACCAATAGCGCAACGGCAGGCCGCGGTAGTCAGCGCGCTCCCACCGCGCCGCGACGAGCACGGAATCGCGTCCGGCGCGGGCGAGCGATCGGAATACCCAGAGACCCGTACCGTGGTGGAACCCAGTGGCAATGAAGGCTCCGCAAGTCGGCCAGGCGCCGACCTGCTGCACATATCTTGGCCACCAGCTGCGCCGCCAGCGGGTCAACGACAGATAGGCATCGCAGGTGTCGAGCAGCCAGGTCAGCCGCAGCGCGCGGGCGAAAGCCTCCGCGCTGCCGACATCGAGATACTTCGGTGCGATGGTTTCCGCCGCCCGAGCGGCTTCGTCGAAGGGGCCACCGCGACGCGCCGACCACCAGTGCAACCAGCGGGTTGCCCAGCGCCAGGGAAGTAGCGCCGCCACGAACGGGACGAAGAAGAATTGCATGGCGTCGGCGAACAGACTGCGCCAACGATTCATGGCCGCCCTGCGCTTGCTGTGCGACGCGATCGGTGCGGCCAGGCCGACGGCTTCACGCCGGCACCCCCGGCTTGAGCGGCTTGGCGTACATGCGGTAGCGCATCTCGCGCAGACCGAGCGCGGCGTAGGTGCGTTGCGCCCGTTCGTTGTCGCGCTCGACATAGAGGCGTATGCCGATCACCTCCGGCGTGGCGCACGCGCGCCGCTCGACTTCCGCGTACAGCGCGCGGAACACGCCGCGGCGCCGGTGCGCGGGCGCGACATAGACGCTCTGCAGCCACCACCAATCGCCGTTGCGCCAGTCGCTCCACTCGTAGGTCACCATCAGACAGCCGATCACGTTCGCGCCGTCCTCGGCCACCAGATAGAACCCGCGCCGCGGTTCAGCCAGCACCGCGCGCACGCCGGCGCCGAGCACCTCGCGGTCGAGCGCCTTGTGTTCGGTTTCGAGCGCCATCGCCGCGTTGAACGCGACCAGCGCGGCGACATCGCCGATGCCGGCTTCGCGCACGCGCAGCGCGCCGGTTGCCGTCATTTGGCTCCTCCCTCGGGTCGGCGCGTGCGCCGGCGTGCCGGACCGAGCTTGCGCGTGAGCGTGTTGCGGCCGAGGCCGAGCTGGCGCGCGGCACGGCCACGGTGCTGGTCGTTCTCGGCCAGGCTCGCGCCGAGCACCGCGCGATCGAACTCCGCGCGCAACTCCGCGTAGAGATTCTCCGCGCCGCCGGCCAGGCGCGCGCGCACCGTGCGCGCCAGCGCCTCGTGCCAGGGATCCGCGTCGGCGTCGCGCTCGCGTTCGAGCGGCGGCAGGTCCTGCACGCGGATCTCGCGTCCCGGCGCCATCACCGCGAGGCGCCGGCAGAGATTCTCGAGCTGGCGCACGTTGCCCGGCCACGGCATCTCGGCCAGCGCGCCGAGCGCCGCCGGCGAAAACCGCTTCGGTTCGAGCCGCATGCTCGCGGCGGCGCGGGCGAGAAAACGCGCGGCGAGCAGCGGAATGTCCTCGCGCCGTTCCGCCAGCGGCGGCAGGTGCAGCCGCACCACGTCGAGGCGGTGCAGCAGATCCGCGCGGAACTCGCCGCGCGCGACCTTGGCATCGAGGTCCTGGTGCGTGGCCGCGATCACGCGCACGTCGGCGCGGATCAGCTCGCGGCCGCCGACGCGGTAGAACTCGCCCTCGGCGAGCACCCGCAACAGGCGCGTCTGCAGCGGCAGCGGCATGTCGCCGATCTCGTCCAGGAACAGGGTTCCGCCCTGCGCCTGTTCGAAACGTCCGGCGTGGCGCTTGACCGCGCCGGTGAAGGCGCCGGCCTCGTGGCCGAACAGTTCCGATTCCAGCAGCTCCGCCGGAATCGCCGCGGTGTTCATCGCCACGAACGCTCGCGCGGCGCGTGCGCTGTGCCGGTGCAGGGCGCGCGCGACCAATTCCTTGCCGGTGCCGGTGGCGCCGGTGACGAGGACGTTGAGATCGGTCGCGGCGACTCGACCGATGCTGCGGAACAGCTCGCGCATCGTCGGCGACTGGCCGATCAGTTCCGATTCGGGTTCGGCCGCCGGCAGCGGCGGCGGCGGCCGTGTCTCGGCGAGCGCACGCTCGACGGAGGCCAGCATCTGGTCGAGGTCGAACGGTTTCGGCTGGTAATCGAACGCGCCGTTGCGGTACGCGGCGGCGGTGGCGGCGACGTCGGTGAACGCGCTCATCACGATCACCGGCGCGGCGATGCCGCGCGCCTTGAGTTTGCCGAGCAGCGTGAGGCCGCCGTCGCCGGGCATGCGCACGTCGGTGATGACCACGTCCGGCGCGCCGCGATCGAGGCCGGCGAGCAGGCTTTCGGCATCGGCGAATTCGCGCACCGCGGTGCCGGCCTCGCGCAGCGCCTCGCCGAGCACGAAGCGGATGGCGTGGTCGTCGTCGGCGATCCACACTTCAGCCACGACCGTTCTCCAGGGGCAGCACGACGCTGAACACGGTGCGCCCCGGCCGGCTGCTGAAGCCGATCTGGCCGCCGTGTTCGTGCGCGATCTCCTGCGCCAGCGCGAGGCCGAGACCCGAGCCGCCGGCGCGACCGGAGACCAGCGGCAGGAACAGCGTATCGCGCAGCGCCTCGGGCACGCCGACGCCGTCGTCGATCACGTCCAGCCGCGCGGCCAGGCGCACCGCCTGGCCGCCGAGCACGAGGCCGCGCTCGGCACGGGTGCGCACCTGGATCGTCGTCGCCGAAGCCTGCGCCGCGTTGCGCAGCAGATTGAGCAGCAGTTGCAGCAGACGGTCGGCATCGCCGCGCAGCGGCGGCAGGCTGGGATCGTAGTCGCGCGCGAGCTTGACCTCCGGCGCCACCTCGGCGGCGAGCAGGGCGCGCGCGCGCTCGGCGACTTCGTGCAGATTCACCGTGCGCCAGTGCGGCTCGCCGCCGGGGCGCAGCAGACGATCGGCGAGGCCGCCGAGCCGGTCCGCCTCGGCGATGACCAGATCGGCGAGATGCTGCAGGTCGGCATCGGCCAGACGGCGCCGCAGCAACTGCGCCGCGCCGCGCAGTCCGGCGAGCGGATTCTTCACCTCATGCGCCAGTCCGCGCAGGGTTTGCGAGAGGCGCGGCGAGGCCTCGGCCTCGCTCGGCGTCTGCGGATGCAGTTCCAGCACGACACCGCCCCCGGTCGCCGGAGCGACGGTCAGATCGACGCGCAGCGGCGGATCACGCGTCGTCCAATCGTAGCCGCGCCGCGTCAGCGCCGCCTTGCTCGTGCGCACGCGCTCGAACCAGCCGCGCAGATCCTGCGCGGTCGTCTCGCCGAGTGCCTCCAGCGTGCAGCCCCGCCAGCGGACCACGCCGGTCAGCTCGACGAACGCCGGATTGGCGTGCAGGAAGCGCCCGTGCCGATCGAACACCGCCACGGCGGTGGTCAACTGATCGAGCGCGGCGTTGGCCGCCGAAGATGCCTCGATGAGAGCAGGCGTTACCGACATTGCACCAGTTTAGTGCATATGCGCGCCGGCGTCTGCGGCGTCGTTGGGCGCGATCAAGAGAACCCGTGAACAAGTGAGCCCGCAGCTCTGTCTCGTTTAGCCCCCTTGAGGAATCTCTGAACAAACCGACCATGCGGCGTCGGTTCTTTCAGCCCCCTTGAGTCAAGGGGGCGATCAAACCTTTGCGCAGCAAGGGTTTGATGGGGGTTGTGGAGGTGCGGTGCCGCGGCCGAAGCCAGCGACATCGGGGTTTGATCAGACCTTCCTTAAGTCAAGGGGGCCATCAAACCCTTGCTGCGCAAGGGTTTGCTGGGGGTTGTGGGGGTGCGGCTCCGCCGCCGAAGGCAGGCACTATGGGGATGGGATCCGACCCTCCCGAGACGACAATCGCGCAAAGCCGTCCGCGCTCCAGTCTTCGCTGCCGACGCCGTGGTGCACGAAGAACAGGCCTTCGGGGTCGTAGCGGTCCTTGATCCGGCGCAGCCGCGGATAGTGTTCGCCCCAGAATGCGCGTTGCCAGGACGGATTGAAGTAATTGCTTTCGGAGACGTAGGACCCGCCGGCCGGGGCGACCTTGCGCAATTCCGCCGTGGCCCGGTCGATGGCGCGCGCGTTGCGCCGCGCCCGCTCCCGATCCGGCGCCGGCCGCGGCAAGCCGGGATAGGCCGGACCTTCGCCATCGGCCAGGATGGCGAGAGCAAAGGCCTCGCACACCGCCGGATTCGTCGCGGTGGCGCGCGCGGCGGCGACGACCTCGGCCGGCGCGCCACTCAGGCCCTTGTTGAAGTGCAACTGCACGCGCTGGTGCCGGCTGGCGGCAATGAGGGCATCGACGAGACGCGGTTGCTCGGCACGCCGCAACAGCGCAGCCGGCAGCCAGAGCGAATCGAAGCCGTGCAGAAAGGCGCCGACCTGCTCCTGATCGCCGCGCCACCAGCCGTGCGTCTTCGGCGCGTCGGGACGCGGATCGGGGATCATGAATTCGTTGCCGGCCACGGCCCACCAGCGCCGCGCCTCGCGCACGCCGGTGCCGAGCGGCTCGACGATGTCGAATTCTGCCGGCGCGGCCTGCACCCAGGCGAAGAACGGCTGCCAGGTCCGCTCGGCCTGCGCCGCGTCGAGCCCCTGGCAGACCATGCCGAGGCGCAAGGTATTGTCTGGACCGAGCGCGACCTGTTCGCCCCAGTGCGGGTCGTGCAGCCGCTCGGCGTAGAACGCCACGAAGCGCGCGACCAGCGCGCGGAACGCGGCATCGGACCGGGCCCGGATCGCGCCGCCGACGCCGCCGAAGTACTCCGGCAGCGGATGGGTGCGGAGCGTGACACGGGTGATCACTCCCCAACTGCCGCCGCCGCCACCCTTGATCGCCCAGAACAGATCGGGATCGCGCTTGGCGTTGACCACCCGCACGGCGCCGTCCGCGGTCACCAGCTCGGCTTCCAGCAGACTCGCCGCGGCGGTGCCGAAGCCCTTGGAGAAACTGCCGAAGCCGCCGCTCTGGACCAGACCCGCCACGCCGACGTCCGCGCAACCGCCGCCTTGCACGTAGCGACCGGCGCGTGTCGTCACGGCGTCGTACAGGTCGATCCACAACGCTCCGGCTTCGGCGCTGACCGCCGGCTCCGGCGCGAAGTCGCCGGCGCAGCCCTGCGGGACGAAGCCCTCGTGCAGCGTGATCGCATTCATCGCGCGGGTCCAGATCAGGAGCGAATCGGCGGCGTTGGAGGTGCCCTGATAACTGTGTCCGGTCCCCTTGATCACCAGCCGCAGGCCGTGTTCGCGCGCGAAATCGACGCCGGCGGCGACATCCGCGGCGGATCGGGCTCGGATCACGTAGGCGCTCGGCGCCGGCGTCCAGGCGTCGAGCCAACCGGAAACCTGGGTGCCGCAGGGCTGGTCGCCGAGATAGAACGGATTGGTGATGTTCGCCTTCGCCGCCGCGCAAGCCGCGCCGGCCGCATCCGCGACGCAGGCCGCGAACAGCGCCTCACCGGCAAACAGGTTGCCGCCCACCGCCTGCCGCAGCCGCTGCCATTCCGCGGCGTCCGGCCAATCGGGATCGCCCGGGCGCACCCGGCGCCGGCGTGCCGGCGCGCCGCGCGCGAGCAACCGCCGCGGCAGCAGCGACAGCGCCGGCAGCGCGGCCATCCCCTTAAGCAAACTGCGGCGCCGCATCGGCGTCCTCCGCAAATCGGTTCAGGCTCCCCGCCGCGCCGGCGACGGGGAGCCCAGGCACCTCAGATCGAATAGTACATCTGGAATTCGATCGGATGCGTCGCCGCGCGGAACCGGGTGACCTCGGCGAGCTTGGTCTCGATGTAGGCGTCGATGAAGTCGTCCGAGAACACGCCGCCGGCCTTGAGGAAGGCGCGGTCCTTGTCGAGCGCTTCCAGCGCCTGGTCCAGACTCGAGCACACCGTCGGAATGTTCTTCTCCTCCTCCGGCGGCAGGTCGTACAGGTCCTTGTCCATCGGCGCGCCCGGATCGATCTTGTTGAGGATGCCGTCGATGCCGGCCATCATCATCGCGGTGAAGGCGAGGTAGCCCGAATTCATCGGATCGGGGAAGCGCACCTCGATGCGCCGCCCCTTCGGCGAATGCACGAACGGAATGCGGCAGCTCGCCGAGCGGTTGCGCGCGCTGTAGGCGAGCATCACCGGCGCCTCGAAGCCCGGCACCAGGCGCTTGTAGCTGTTGGTGGTGGAATTGGTGAAGGCGTTGATCGCGCGCGCGTGCTTGAAGATGCCGCCGATGTAGTACAGCGCCAGTTGCGACAGGCCGCCGTACAGATCGCCGGCGAACAGGTTGGTGCCGCCTTTGGCCAGCGACTGGTGCACGTGCATGCCCGAGCCATTGTCGCCGACGATCGGCTTCGGCATGAACGTGGCGGTCTTGCCGTGCGCATGCGCCACGTTCTTGATGACGTACTTGAGCGTGAGCAACTCGTCGGCCTTGGTCACCAGCGTGTTGAAGCGCGTGCCGATCTCGCACTGGCCGGCGGTCGCTACCTCGTGGTGATGCACCTCGACGGTGAGCCCCATCGCCGCGAGCGTCTTGCACATCTCCGCGCGCAGGTCGGTGAGCGAATCGACCGGCGCGACCGGGAAATACCCGCCCTTGATGCCGGGACGATGGCCGGCATTGCCTTCCTCGAACTTGCGGTTCGAGCTCCACGCGCCTTCCTCCGATTCGATGCTGAAACCGGCGCCCTGCATGTCGTTGCGCCAGCGCACCGCATCGAACACGAAGAATTCCGGCTCCGGCCCGAAGAACGCGGTGTCGGCCACACCGGTCGATTTGAGGTAGGCCTCGGCGCGCTTGGCGATCGAGCGCGGGCAGCGCGCATACGCCTGCATCGTCGACGGCTCGAGCACGTCGCAGGTGAGAATGAGGGTCGGATGCGCGGCGAACGGATCGACCACGGCGGTGCCGGCGTCGGGCATCAGCACCATGTCGGAATCGTTGATGCCCTTCCAGCCGGTGATCGAGGAGCCGTCGAACATCTTGCCGTCCTCGAACGTGCCGGCGTCCACGGCATGCACCGGGAAGGTCACGTGGTGTTGTTTGCCGAGCATGTCGGCGAAACGGAAATCGACGAATTCGATGTTGCGGCTGCGGATCAGATCGAGCACTTCATTGGCTTTCATGGGAAACACCTCCGGATGGGGTGCGTCCCGAGAGCAATGCCGATGCCAAGTGCGGCCTGCCAATGAAATCAATGTCTTGAATGGCCAACGGGGGTTCTCGGTGCCGGGCTTTGCACCAAGACGTCTGAAATTTCATCGCTATTTGCACTAATCTTGTGCAAAGCAGGATTCAGTCTTCGCCGATCACCCCGCTTTCGCGATTGAAGCGCCGGATCGCCGTGACCAGGGCGGCGACGGCCTCGCGTTCGGCCGCACCGAGGTGGGGGTTCCAGACATCGAGGATCAACACCACCCGGGTCTGGTCGCTGCGATTCCAGGCCTCATGCTCGAAGGTGTCGTCGAAGGTGACGCAGCGGCCTTCCTGCCAGACATGCCGCTCGCCGCCGACATCGAGCGCGCAGTCGGGCGGCACGATCAGCGGCAGATGCGTGACCAGCCGCGTATTGGTCGAGCCGTGGTGCTTGAGGATGTGCGTACCCGGCGCGAGCACGGAGAAGCACACCTCCGGCGCGTGCTCGGGGATGCGCGCGAGCGGCAGCCGGTCGAGCAGCGCCGCGGTGCACGGACAGCGGGCGCAATTGTCGTCGTAGCGGCGGCCATGGCGATAGAAGAAGAACGCATCCCACGCTGGCCGGCCCTGCGGGCCGCCGCCGAGATATTTCGGCACCTCCTCCGGCGTCTCGATCTTGAGGAACGGTTCGAGCTGCGCGCGATCGGCGAGCACGGCGGCGAGCTCGGCGCGGATGGTTTCGGTGTTCGCCTCGAGCTCGGCGTACCAGGGAAACAGCTCGCGGGCGAAGTATGGCGTGGTCGGCAGACCGGGGTAATACAGGAATTTCGGCCGCTGCCGCGGATCCGGATACGCCGGCGCGATCTCGCCGAGATAGAAGCCGAGACAGCGCGTCAGGCGATCGCGGGCCGCCGCGTCCAGACGCGTGAGCCAGGGCGCGATGGCCGCTTCGAAGCGACGCCGCCGCCCGGCATCGACGAAGCCCATCGCGTGCAGCACGAGCGGCCGCAGCGCCGGTGCGGTGGTCGCCTCGTCCCGCCAGCGGCCGCGCGCCTGCGCCTGATTGATGGCCCGGTAGTACTGCAGCAGCGCCTCGTCCGCGCGGCCGGCGGTTTCCAGCGCATAGGCATAGTGCAAGCGCGCAACGAAGACCTCCGGCGCCGCCGCGAGCGCGGCCGCATAACGCCCGATCGCCTCGTCGAGCCTGCCGGCCTCCAAGGCGTTGCGCGCCGCGGCGAACTCGCTCTCCAGCGCGGGCGTGAGCGGCGCGTTCATGCGCCCGGCACCCCGCGCACCCGCGCCGCCTCGTCGCTGCGGCCGAGGCGTTCGAGCAATTCGGCGAGCGGACGGCGCAGTTCGTCGGCGTGGGGCGCGTGTTCGAGACCGGTGGCGAGATACTGCGCCGCACCGGCGAGATCGCCCAGCCACTCCATGCACCAGGCGCAGGCGTTGATCGCGCCGGGATGTGCCGGATCGAGCGCGAGCGCGCGACGGTAGAACTTGAGCGCCTTGACCACCTGGCCCTGCTGCCGCGCCACGTCGCCGAGACCGGCGTAGGCGCCGAACGGCTGCGTGCCCGCCTCGGCCAGTGCGGCGAACCCGGCGCGCGCCTCCTCGAGCTTGCCCTGGCGCAGCTTCGCCCGCGCCAGATACAGGCGGGCGAGACTCAACTCCGGGCGCAGCCGGAGCGCATTGGCGAACGCCTGCTCGGCGAAGGCGAACGCGCCCTGCTCGAAGTAGGCACGCCCGAGGCTGGTCTGGATCGCGGCGTCGTCCGGCCGGCGTTCGGCCGCGCGGGTGAGGAATTTGGCCGCGTTCGCCGGGTCGTTGCGGGCGAGATGGACGTTGCCGAGGCCGAGCAGGATCAGCGGATCGTCTTCCTCGACGCGGCGGCCGATGCGGAAGCGTTGCTCGGCCGCGGCGGTGTCGCCGCCGAGGAAGGCGAGATGGCCGAGCGCGCCGTGCGCCTCGGCGCAATTCGGATCGAGCGCGAGCGCGGCCTCGAAACAGGCCGCGGCCGCGGCCTCGTCGCCGCGATGCATGTGCACGCCGCCGAGCGCGAGGTGATAGCGCGCCACGTCCGGCGCACGCGCGATCGCCTGGCGGAGCAGGGTCTCCGCCTCGTCGCCGGCGCCGCGTTGCTGGCGCAGCACGCCGAGCAGGTACAGCGCATCGGCGTCGTCGGGCGCTTCGGCGAGATGCGCGCGGTAGGCCCGCTCGGCGGCGTCGAGTTCGCCGTGGCGATGCAGATCGAGGGCGGTTTCCAGCGACATGCGCGGCAAGCGGCTCCAGCCGCCGAGGTTCGGACGGGCCGGCTATTATGCCGCAGCGACGGCCGCCGCCGTCACGGCGACGATGGCGCACCCGGCGCGAGCAGGCGCTCCAGCCGCGCGAGGAGAAAGTCCTCGGCCCAACTGCGCAGGCTGAAATCGCGGATGAAGCCGCAGTGGCCGCCGTGCGGCACGATGGTGAGCTCGGCCGTCGGCGGCAGCGTGAGCTCGCGAAATTCCGCCACCGGAATCACCGGGTCGTCCGCCGCGGTCAGGATCGTCGCCGGCACCGCGAGGCCGGCGAGCCGGTCGCCGGCGATCGAGTAGCCGTCGAGGTAGTTCTCGAGCGTGCCGAACGCGGTATGGCGCTCGACCAGGCGGCGGGTCAGCTCGCGCAGGTTGCGGCGCAGTTCCTCCGGCGCGAACAGCGGCCGTTCCGGGAACAGGCGCTGCTTGCGCTTGAGCGACTCGCGCCACTTGCGCAGGAAGTAGTGCTCGTAGAACCACGGCGCGCTCTCGATCGCGGCGAGGCCGGCGCCCGGACTGATCACCGGACACACCGCGAACACCCAGGCGAGCGGAATGCCCGCCTGCGGCGCGCGCAGCGCCACGCGCAAGGCGAAATTGCCGCCGAGCGAGAAGCCGCCGAGCACCAGCGGGCGCACGGCGAAGCGTTCGGCCACGCGCCGCACCGCGCCGACCACCTCGTCGATGCGGCACGAGTGGAACAGCTCCGGGTTGAGATGATGGGTGTCGCCGTGATCGCGGAAATTCAGACGGAACACGTCGCAACCGGCGGCGAGCAGGCGGCTGCCGGTGTGCAGCAGATAGCTCGAGCGCGCGCTGCCCTCCCAGCCGTGCAGCAGCACGGCGAGCGCGCGCGGCCGCGGCAGGATGCTTTGCGCGGTGTGGAAGCCCTGCAGGCGCACGCCGTGGCCGCAGTCGAGGATGTGCTCGCGCGCGCCGCCCTCGAGCGCCATGCGCCGGCGCCGGAACAGCAGGCGGCGCATGCCGCTGGAAGCCAGCACCGATTGCAGATGCGGATTGCGCAACAGCGCGCGCGGCCGGAACTCGCCCGCCGAACTCATGGCGCCGGCAACTGCAATGCCTCGGCGATGCGCAGCCGCGCGGTCTGCGCCGCAGTGCGCCGGTCGCCATCGTGAACCGCGAGCGGTTCGAGGAAATGCACGCCGGCCTCGCGCGCGGGTTCGCCGAGCAGGCGCATGGCGTTGGCGAAGAACGACTCCTGCGGCGCGAACGCCATGCGCGGATCCATCGTCCCGGAGCCATGCTCGCCGTACCACAGCGCCACCGGCTGCACCGGCACGCCGGCCGTCGCCGCCACCTGGAAGATGCGCGCGTGGAAGGTGCGCACGCGGTCGCCCGGTCCGGTGCCGCCTTCCGGGAACACGCCCACCGCCATGCCTTCGCGCAGGCGCGCGACGACGCGCTCCATCACCGCGGCGAGCGAGTGCGCGCTGCCGCGCCGGTGGTAGATCGTGCCGGCGCGCGTGGCGAGCCAGCCGATCAGCGGCCAGCGCGCGATCTCGGCCTTGGCGACGAAGCTCATGATGCGCGCGCTGTGCATCAGCTCGATGTCCAGCCACGACACGTGATTGGCGACGAACAGCACCGCCCCGGGCAGCGGCGCGCCGCGGGCGACCGCGCGCAGACCGAACACGCGCAGCAGGCGCCGCGACCACCAGCGCGTCATCCAGTGATCGAGCCGCTCGCCGCGGATCGCGATCCGCCGCGCCAGCGGATTGAACACCGCGAGCGCGATCGGCACCGCCAGCACGACGTGCGCGATCAGCAGCGGCACCCGCCACAGATAGCGCAGCGGGCGCAGGGCATCGCGGGCCGCGGGAGCGGGACGGAGCGTCGTGTCCATTGTCGGCGATGGTAGCCAGCCACCGGTTGCGCCGCAATGCAGCACGCGCGTCGCGGGATCGGGCGACCGCGCTCAGTCGCGCGCGGCCGCCTCGCGCAGATCGTCGAGGTGCTCCTCCCACCAGCGCGGCTCGGCGACGAACGGGAACGCGCGCGGAAACGCGGGGTCGTCCCAGCGCTGCGCGATCCAGCCGGCGTAGTGGATCTGGCGCATCAGCCGCAACGGTTCGATCAGGGCAAGCTCGCGCCGGTCGAAGTCGCGGAACTCGGCATAGCCTTCGAGCAACGCCTCGAGCGCCCGCGGCGTCGGCGCCAGCATCCACAGATCCTGCACCGCCGGGCCCATGCGCGCGTCGTCGAGATCGACCAGATGCGGTCCGGCGTCGGTCCACAGCACGTTGCCGGCGTGGCAGTCGCCGTGCAGCCGCAGCGACGCCACGGCACCGACCGCGGCGAAGCCGGCGGCGATCCGCGCATCGAGCGCCGCGATCGCCCGCGCATACGGCTCGCGCAACGCCGGCGGCAGCAGCGGCGAGGCGAGCACCGCGCGCGCCGGCGCCGCGACGAAGCCGGCGCGGTCGATGGCGCCGCGGCACCGGAACGGCCGGCGCGCGCCGACGCCGTGCAGGCGCGCGAGCAGACGCCCCATCCACGCCAGGTGCTCGGCCGATTCCAGCTCCGGCGCACGCCCGCCCTGACGCGGATACAGGGCGAAGCGGAAATTTCCACAATGCTGCAAAGTGGAATCGGCGTAGCGCAGCGGCGCGACCACCGGCAGTTCCGCATCCGCCAGCTCGCGGACGAAGGCGTGCTCCTCGAGGATCGCCGCGTCGCTCCAGCGCCCGGCGCGATAGAACTTGACCACCAGCGGCGGCGCGCCTTCGAGGCCGACCTGGTAGACGCGATTCTCGAAGCTGTTGAGCGCGAGCAGGCGCCCGTCGCTGCGCAGACCGAGCGATTCGACCGCGGCCAGCACCGCCTCCGGGACGAGCTCGGCGTACGGCGTGGCGGCGAGCGGCGGCATGCTAGGCGCGCGCGGCGATCGCCTCGCGCGGCACCACCGCCAGGGTCAGACGGGCAATCGAGACCAGCCGTCCGCGCTCGTCCTCGATGCGGATCTCCCACACCTGCGTGCCGCGGCCGAGGTGCAGCGGCCGCGCCGTGCCGGTGACGATGCCGTCGCGCACCGCGCGCACGTGGTTGGCGTTGATGTCGAGGCCGACCGCCACTTCGCGCTCGGCATCGAGCGTCAGCATCGCGCCGAGACTGCCGAGCGTCTCGGCCAGCGCGACCGAGGCGCCGCCGTGCAGCAGGCCGTAGGGTTGCCGCGTGCGCGCATCCACCGGCAGCGTGCCGCGCAGATAATCGTCGCCGACCTCGGTGACGCGGATGTCGAGCGTCTCGAGCAGCGTGCCCTGGCGCCAGGCGTCGAGCCGGGCGAGCGAGGTATCCTGTTTCCACAGCGGCATGGCGGACTCCACACGGCGACCGGCCGCGACTATAGAACCTATCTCGAATCGTCGCGAGCGAGGACGGATTGCGCGCCGCCGGAGCGCAGGAACCGGAGTTTACTGGCAGTAAATGAGGAGTCCGAGCACCGCCGGCGCGCGAGCCGTCGAGCGCAGCAGATTTGCGACAGGTTCTAGCAATCCCGCGCCGATCGGCGACAATGATGCCGGTTTCGCCTTGCCGGATACGTCCGTGTCGCCTCCGCCGAACGCGCTTCCGCCGCCCGCCCGCCGCGCATGACCGCGCCGCGCGCGAGCTACACCGTCACCCTGCAAGCCAGCGGCAAGCGTTTCGCCGTGGCCGCGGGCGAGCGCGTGCTCGACGCCGCGCGCCGCGCCGGGCTCGCGCTGCCCTACAGTTGCCTGTCCGGCGTCTGCGGCAGCTGCAAGGCGACACTGGTCGCCGGCGCGTGCCACTATCCGCACAATCCGCCGAGCGCGCTCAACGCCGCCGAAGTCGCCCGCCATCAGGTGCTGCTGTGCCAGGCGGTGCCGCGCTCGGATCTCGTCATCGCCGCGCGCGAGGTGGCCTCGGTCGCGGACCTGCCGCGCCGCGTGCTGCCGCTCAGGCTCACCGACAAGACCCGGCTCGCGCCGGACGTGATGCGCCTGATCCTGGTACCGCCGGCCGGCGATCGCCTGCGGCGCCTGGCCGGGCAATACCTCGACGTGCGGCTGGCGCACGGCAGGCGGCGCGCGTTCTCGATCGCGAACGCGCCGCACACCGGCCGCCAGATCGAGCTGCACGTGCGGCACGTCGCCGGCGGCGACTTCACCCACCGCGTGTTCACCACGCTCGCGGTCGGCGCGGTGTTGCACGTGGAGGGGCCGCTCGGCACGTTCGTGCCGCGCGAGGATTCCGAGCGGCCGATGCTGTTCGTCGCCGGCGGCACCGGTTTCGCCCCGATCAAGGCGTTGATCGAGCATTTCCTCCATCTCGGCACGCGCCGGCCGATGCGGCTGTACTGGGGCGCGCGCGCGCCGGAGGAGCTGTACCTGCGCGCGCTGCCGGAGCAGTGGGCGACGGACGCGCCGGGCTTCTCGTTCGTGCCGGTGATCTCCGGCGCCAGCGCCGGCGCGCTGCGCCACGGCCTGGTGCACGAGGCGGTGCTGGAGGATCATCCCGACCTGTCCGCCTTCGACGTCTACATGAGCGGCCCGCCGGCGCTGATCGACGCCGGCCGCCGCGCGTTCGTGCAGGCCGGTCTGCCGGAGGAGCGCCTGTACTTCGATTCGTTCGACTACGCGCCCGACGTGCTGGCCAAGATCCTGCACGCCCGCGCCGGGCTGCACGAGGCGTGACGGGCGCGCGCGTTCAGTCGCGCGACACGCCGAGCCTTGGCACGCCGTGTTCGCTGCGCTCCTCGACGACGCTGGCGCGCGTGTTGAGCGGCGCACGCGGCGGTTCGGCCAGGGCCTCGGTCGGCTCGCCGCGCGCGCAGCGCAGCGCGTTGCGGTAGCAGCGCGCGGCATCGGCATGGCGCTCCTGGCCGACGCAGCAGTCGCCGAGCGCCTCCCACAGCGGCGCGGCGGGCTGCACCGCCAGACCGCGTTCCAGGTACTCGCGCGCCTTGCCCCAGAGTCTGCATTGTATACAAAGTCGGCCGAGCGCCAGCAGCAGGCCGGGGCTGTGCGGATGCGCCTCGAGCCAGCCTTCGGCGCGGCGCAGGCGGGTGTCCGCCTCGGCTTCGCCGAGCTCGCCGTAGACGCGGATCAGGGTCTCGTTCCAGTCGCGGCGCAGGCGCGCCTCGAGCGCGTCGAGCGCCGGCAGGACCAGGCCGAACGCGGCGGCGCGACGCGCGTACGCGGCGGTCACTTCCGGCAGCGCACGCTCGCCGCGGTCGAGCCCGGACCACACTTCGGCCAGCGTTTCGGCGTCGGGCGCGGCGGTCAGCGCCGCCACCAGCACGCGGGTCTGCAAGGAGGCGAACGCGGCCGGCGCGAGCGATTCGCCGCGGCCGAACGCGGTCAGCGCGGCGCGTGCGGCGGCGGGATCGTTGCGCAGCAAGGCCGCCTCGGCGAGCAGGCGCACGGCGGCGGGCGGCAATGCCGCGATCGCATCGGCGTCCGGCGCGGCGGCGCGCAGCAGCGCCAGCGCGGCATCGACCTCGCCCTGCTCCAACCGGAAGCGCGCGCGCAGCGCGAGCGCCGCCGCCGGCGTGCTCGTGGCGGCTTCATCGAGCGCGGTGTCGGCGCGCGCGGTATCGCCGCGGGCGTGCGCCGCGCGGGCCGCGGCGAGCAGCGCCGGCGCGCGCAGGCCGGGATGCTGCGCGGCGCGCTCGAGCTCGCGCAGCGCGCGTTCGTAACGTCCCTCGGCGAGCGCGACCAGGCCGGCGGCGATGCGTTCGCGGCCGCGCCGCTCGTGGCGCCGGCGCCAGGCGCGGAACGGCCAGCGCAGCACACGCGCGGCGAGCGCGACGAGCCCCCACAGCACGAGCAGCGCAACCAGCGCGAACACCAGCGTGGTCTCGATGCGGGTGCCGCCGTAGCGGATCAACAGATAGCCCGGATCGACCGCGAGCGCGTGCCAGCCGAAGGCCGCGGCGCAGGCCACGGCGAGCAGCAGCAACAGCAGCAGCCAGCCCTTCATCGCGGCTTGTCCGCATCGTTCGCCGCCGACTTCGGCGCGGCTTGCGGCCGGCGCAGCGCGTGCGTGGCGCGCAGGTTGCGCAGTTCCGTGAGCGCGCTGCCGAGCACCGCCGGCGCTGCCGGCGCGAGTTCGATGCCGGCGAGCGCGTCCACCTCGGCGCGCGCCGCCTGCACCTCGGCGGCGGCCGGATCGAAGCCGGACGCGAGCTCCACGCGCGCGGCGGCGAGCGCGTCGCGCCAAGCCGCGCCGTCGTGCGTGCGCAGTGCCGCCCGCGCCTCGGCGAGGTCGAGCAGCAGCAGTTCACGCGCCAGCTGCACGTCCGCCGCCGCCAGCGCGGCGTGCGCCGCATCGTCGCGCTGCACGCGGACCAGCGCGCCGAGCAGGCGCGCCCACCGCGACGGCGTTTCGGACTCGGGCGCCGGCGCCGGCGCGCGCACCGGCGGCAACGCCGGCACGCGTTCGCGCAACGCCGCAAGCCGTGCCGCGAGCGTGGCCGGATCCGGCGTCGCCAGCGCCGTCAGCGCCGCGACCTCGGCTCGGATACTTTGTCGTACTGTGGAAAATGCCGCATCTTCCACTTCGCTGAGCGCGGTGTCGGCCAGACGGTAGGCGGCGAGCGCGGCGGCGACGTCGTGGGCGAGCGCGAACCGCTCGCGGCCGAGCGTGAGCAGCAGCTCGGCCTCGTCCAGCGCCAGCGTGTCGTGCGCGGACAGGCGCTTGTCAGCGAGGTTCGCCACCGCGTCCTCGAGCAAGCGCGTGCGTTCGCCGAGGCCGAGCAAC
Organism: Rhodanobacteraceae bacterium; assembly: GCA_021325475.1. Classification (GTDB taxonomy): domain Bacteria; phylum Pseudomonadota; class Gammaproteobacteria; order Xanthomonadales; family Rhodanobacteraceae; genus Rudaea. The sequence goes on along the minus strand of JAJPHA010000045.1, from coordinate 3,947 downwards.
TGTTCGCGCACCGATTGATCGACCTTGTCGCCGTCGTCCAGGCGCGCGCGCACGGTGTCGAGCCGCGCGCGCAGTTGCTCCTGCGCGTGATTCAGGCGCTCGAGCTCGGCGCGCAGCGCGGCGAGCGGCTCGCTTCGCATCGCCCCACCGGACACGTACCACCACCCTCCGCCCGCGCCGCCGAGCAGCACGAGCAGGGCGAGCAGCCACGGCCAACGGCGGCGCGGCGCGGCGGCCTCCGCGGTCGCGGCGGGCGGGGCGGAAGCGGTGGGATCGTCCATGCGCCAATCGTAGCGAAAACCGTCGCCGATTGCCGGCGCGGCGCGGCCTCACAGCCGATGCCGGGCGAGCGCGCCGCAGGCCGCGCGCACGAGATCCGCCGGTGCGGGCGAGGCGGCGATGTGCACGTTCGCGAACAGGCTGGCGCGCGCCGCCGCGGCCAGTCGCAGACTGCTGACCACGAGCTCGCCGGCCGCCAGCCGCGCATACAACGGCAGCGGCAGGTGCGCACGCAGATGGGCCAGCGCCTCGGCGCTCGACAGCAGCGTGACCAGCGGCGCCGGCGCTTGCGCCAGCGCCTCGAGCTGGCGGCGGCCGTGGCGCGGCGCGACGCGCCGGTAGACGTGGATGGACTCGACCCGCGCACCGCGCCGGCGCAGCGCCGGCGCGAGCAGCTCGCGGCCGCCCGGCGCGCCGATCAGCGCGATGCGCCGGCCGCGCACCCGGCGCAAGGCGGGCAGCGCGAGCAGCCCCTCGCTGTCCTGGCGCGCCCGCGGCCACAGCACCTCGCCGATGCCGCGCCGCGCGAGTGCGCGCGCGGTCGCCGCGCCGAGCGCACAGACACACGTGCCGCGCGAGAACCGCAGCCGCGGCTGCAGCGCGAAGGCGTAGGTCACCGCCGCGGGACTGGCGAAGACGACCACATCGACGTCGCGCGCCGCACGCAGCGCCGCCTTCGCGGCGGCGGGATCGGCGGCGCCGCGCAGGGCGAGTCCGGGCAATGCGATCGGCTCGCCGCCGAGCGCGCGCACACGCCGCTTCAAGGTTTGCGCCGTCGCCGTCGGCCGGGTGATCACCACGCTCGCGCCGGCAAACGGCAACACGGCGGCGCGGACTGGCGGGGACGAGACGCGGGCTTGCTTCATCGCGCGCATCCTAGCGCGCGCAGGGTCGCCGCGCTTGATCGCGCGCGGGCCGGTCGGCACACTCACCGCCCGCCGCACCGGAACCCGTCCGTGAACGCCGCCGAATTCGAACATGCGCTGCTCGCCGACATTCCGCTCGCACGCGCCATGCAATTGCGCGTCGCCGACTACGACGGCGAGCGCCTGGTGCTCGTCGCACCGCTCGCGCCCAACATCAACGACAAGGGCTGCGCGTTCGGCGGCAGTCTGGTGAGCCTGCTGACGCTGGCCGGCTGGGGCCTGCTCGTGCTCAAGCGCGGCGCGCCGGACTGCGACATTTACGTGCGCGACAGCCAAGCGCACTACCTCGCGCCGGTGTGGACGGATTTCCGCGCCGAGGCGCGGCTGGCCGCGGACGAATCGTGGGCGGATTTCGAGGCCGCGCTGGCCGCGCGCGGCCGCGCGCGCATCGCCGTGGCGTGCCGCGTGCCGCTCGCCGAAGGCGGCGACGCCTGCCGGCTGACGGCGCGGTTCGTCGCGGTGCGGCGCTGATCGGACGCGGGAATTGCGGCACAATGGCGCCGCCCGCGGCGCCTGCCGCGACCGCCGTCCGAGGATCTGCGATCATGTTCCGTCGTCTGCCGCCGCTCGTCGTCGCCAGCCTCGTCGCCGGATGCGGCGGCATGGCGACGCATTCGGAAAACCAGGCGCTGCAAGTCACCCTGGTCGCCTACGCCAACGCGGTGCGCTGGCGCGGCTTCGACGAAGCCTTGAAATACGTCGATCCGCAGACGTTGAAGGCGCATCCGCTCACGCCGCTCGACCTCGAGCGCTACCGCCAGGTGCGGGTGGCCTCGTACACCGAGCAGCCGGTCGTGCCGCTCGGCAAGCACGAGGTGCAGCAGACGGTGGAAATCGGCATCGTCAACGTCCACACCCAGACCGAGCGCACCATCGTCGATCGCCAGATCTGGCGCTACGACGAGGCGAGCAAGCACTGGCATCTGGTGTCCGGGCTGCCCGATATCACCCAGCATTGAGGCGATCTCGGGCGGCCGCCGCTTTGCGCCGACGCGGACGCTGACGGATAATCCGCGCCCCCGCAACGCGCCCCGGCCATGAGCGAATTCCTGCACCGCCTGCCCGAGTTCTTCTCCCACCACACCCTGCTGGTGATGCTGTTCGTGGTGCTCGTGCTGACGCTGGTCGGCCACGAGGTCGCGCGGCTGTTCCGCGGCTACCGCGAACTGAGTCCGGCGGCGCTGACGCTGCTGATCAACCGCGAGAACCCGCTGCTGATCGACCTGTCCAGCCATGCCGACTACCAGGCCGGCCACATTCCCGGCGCGCGCTACGTGCCGATGAGCCAGTTCGATCCGGAACACAAGGATCTGGCCAAGGCCAAGGCGCTGCCGGTGGCGGTGTACTGCAAGACCGGCGCGACCTCGGCGCAGGCCGCCGCGCGCCTGGTCAAGGCCGGCTTCCAGCGCGTCTACTGGCTGGGCGGCGGGCTCGCGGCGTGGAAGCAGGCGGATCTGCCCACCAGCCGCGACAAATAGCGCGAACGCCACCGGCATGGGATAATCGCCGGTCTTTCCCTTGCCCAGTCCTACCGGAGCAGTTTCATGGCCGACGAAACCACCCCCGCCAGCGGTCCCGCCGCCAACGGTCCGCAGCTCTCGCTGCAGAAGATCTACATCAAGGACGCCTCCTTCGAGGCGCCCGGCGCGCCGCACATCTTCCAGGAACAGGGGCAGCCGCAGATCCAGCTCAACCTGTCGCAGCAGGTGGGCGCGCTGGCCGAGAACGTCTACGAAGTCGTGCTCACCGTGACCGTCACCTGCAAGCTCGCGGAGAAGACCGCCTATCTCGCCGAGGTGCAGCAGGCCGGCGTGTTCGGACTGCAGGGCTTCGACAACCCGAACCGCGACGCCGTGCTCGCCACCTACTGCCCGAACGTGCTGTTCCCGTACGTGCGCCAGGCGGTGTCGGACCTGATCCAGAACGGCGGCTTTCCGCCGTTCCTGATCCAGCCGATCAATTTCGAGGCGCTCTACGCCGAGCAGATGCGCCGACGCGCCGACGGCCAGCAGCCGAATGCGTGAGCGCCGCGATCGTCCATGATCGCGGAGCGTGACCGGCGCCCATGAGCCGCGCGGCGACCCGCGTCGCGGTGCTCGGCGCCGGATCGTGGGGCACGGCGCTCGCCGCGGTGCTCGCGCGCAACGGCGCGGCCGTCACCCTGTGGGGCCGCGACGCCGCGGCGATCGCGGCGATGCGCGCGTCGCGCCGCAACACCCGCTATCTGCCGGAACTGGAACTGCCGCCGACACTTTCGCTCAGCGCCGATCTCGCCGCCTGCGTGGCCGAGGCGGGCGTGGTGCTGATCGTCACGCCGAGCCACGCCTTCGGCGAACTGCTGGCGCGCGTGGCGCCGCATTTCCGCGCCGACGCCGGCCTGGCCTGGGCGACCAAGGGCTTCGATCCGGCCTCCGGCCGGTTCCTGCACGAACTCGTCGCCGAGCGCCTGCCGCACGCACCCGCCGCGATCATCACCGGACCTTCGTTCGCGCGCGAAGTCGCCGAGGGCCTGCCCACCGCGGTCACGGTGCACTCGGCCACGCCGGCCTTCGCCCAGCGGATCGCGGCGTTGCTGCACGGCACGCATTTCCGCGCCTACACCGGCAACGACGTGATCGGCGCCGAGCTCGGCGGCGCGATGAAGAACGTGCTCGCCGTCGCCACCGGCGTGGCCGACGGCATGCGTCTCGGCCTGAACGCCCGCGCCGGCATGATCACGCGCGGCCTGAACGAGATGCTCCG
>JAJPHA010000136.1 GCA_021325475.1 Rhodanobacteraceae bacterium | reverse complement strand
CTTGACTCAAGGGGGCAGAAAGAACCGACGCCGCACGGCCGGTTTGTTCAGAGGTTCCCTCTCTCACCCTCCACCCACCAACCGCACCCGCGCATAGCCGCGCTTGCGCGCGAGCCGTGCGGACGCGCCACTGCCGCGGATCGCGTGTGATAGCATCGCGGCAAACGCCTCGCATCGCACGTTTCGTCATGGGTGAGCTCTACGAAGATCGCAGACAAGAACCGCGCTTCACGACCGGCGGCCGCTCGCGCCTGCAGACCGCGAACTCGGGCGAGGTCGAAGGCCGGATTCTGGATCTCTCCTTGAACGGCGCGCTGCTCGAATGCAGCGGCAAGGCGCTGCTGCAGGTGGGCGCGCGACACGCGGTGGTGCTGGAATGCGACGGTCAGCCGTCGTTCCGCGGCGATGCGCTGCTCGTGCGTGTCGAAGGCGCGCGCGTCGGCATCGAGTTCTACGACATGGATCCGCAGAACTTCGCCGCGCTCACCGGCCTGATCGAGGCGCTGCGGCACCAGCGCCGTTGAGCGCCGGAGAGCGATCGTGCCCGCCCCCCGTTCGTTCCGTGCCGGCGTATTGGTCGTCGGTCTCGCCGCCGCGCTCGGTGCGTGCGCGGCCGGCGCCGCCGGTCCCGCGGTCGAACTCAAGGGCCGCCGCTTCCAGGTGGAGATCGCCGCCGACGAGGCGGCGCGCGCGCGCGGCCTGATGTTCCGCGACCGCCTGCCGGCCGATCACGGCATGCTGTTCGTGTTCGAACGCCCGGGCATGCTGACGTTCTGGATGAAGAACACGCGGCTGCCGCTCGACATTTTATACTTTGACCAAAATTACCATTTGCTCAACGTCCAGCAGCGCGTGCCGCCGTGCCGCAGCGCCGGCGACGATTGTCCGCTGTATCCGTCCGCCGGACCGGCCCAGTACGTGCTGGAGCTCAACGCCGGCACCGCCGATGCGCTCGGCGTCACCCCAGGGGACGTGCTGAAGGTGCTGCGCTGAGCGGCGCCGGGTCCGCGCGCGGCGCCGGTTCGATCGGCCGCGGCGCGGCGACCTCCTCGCGCAACTGACGGCGGCACGGCACGCCGGTCCGGTACGGCACCAGCGGCAACGGCGGCCCGCCGACCCGGTACAGCATCTCATCGCTGATCGGCACGAACTGCTTCATCGAAACCCGCAGAGTCGCTTCCTTGCGTGCATTGAACCCGCGGCGCATGCCAAGTCGATGACACGCCGCGGGCGAAATGCGGGCAAACCGCGCTTGCGCAAATCCGCGCATCCAGTAAGATCGACGCATGCGGCCTGGCCGCGGCCGGAGAAGGCGATGCAAAATCCCTGGCATGTGCTGCGCAACGCCAACGATCCCGACATCCCGCTGTTTTCCTCCGCCCTGCTCATCGCCAAGGACGAATACCCCGATCTGGACGATCGCGCCTACGAAGCCCGCCTGAAACGCTACGTGCGCGCGCTCGCCCGCCGCGGCGACGCCGCGGATGTCGCCGCCCAACTGCATCACATCAACCGGTTCCTGTTCGAGGAGCTCGGCTTCTGCGGCGACGATCACGACTACTACGATCCGCGCAACAGCTACTTGAACGAAGTGCTCGACCGCCGCCGCGGCAATCCGATCTCGCTCGCAGTGATCCAGATCGAGCTCGCGCAGCGCCTCGGCGTGCCGCTCGAAGGCATCTCCTTCCCCGGACATTTTCTCGTGCGCCTGCCGCTCGACGAAGGGATCGTCGTGCTCGATCCGTTCCAGAAGGGCCGCTCGCTCGACGCGACCGAGCTGCGCCAACGCGCGCGGCGCCACCTCGATGCGCACGACATCGACGATGCGCGCCTGGCGCGCATGCTCGAACCGGCGAGCCGGCGCACGATCCTCACGCGCATGCTGCGCAATCTGAAGGGTGTCTATGCCGAACGCGCGCAATGGGACAAGGCGCTGCGCTGCAGCGACCGGCTGCTCACGCTGGACCCGCAGCAGCCGGTGGAATATCGCGATCGCGGTCTGGCCTATCTGCGCCTCGGCCACGTCCGCGCCGGTCGCGCCGACCTCGCGCGCTACCTCGCGCTGATGCCGCAGGCGGAGGATGGCGACGCCATCGCGCTGCAACTGGCCGAACTCGGCAGCGCGCCGGATCGGTTGCACTAGACGGCGCTCGCCGAATCGCGCAGCGACGCCCGCGCGCCGCGCTCACGCCACCTGGATCATCTCGAAGTCGGCCTTGGTCACGCCGCAGTCGGGGCAGGTCCAGGTCTCGGGCACGTCCTCCCAGCGCGTGCCGGGCGCGATGCCGTCGGCCGGCCAGCCTTCCGCCTCGTCGTAGATGAAGCCGCACACCACGCACATGAACTTGCGGAAGGGAACGTCGTCGGGTTGGGGCACTGCGCTCATCGCGGGATCACGTTACGGAGGAAGGCGCGCGGCGGCACGGCCGCGTCGAGTCCGATGTCGGCATCGGCAACGAGAAAGGCGCGAAATTATACACGGTGCGGCTGGAACCTATCTCAAAATCGTCGCGGGCGAGGACGGATTGCGCGCCGCCGGAGCGCAGGACCCGGAGTTTACTGGTAGTAAATAGAGGAGTCCCAGCACCGCCGGCGCGCGAGCCGTCGAGCGCAGCAGATTTTGAGATGGGTTCTACACTGTCTCACATGTCTACGACGCTTCCGCTCCGGGGTCTGTACGCCATCAGCAACGGTCCACGCGCGGATCTGCTCGCCGCGTGCGCCGCGGCGCTGCGCGGCGGCGCGGTGCTGCTGCAATACCGCGACAAGACCGGTGATCGGGTGCGGCGCGCCGCGGAGGCACGCGCGCTCGCGGCGCTGTGCCGCGAGTTCGGCGTGCCGCTCGTCGTCAACGACGATGTCGCACTTGCCGCGGACGTGGGCGCGGGCGTGCACCTCGGCGAGCACGATGCCGACATCGCCACGGCGCGCCAACGGCTCGGCGCCGCGGCGATCATCGGCGCGTCCTGCTACGACTCGCTCGAACGCGCGCGCGACGCCGCCGCGGCCGGCGCCGACTACCTCGCCTTCGGCGCGTTCCAGCCGTCGCCGACGAAACCGCACGCGCGGCGCGCCACACCGGAACTGCTGCGCGCCGCGCGGACGCTCGGCCGCCCGCTGGTGGCGATCGGCGGCATTACCGTGGACAATGCCGCCGCCGTGATCGCCGCCGGCGCGGATCTCGTCGCCGTCGTCTCCGGCGTGTTCGGCGCGGCCGACGTGGAAGGCGCGGCGCGGCGCTATGCCGATTTGTTCACAAAGTAAAAAAGTGGAGCCCATGTCCGAGAATCACGCCTGGTTCGACCGTGCGCTGCGCCACCTGCCGGGCGGCGTCAACTCGCCGGTGCGCGCGTTCCGCGCGGTCGGCGGCGAGCCGTTCTTCACCGCACGCGCGGAAGGCGCCTGTCTGTGGGACGTCGAGGGCAAGCGTTACATCGACTACGTCGGCTCGTGGGGACCGATGATCGTCGGCCACAACCATCCGCACGTGCGCGCCGCGGTCGAGCGCGCGGTGCGCGACGGCCTGTCCTACGGCACGCCGTGCCCGGCCGAAGTGACGATGGCCGAAACCATCGCCCGCCTGGTGCCGTCGGTGGAGATGCTGCGCATGGTCAATTCCGGCACCGAGGCGACGATGGCGGCGATCCGCGTGGCGCGCGGCGTCACCGGGCGCGACAAGATCGTCAAGTTCGAGGGTTGCTATCACGGCCACGGCGACGCCTTTCTGGTGAAGGCCGGCTCCGGCGCGCTCACCTTCGGCGTGCCGACCTCGCCGGGCGTGCCGAAGGCGCTGGCCGACCTCACCCTCACCCTGCCCTACAACGATCTCGCCGCCGCGCGCGAGCTGTTCGCGAGCGTCGGCGCCGACATCGCCGGCGTGATCGTCGAACCGGTCGCCGGCAACATGAACTGCATCCCGCCGCGCGCGGGTTTCCTCGAGGGTCTGCGCGAACTGTGCACGCGGCATGGCGCGCTGCTGATCTTCGACGAGGTGATGACCGGTTTTCGCGTCGCCCTCGGCGGCGCGCAGGCGCGCTACGGCGTCACGCCCGATCTCACCACCTTCGGCAAGATCATCGGCGGCGGCATGCCGGTCGGCGCCTACGGCGGCCGGCGCGAATTCATGCAACAGGTGGCGCCCGCCGGCCCGATCTATCAGGCGGGCACCCTGTCCGGCAACCCGGTGGCGATGGCGGCCGGGTTGGCGATGCTGGAACTGGTCCAGGCCCCCGGCTTCTACGCCGGGCTCGAGCGCACCACCGAGAGGCTGACCGACGGCCTCGTCGAAGCGGCGCGCGAGGCGGGCGTGCCGTTCCGGGTCAACCGCGTCGGCAGCATGTTCGGCCTGTTCTTCACGAGTGAAAAAGTGGAAACCTATACGGACGCCACGAACTGCGACGTCGCCGCGTTCCGCCGTTTCTTCCACGCCATGCTCGCGCGCGGCGTGTATCTCGCGCCGTCCGCGTTCGAGGCCGGCTTCGTCTCGGCGGCGCACGGCACCGACGAGATCGCCGCCACCGTCGAGGCCGCGCGCGCGGCGTTCCGGGAGATCCGCGATGCGCCCTGAAACCCTCGCCGTGCATGCCGGCGCCGAGCCCGATGCCGCGACCGGCGCGGTCGCGCCGCCGATCCACCTGTCGACCACCTTCGCGCACGGCCCGGCTGGCGAGCGCGTCGCCGGCTTCGAGTACGTGCGCGAGGGCAACCCGACCCAGGACCGGCTCGAAGCGGCGCTCGCCGCGCTCGAAGGCGGCGCCGGCGCGCTCGCGTTCGCCTCCGGCATGGCCGCAATCAGCGCGCTGCTCGACGGCCTGCCGGCCGGCGCCGAGGTGCTGTACCCGCAGGACTGCTACAGCGGCCTGCGCGTGCTGGCGCACGAGTTCCTGCCGCCGCGCGGCCTCGTCGCCCGCGCGGTGGATGCGACCGATCCGGCCGCCGTGCGCGCGGCGCTGACCCCGGCGACGCGCCTGCTGTGGCTCGAGACGCCGTCGAATCCACAATTGCGCATTTGCGATATTGCCGCATTGTCCACTCTGGCGCACGACCACGGCGTGGCGGTCGCCTGCGACAACACCTTCGCCACGCCGCTGCTGCAACGGCCGCTCGCGCTCGGCGCCGACGTGGTGATGCATTCGACCACCAAGTACCTCGGCGGCCACAGCGACGCGCTCGGCGGCGCGCTGGTGTTCGCCCGCCGCGACGCCTGGTTCGACGCGGTCGCGCATCGCCGTCACCTCACCGGCGGCGTGCTCGCGCCGTTCAACGCCTGGCTGACGCTGCGCGGGCTGCGTTCGCTGCCGGCACGCCTGGCCTGGCACTGCCGCAACGCCCGCGCCGTGGCGGAGTTCCTCGCCGGCCATCCGCGGGTCGAGGCGGTGCACTGGCCGGGGCTTGCGACGCACCCGAACCACGCCATCGCGGCGCGGCAGATGCGCGATTTCGGCGGCATGCTGAGCGTGCGCATCCGCGGCGGGCGCGACACCGCGCTCGCGGTCGCCGCCAAGGTGAGGCTGTTCACCAACGCGACCTCGCTCGGCGGCTGCGAATCGCTGATCGAGCATCGCGCCTCGGTCGAAGGACCGAACCCGGTCTCGCCGCCGAATCTGCTGCGCCTGTCGGTCGGGCTCGAGCACGCCGACGATCTGATCGACGATCTCCGCCAGGCGTTGGCCTGAGGAACCTCGGAACGAGCTCGGCGTCGGCGCATGTCCCGCAGTCACGACCATCGACGCACGCCGCGCGCCGCCGGCGCCGGACTCGTCGTGCTGCTCGCGCTGCCCGCGGCGGCGATGGCCGCGGCGACGGACGTGATCTTCCGCCACGGTTTCGACAGCGCCAATCTGTGCGCGCCCGACCCTGCCTCCACGTTGGTGGTGAACGTCCGGGACGCGCCCTATGCCGCGCGCGGCGACGGCATCGCCGACGACACCCACGCCATCCAGCGTGCGCTCGACGCGGTCGCCGGCACCGGCGGAACGGTGCTGGTTCCCGCCGGCACCTACCTGATCGACCCGACCGCATCGAGTTCCGGCGGCAACCACGGCCTGAGTCCGGGCGGCAACACGACACTGCAATTGAGCCAAGGCGCGGTACTCAAGGCGATCGGCACCAGCGCCGGAACCTACGCCGTCGTGCAGGTCCACGGCGTGAGCGACGTCAACATCGTCGGCGGCGGCACGATCGAGGGCGAGCGCGCGGCGCACACCGGCACCGGCGGCGAATGGGGCATGGCCATCGACATCGGCAATGCCCGCCGCGTCGCCATCGATCACGTGACCGTGCGCGAAGCCTGGGGCGACGGCATCTACATCGGCAACGCGGCGAGTTCGCAGATCACGATCTGCCGCGTCACCGCCGACCACAATCGCCGTCAGGGCATGAGCATCACCAACGCCAGCGGCGTCAGCGTGACCGCGTCGGTGTTCGCGAACACCGCCGGCACCGCACCGGAGAACGGCATCGACATCGAGCCCAATGCCGGCGAGGCGGTGCACGACGTGGCGATCCAGAACTGCACGTTCGCGAACAATGCCGGCGGCGCATTCCAGACCGGCGTCCCGGTCGCGCTCGGCGGATCGGCGACGGTCGATGGCGTCGTGTTCGATCACAACACGCTGAGCGGCAACGGCGCCAACGCGATCGACGGCAGCTATCACGCCAACCTCCGCGTCTCCAACAGCGACGGCACGCAGGCGACCGACAACGTGCTGACGGACAACGTCGGCCAGGGCATCGTGCTGACCAACGACGCGACCCACACCGAGGTATCCGGCAACCGGGTACAGGGCACCCGCCAACTGGCCGGTTCGGAATCCGCGACCGGCGTCGGCATTCTGATCGGCGCCGCGGCCGGCTCACGCGTGACCGGCAACACGGTCACCGGCAACCAGGGTCACGGCATCTGGCAGGTGGTGCCGGACGCGAGCGTCACCATCGCCGACAACCTGGTTGCCGGCAACGGCTTGACGCCGTAGCCGCGCTCACCAGGTGCCGACGTTCGACATCGACGCCCACGGCTCCTGCGGCGGCAAGTGACCGTCCTGCAGCAGCTCGATCGAGATCCGGTCCGGCGAGCGCACGAACGCCATGTGGCCGTCGCGCGGCGGGCGGTTGATCGTGTAGCCCATCCCTTGCAGGCGCGCACACGTCGCATAGATGTCGTCGACGCGGAACGCGAGGTGGCCGAAGTTGCGCGCGCTGCCGTAGTCCTCGGTCGAATCCCAGTTCCAGGTGAGCTCGATCTCGACCTCGGGATTTTCCGGCGCGGCAAGAAACACCAGCGTGTACTTGCCTTGCGGATGCTCGCGGCGGCGCGTCTCGCGCAAGCCGAGGCCGTCGCAGTAGAAGCGCAGCGATTCGGCCAGATCGCGCACGCGCACCATGCTGTGCAGAAAACGCATCGCACTCCTCCACTCAGCGTCGCAGCAACCAGTTGTTCAGAGAGCCCCTACAGAAAGAGATCCGGCAACAGCGGCGCCGCTGGATCGACTGCGTAGCGGCCGAAGTCGTCGATGCCGGCCTCGCGCAGCACGTCCTCGTCGATCAGGAACCGGCCGCTGAAGCCGGCGGCGTCGCGGATGAGGATGGCGTGCGCCGCATCGGCCATGATCTCGGGCCGGCGCCCGTTCGCCGCGCTCACCCCCGGGATCATGTTGAGCGCGTCGGTCGCGATCAGCGTGCGCGGCCACAGCGCGTTGACCGCGATCCCGCGCGGGCCGAACTCGCCGGCGAGGCCGAGCGTGACGAAGCTCATGCCCATCTTCGCCAGGGTGTAGCCGAGATGCGGCGCCCACCATTTCGGATCCAGCGACGGCGGCGGCGCGAGCGTGAGGATGTGCGGATTCGGCGCCTTGAGCAGATGCGGCAGGCACGCCTGCGCGCAGAGGAAACTGCCGCGGGCGTTGACCTCGTGCATCAAATCGAAGCGCTTCATCGGCGTTTCCAGCGTGCCGCGCAACCAGATCGCGCTGGCGTTGTTGACCAGGATGTCGATGCCGCCGAAACGCGCCACCGCCGCGGCGACCGCGGCCGCGACCGCGGCGGCGTCGCGGATGTCGCACTTCTGCGCCAGCGCGCGGCCGCCGGCCGCCTCGACCGCGGCGGCGGCGGTGTGGATCGTGCCGGGCAGTTTGGGATTGGGCACGTCCGACTTCGCCGCGATGACCACGTTGGCGCCGTCACGCGCGGCGCGCAGCGCGATGGCGAGACCGATGCCGCGCGAGGCGCCGGTGATGAACAGCGTCTTGTCCTTCAGCGTCGCCATCGGATCGCCGCCCGCGCCGCAGCCGTCAGGCCTTCTGGAAACGCGGCAGGTAGTGCATCAACTGCCCGAGCCGCACCAGCGGATCGGTCATCTGCAGCAGATGCTGGCGCTCGCGGTTTTCCAGCGGCAAGGCTTCGGCGAGCCGGAAGCCGACCCAGCTCGCGTCGTCGTAGCAACCGCGTTCGGCCTTGGCGAACGCGCTGTCGCTGGCGTCCAGCAGCCGCTCCAGGATGGTGCCGAGCAGGGCGAACTCCGGCGGCAGCGGCACCGTCGGCTCCGGCGGCCAGAAGCGCACCGCGCCGTGGGCAAGGCCGTTGTCGCGCACGCGCGAGCGATCGACGTGGAACCGCGCCCCGCCCTCGGCGCGGATGCCGAGCAGGCCGTCGGCCGTGGTATAGAAATCCACAATGTGCGCGAGCGTGCCGATCGCCGCCGGCACCGAGGCCTCGCCCGCGTCGCGGCCGTGCAGGATCATGCACACGCCGAAGCCCTGGCCTTCGCGCGCGCAGTCGCGCACCATGTCGAGGTAGCGCCGCTCGAAGATGCGCAGGTGGAGCGGTCCGCCGGGAAACAGCACGGTGTTGAGCGGAAACAGCGGGATGTCGACCAGCGCCACGCCGGCAGTGTAGGCGCATCCGCCGGCGGGCGGAAGGGTCGCGCGCCGCCCGGCCGCGCCTATCCCGCGTCCGCCGTCCGCGGCGCGGCGGCAGATTCGGCGAGCAACGCGACGAACCGCCGCGGTGCGTTGTCGAACCCGCCGTTGGACATGAACACGACGTGGTCGCCCGGCTGCACCAACTGCCGCAGCGCCTCGAGCAGCGCGGGCACGCTCGGCGCGGTGCGGCCGCGCGCGCCGAGCGCCGCGGTCGCCCGGGTGGCGTCCCACGCCAGGCCGGGCGGATCGAGCAGCACCACCGCATCGGCCTCGCGCAGCGCCGGCGCGAGCTCGTCGGCGTGCGCGCCGGCGCGCATCGAATTGGAGCGCGGCTCGAGCCCGACCAGGATACGCGCGGCGCCGACGCGGGCCCGCAGGCCCGCGAGCGTCGTCGCGATCGCGGTCGGATGGTGGGCGAAGTCGTCGTAGACGCGCACCCCGGCCGGCTCGCCGATGCGCTCGAGCCGTCGCCGCGCGCCGCGGAACGACGCGAACGCCGTCAGCGCCTGCGCGACGTCCGCACCGCCGGCCTCCGCCGCCGCCAGCGCGGCGAGCGCGTTCATCACGTTGTGCCGGCCGAGCAGGTCCCAGCGCACCGCGCCGAGTTCACGCCCGTCACGCAGCACGACGAAGTGCGAACCGTCCGGCGCCAGCAGACGCGCGCGCCAGTCGCCGCGCTCGATGCCGAAGGTGGTCACCGGCGTCCAGGCGCCCAGCGCCAGCACCTCGGCCAGATGCGCATCCTCGGCGTTGACGATCAGGCGGCCGTTGCCCGGCACGGTGCGGACCAGATGATGGAACTGGCGCTGGATCGCGGCGAGGTCGGGAAAGATGTCGGCGTGGTCGTATTCGAGATTGTTGAGCACGCAGATTTCCGGCCGGTAGTGCACGAACTTCGAGCGCTTGTCGAAAAATGCGGTGTCGTATTCGTCCGCCTCGATGACGAAGTCGGAGGGCCGAGGGCGGAGGGCCGAGGGCCGAGCCGAGAAAGTCGCTTGGCCCCCCGCGCCCCGCCCGTCGAGTCGCGCCGAGACGCCGAAATTCTCCGGCACCCCGCCGACCAGGAAGCCGGGCGCGCGACCGCAACGGTCGAGCAGCCAGGCGAGCAGCGCCGTCGTGGTGGTCTTGCCGTGGGTGCCGGCCACCGCGAACACGCGCCGCGCCGCCAGCACCTCCTCGCCGACCCATTGCGGTCCGGACACGTACGGCAGGCGCGCGGCGAGCATGCACTCCACCACGGGATTGCCGCGCGACAGCGCGTTGCCGACGATCACCCGATCCGGCGGCGGCTCGAGGTGTTCGGCGCGATAGCCCGGATCGAGCCGGATGCCGAGCGCGGCGAGCTGCTCGCTCATCGGCGGGTAGATGTTGGCGTCGCAGCCGGCGACCTCGTGGCCGAGCGCGCGCGCGAGCGCGGCGACGCCGCCCATGAAAGTTCCACAAATTCCTAAAATATACAATTTCATGACGCCTCGCGGCCGGCCGCGACGGCGGCGCTCACGTGCCGAGCCCCGGGCCGCGCAGCGCCGAAGCAAGAACCAGCTCGGCGACGACCCACAGCAGGGCGACGACCAGGCCGCCGAGAAACGGGATGTCGAGGCTGTGGCGCAGGATGTGCGCGTCGACCACCAGCTTCCAGATCACGATCGGGAACGCCAGCAGCGCAAGCAGCGCCTGCAGCGGCGTGATCGTCTCCGGCGCGAGCGCGCGCGCGCCGGTGGCGAGCACCACCGGCAGGCTGAGCAGGGAGAACACGATCGCGCAGCCGATCAGCGCCAGCGCGGCCTGGACGAAGCGGTTGGCGAAGCCGCGCAGGGTCAGCAGCCCATACAGCAGGCCGAGATTGAGGGCGAGACCGATCAGCCCGGCGCCGAGCGTATCGCCGCCGGCGCCGACCCCGACCAGATGCGCGATGCCGAGCTGCAGCAGCAGATTCGCCGCGCACACGGCGACCAGCAGCGGCGGCGAATACGGCATGTCCTGCGGGCCGCGGCGCAACTGGCACAGATCGCGCAGCAGATAAAGCCATGACGTCATCGAACGGATTCCGGAAACGAAACGTCCGCCGCGGCGGGCGGCACGTGGCGCTCAGGCCACCGCGGCGCGCGGCAGCACGGCGAGGATGCGCCGGAACACGGTCTCGACCTCGCCGACGCCGTCGACCGTCACCAGCTTGCCGAGCTCGGCGAAGTGCCGCGCCACCGGTGCGGTCTGTTCGCGGTAGACCTGCAGGCGCTTGCGCACGATCGCCGGATCGTCGTCGGGACGGTGCTCGGCGCGGAAGCGGATCTCGCAGCGCGCCAGGATCACCTCGTCGGGCACGTCGAGCTCGATGGCGATGTCGAGCGGTTGGCCGATGCGCGCGAGCAGATCCTCCAGCGCCGCGCACTGCGCCAGATTGCGTGGATAGCCGTCGAGGATGAAGCCACCGCCGACATCGGCTTGCGCCAGCCGTTCCTCGAGCATGCCGAGCACGATCTCGTCGGAGACCAGCTTGCCGGCCTCCATCACCGCCTTCGCCTTGAGCCCGAGCGGGGTGCCGGCCTTCACCGCCGCGCGCAGCAGATCGCCGGTGGAGATGTGCGGCACGTTGAGCTCGCGCTTGAGCAGCGCGGCCTGGGTGCCCTTGCCCGAACCGTTCGGGCCGAAGAAGACGATGCGCATAGTCTGGTCGTTGTCCGTCGCCGGCGGCGGAACGGCGACCCGTCCGCGGGCAAGCCAAATGGCGGTGCGTTCGGCTAAGCTAGCGGCAGCGGTACGGAGTGTCAAACGGAAACGCCCGCATCATGCGCGAAGGCCATCTGCTCTACGCCCAGTCCGGCGGCGTGACCGCCGTCATCAATGCCACCGCCGCGGCGGTGATCGACACCTGCCGTCGGCGCCGCGTGCGTGTGTTCGCCGCGCGCATCGGCATCCTCGGTGCGCTGCGCGAGGAGCTGATCGATCTGGCGCGCGAGGATCGCGCCGCCCTCGCCGCGCTGCGCCATACGCCGGGCGGCGCGTTCGGTTCGTGCCGGTTCAAGCTGAAGTCGCCGGAGGTCGATCGCGCGCACTACGAGCGCCTGCTCGCGGTGTTCGCGGCGCACGACATCCGCCATTTCCTGTACAACGGCGGCAACGATTCGGCCGATACCTCGCTCAAGATCGCCGAGTTCGCCCGCGCCCGCGGCTATCCGCTGCACGTGATCGGCGTGCCGAAGACGGTCGACAACGATCTGCCGATCACCGATGCCTGCCCCGGCTTCGGCTCGGTGGCGAAGTACACCGCGCTGTCGATCCTCGAGGCGAGCTACGACGTCGCCTCGATGTGCGAATCCTCCACCAAGGTGTTCGTGATGGAGGTGATGGGCCGTCACGCCGGCTGGATCGCCGCCGCCGCCGGCCTCGCCGCCGGCGGTCCCGACGATCCGCCGCACCTCATCCTGTTCCCCGAGATTCCGTTCGACGAGGCGGCGTTCCTCGCCCGGGTCAAGGCGACGGTCGCGCGCGTCGGCTACTGCGCGGTGGTCGTCTCGGAAGGTCTGCGCAACGCCGACGGCCGGTTCCTCGCCGAAGCCGGCAGCGTGGACGCCTTCGGCCACACCCAGCTCGGCGGCGTCGGGCCGGTGGTCGCGCAATTGGTAAAAAGCAGACTCGGCTACAAATTCCACTGGGCGGTGCCGGACTACCTGCAACGCTCGGCGCGGCACCTGGCGAGCCGGGTCGACGCCGAGCAAGCCTGGGCCGTGGGCCGCGCCGCGGTCGAATACGCGCTGGCCGGACACGACGCGGTGATGCCGGTGATCCGGCGCGTGTCGAACCGGCCGTTCCGCTGGACGATCGAGCCGGCGCCGCTTAAGCGCATCGCCAACGTCGAGAAGAAGCTGCCACGCAGCTTCATCCGCGCCGACGGCTTCGGCATCACCGCCGCCGCGCGGCGCTATCTCGAGCCGTTGATCCGCGGCGAGGACACGCCGCCGTACGATCGCGCGAGCGGCCTGCCGAAGTATGCGCGGCTCAAGCTCGCGCTGGCGAAGAAGCAGCTCGCAGCGTATTCGATCGCCGACAAGTGACCTCACGCGCGCTCGCCGGCGCATCCCCCTCGCTGCCGTAGCGACCCGGCCCGACCGCCGCGCCGGCCGATCCGGATCGCCGGCGCCGCCGCAGGCCGCGCGCTGCTGCGGCGCACGAGTGGCAGGCCGGCACGCGCCCGCTATACTGCGCCGGATTTTGCGCTGTTTCCCCCGTTTGTCCCGTCCACGCCTGGAAGCCAAGGGAGAATTCGATGTTTTTTCAGCAATACGCCTTGTGGATCGCGCTCGGCGCCGCCGTGCTCGCGATCGTATACGGAGTGTGGTCGCGCAGCTGGATCCTGGCCAAGCCCGCCGGCAGCCCGCGCATGCAGGAAATCGCCGCGGCCGTGCAGGAGGGCGCGCGCGCCTATCTCAACCGCCAGTACACCACCATCGCGATGGTCGGCGCCGCGCTGTTCGTGGTGATCGGCTTCGCCCTGCACTGGAGCACGGCGCTCGGCTTCGCCATCGGCGCGGTGTTGTCCGGCGCCGCCGGCTACATCGGCATGAACATCTCGGTGCGCGCCAACGTGCGCACCGCGGAAGCCGCGCGCAGCGGCATGAACGCGGCGCTGCAGATCGCCTTCCGCGGCGGCTCGATCACCGGGTTGCTGGTGGTCGGTCTCGGCCTGCTCGGCGTGGCCGGCTACTACGCCGGTCTGCGGCACTTCGGCCAGAGCCAGGACGAGGCGCTGCATGCGCTGGTCGGCCTCGCCTTCGGCGCCTCGCTGATCTCGATCTTCGCGCGTCTGGGCGGCGGCATCTTCACCAAGGGCGCCGACGTCGGCGCCGATCTGGTCGGCAAGGTCGAGGCCGGCATTCCCGAGGACGATCCGCGCAACCCGGCGGTGATCGCGGACAACGTCGGCGACAACGTCGGCGACTGCGCCGGCATGGCCGCCGACCTGTTCGAGACCTACGCGGTGACGCTGATCGCCACCATGCTGCTCGGCGGCGTGCTCGGCAAGGACGCCGGCGAGTACGGCGTGATCTACCCGCTCGTGCTCGGCGGCATTTCCATCGTCGCCTCGATCATCGGCACGTTCTTCGTCAAGGCCCGCGCCGGCGGCAAGATCATGAGTGCGCTGTACATGGGCGTGGGCGTCTCCGCGGTGCTGGCGCTGGCCGCGTTCGTGCCGGTGACGCAGGCGCTGATGGCGGGCGCCAGGTTCGGCGTCTGGAACGTGTACGGCTGCGCGCTGATCGGCATCCTGCTGACGGTCGCGATGGTGGTAATCACCGAGTACTACACGGCGACCGAGTTCTCGCCGGTGCGCCACGTCGCCAAAGCCTCGACCACCGGCCATGCCACCAACATCATCGCCGGCATCGGCGTGTCGATGAAGGCGACCGCGCTGCCGGTGCTGGCGATCTGCGCCGCGATCTGGGCCGCGCACTACTTCGCCGGCCTGTACGGCATCGCGATCGCGGCCACCGCCATGCTCAGCATGACCGGCATGATCGTCGCGCTCGACGCCTACGGCCCGATCACCGACAACGCCGGCGGCATCGCCGAGATGGCCGAGCTGCCGAAGGAAGTCCGCGCGGTGACCGATCCGCTCGACGCCGTCGGCAACACCACCAAGGCCGTGACCAAGGGCTACGCGATCGGCTCGGCCGGCCTCGCCGCGCTGGTGCTGTTCGCCGACTACACCCACAACCTGAGTACGACGCCGAGCCTCGCCAACCAGCTCATTCCGTTCGACCTCTCGGACCACATGATCCTGATCGGCCTGTTCATCGGCGGCCTGATCCCGTACCTGTTCGGCGCGATGGCGATGGAGGCGGTCGGTCGCGCCGCGGGTGCGGTCGTCGAGGAAGTCCGGCGCCAGTTCCGCGAGATCAAGGGCATCATGGAAGGCACCGGCAAGCCCGACTACTCCAAGGCGGTGGACCTTCTGACCAAGGCCGCGATCAAGGAAATGCTGGTGCCCTCGCTGCTGCCGGTGCTGGTGCCGATCGTGGTCGCGTTCGGCGCCAAGCTCGTCACCGGCTCCAGCGCGGAAGGCGCCAAGGCGCTCGGCGGCGTGCTGGTCGGCACCATCGTCACCGGCCTGTTCGTGGCGATCTCGATGACCACCGGCGGCGGCGCCTGGGACAATGCGAAAAAGTATATCGAGGACGGCAACTTCGGCGGCAAGGGCTCGGACGCGCACAAGGCCGCGGTGACCGGCGACACCGTCGGCGATCCGTACAAGGACACCGCCGGTCCCGCGGTGAACCCGCTGATCAAGATCATCAACATCGTCGCGCTGCTGCTGATCCCGCTGCTTTGATCGGCGAGATGGAGAAAGAAGAAACCCCGCTGCGGCGGGGTTTCTCTTCTTCGCGCGACCGATGCTCCCGCGTTTCCTCGTTCCGCGACCGCGCGCCACGGCTCGCTGAACCGCAACGGGCCGGCCATCGTCCGTTCGTCAGGCCGCGTGTCGCGCATGCCATGGCTTGATGTGCGCCAGCGTTTTCGCGATCGCCTGCTTGACGGTGGCGCGGTCGTAGTCGTCCTGCAGGCCGGTCCAGAAGCCCTCGCTGGTGCCGAAAAACCGCGCCAGCCGCAGGCCGGTATCGGCCGTGATCGCGCGCTTGCCGGCCACGATTTCGCCGATGCGCCGCTGCGGCACGCCGATTTCCTTGGCGAGCCGGTATTGCGTGATCCGCATCGGCCGAAGAAATTCCTCGAGCAGGATTTCGCCCGGAGTCGGGTACGGAACGGTACGCATGTCGCCTCCTAGTGATAATCGACGATTTCCACGTCGTGCGCATCCGCCTCGATCCAGCGGAAGCAGATCCGCCATTGGTCGTTGATGCGAATGCTCCATTGGTCCTTGCGCTTGCCCTTGAGCTTCTCCAGCCGGTTGTGCAGCGGAATGCGCAGATCGTCGATCCGGGCGGCGCGATGCAGCATGGCGAGCTTGCGCATGGCGACGGTTTCGATGTGCCGCCAACGCGGGATGCGCCGACCCTCGAACAACGCTTCCGTGTCGCGGTCGCGGAAGGATCGGATCATCGGCCCATACTAACGCTTCACGATACTATCGTCAATCGATAGCAGCCACTGCCCCCGGCTGCGCGGCGGCGCGCTTTCGCGTATCCTTCGCGCCCCTTTGCATTCGCGTGGGAGCCAGTCATGGGCCTCGATCTCGTTTCGTCCGGCAAGGACGTGCCGAACGAAATCAATGTCGTCATCGAAATCCCGAAGGATTCCGACCCGGTCAAGTACGAAGTGGACAAGAAGACCGGCGCGATCTTCGTCGATCGCGTGCTGGCCACGCCGATGCGCTATCCGTGCAACTACGGCTACGTGCCGCACACGCTGTGCGGCGACGGCGATCCGGTCGACGTGCTGGTGCTGATGCCGCTGCCGCTGATTCCGGGCTCGGTGATCCGCTGCCGCCCGGTCGGCGTGCTGCGCATGACCGACGAGGCCGGCGCCGACACCAAGATCGTCGCCGCGCCCGCGCTCAAGGTGTTCGCCCACTACGATCACATCAACGACATCGGCGACGTGCCGCAGCACTGGCGCGACCGTATCGGCCATTTCTTCGAGCACTACAAGGATCTGGAAAAAGGGAAATGGGTAAAAGTGGACGGCTGGGACGACGCCGCCGCCGCACGCCGGGAAATCCTGGAAAGCGTGGCGCGCTTCCAGCAGTGTCCGGAGAAGCCGCACTTCTGAGCGCGCCGCCCCGGTCGGTCGTGCGGCGTCGGCGAACAGCGCCGGCCTGCGCTGAGGCTCAGTCCTCCGGCGACTCGTCCTCGTCCGGCTTGAGCGGCGCCGGCGGCAGGGTCTGCGCGGCGATGTCGCGCGCGCGCCAGAATCGGATGCGGCCGAAGCGGTACGGCAGCTCGAGCTCGGGCGGCGCGGCGATCGGATACTTGGTGTAGAACGTGACCACGGTGCCGTCCGGATGCGCCGCGCACCAGGCCGGCAGCTCGGCGAAGCTCACCTTCGGTAGCGGCTGCGTCAGCCGGCCGGCGAACTCGAACAAGCCGTGGTGCCAGGCCAGATGCGCGATCGGCCGGCCGGACTCCTGGATCGCACGGATGCGCGCGGCGGCGACGCTCACGTCGACGTACGGGCCGATGCCCTGCGCCAGGGCGAGCTCGGCGAGCGCCGCGGCCGCGACCGTGGCCAGCGCCAGCGCGCGCAGCGAGGCGTGCGCGCCGCGCAGCGTGAGCAGGCCGAGACCGAGCAGCGTCAGCGCCACACCCCACCACGGCCACACGCCCGCGACCACGCCCAGGAACGACTCGGTCAGGTGGCCATCGCGCACCAGCCGATCGAGCCCGGCGATCGCGCTCGCGTGCGCCGCCAGATACGGCAGCGCGGCGAGCGCGATTCCGGCGAGCGTGAGCAGCGCGGCGAACGGGCGGCCGCGCACCGCGGCGCGGGCGTCGCCGAGCACCAACGCGAGATACAGCGCCAGCGCCGGCAGCAACGGCAGCAGATAGTGCGGCTGCTTGCCGCTGACCAGACAGAACACGCCGAACGCCGGCGCGAACGCGGCGATCGCGAAACGCGCACTTTTCCCAATGTGGACATTTTCGCACCACGCCCGCCACGGCGCGCGCAGGCTGAGCGTCCACGGCAGCAGCATCAGCGGCAGGACGAGCAGATACCACCACGGCGGCCGGCGATGGGCGAAGCTCCGCGCCATGCGGTCCACGGTCTGATGCAGGAAGATCGCGTTCGCGTACTCCGGCCCGCCGGCCAGCGCCGCCGGAATCGCCCAGGCGAGCGCCACGCCGGCGCCGCCGAGCACGCCGAGCGCCAGGCACGCATACCAGCGCCGCTTCGCCGCCCGCGCGGTCGCGCTCCACCACGGCGCGAGCGCCGCGGCGAGGCCGGCGTCGAGCAGCGCGACCGGCCCCTTGGTGAGAATGCCGAGACCGAAGCCGAGCGCGAGCAGCAGCGTACCGCGTCGCCAACGCTGCGCGTCGAGATCGAGCGTGCCGTGCAGCGCGACCAGCACGCAGGTGGTCAGCAGCACGTCGAACATGATCGCGCTCGAGAACAGCGCGAAGTAGATCATGCCGGCGAACAGCCACAGCGCGCGCTCGGCCACCGCGCGATCCGGCTCCAGGCGCCGCACCAGGCGCTCGCACAGGAGCAGCGAGGCGAGCGAGGCGGCGAGCACGCCGAGCCGCACCGCCCACGCGTTCATGCCGGCCACGAGCCAGCCGAGATTGATCAGCCAGAACAGCAGCGGCGGCTTGTCCGAGTACGGCGCGCCGTTGAGATGCGGCACCAGGAAATCGCCGTGCAGACGCATTTCCCAGGCCACCGCGAGATAGCGCGTCTCGTCGATCGGCAGCGCCGGCAGGTACAGCGCGACCGGCAGCAGCAGGAGCAGCCAGAGCAGCCGCCCGTCGGCGAGCCAGCGCAGAAAGTTGCGTTCGGGTGCGGATCGCATCAGGTGATTCCCAGCCGTCGGGCGTGCGCCCGGCGGCAGGCAACGCCGCCGGTCCCGGCGCGAACGGACGACGGATTTTCGGGGTTCACCCGCGCTCGAGCAATGCCCGCAGATCGATCACCGCGGCATTGGCGCGCGAGACGTAGTTCGCCATCACCAGCGAATGGTTGGCGAAGAAGCCGAACGGACTGCCGTTGAGGATGATCGGACTGCGCACCGGCTTCTGCGATTCCTCGAGCTCGCGGATGATCTGCTTCAGGCTCACCATCGCGTTCTTGCGTTCGAGCACCGGCGCGAAATCGGCCTGCACCGCCTTGAGCTGCACGAGCAATGCCCAGGTGTAGCCGCGCGCTTCGTAGAACACGTCGTCGATCCGGCTCCAGGGCGTCTTGACGATGTCCGCGCCCTTGGCGCCGGCCGACGCGGCGGGATCGACCGGCGCATCGCCCTCCAGGCGCAACTGGCCGACGCTCGCCGACAACCGCTGCGACAGGCTGCCGAGGCGCGCCGAGACGGTGTCGAGATAATCCGCCAGGCTGTCGGCGCGGGCATAGAACTGCGCGCCGTTCGGATCGTTCCTGCCGAGGCGCTGGAAGTAGGCGTCGAGGTGCGCGATCGCCTTGCGGTACTGGCCTTCGGAGCTCGGCAGCAGCCAGCGATCGTTGGGACTGGAGAACAGCGGATCGGCTTCCTTCAGATCGACGTCCTCCTCGGATTGCGATTGCGAGCGCGCGAAGCGGTTGCGCAGCTCGCGGGCGAGATCGCGCGTGGCGGTGAGCACGCCGAATTCCCAGTTCGGCACGTCGTCCATCAGCGCGCCGGGCGGGAACACGTCGTTGGACAGATAGCCGCCGCGCTTGTCGAGCAGGGTCTCGGCGCAGCCCATCAGCGTGCTGGTCACGACCGATCCGGTGACCGGCGTCTGGCCGTGCGCCGCGGCGCGCTGCCGCGCCAGCGCGACCACGTCGAACGGCACCGGTTCATAGCTCCACCACCACATCAACGCCAGCACGACCAAGGTGT
The DNA here is from genome assembly GCA_021325475.1 of Rhodanobacteraceae bacterium. Taxonomy (GTDB): domain Bacteria; phylum Pseudomonadota; class Gammaproteobacteria; order Xanthomonadales; family Rhodanobacteraceae; genus Rudaea. The sequence continues at coordinate 20,667 of JAJPHA010000136.1, read as the reverse complement.
AGATCGCGACCAGCGCGAGGCTGCCGCGCAGCAGCCAGCGGGTGCGCCGCTCCTGGAACCGGGTGACGATCGACATGGGCGGGAACGTTCCTCGAGGCCGGCGTCATTGTGCCGCAGACGCGGACGCGGCGCACGCCGGCCGGCGCGGGCGGACTCACTCCGGGCGATACACCTCGCCGCCGGATTCGCGGAACTCGGCGGCCTTCTCGGCCAGGCCTTGCGCGAGCGCGGCGGTCGCGTCGAGGCCGTGCGCGCGGGCGTAGTCGCGCACGTCCTGGGTGATCTTCATCGAGCAGAACTTCGGCCCGCACATCGAGCAGAAGTGCGCGGTCTTGTGCGCCTCCTTCGGCAGCGTCTCGTCGTGGAATTCGCGCGCCTTCTCCGGATCGAGGCCGAGGTGGAACTGGTCCTCCCAGCGGAACTCGAAGCGCGCCTTGCTGAGCGCGTTGTCGCGCGCCTGCGCGCCGGGATGGCCCTTGGCGAGATCGGCGGCGTGCGCGGCGATCTTGTAGGCGATGATGCCGTCGCGCACGTCCTGCTTGTCGGGCAGGCCGAGGTGCTCCTTCGGCGTGACGTAGCACAGCATCGCCGTGCCGAACCAGCCGATCAGCGCCGCGCCGATCGCCGAGGTGATGTGGTCGTAGCCGGGCGCGATGTCGGTGGTGAGCGGCCCGAGCGTGTAGAACGGCGCCTCGCCGCACTTCGCCAACTGCCGCTCCATGTTCTCCTTGATGAGCTGCATCGGCACGTGGCCGGGACCCTCGATCATCACCTGCACGTCGTGCTGCCAGGCGATGCGCGTGAGCTCGCCCAGGGTGTCGAGCTCGGCGAACTGCGCCGCGTCGTTGGCATCGGCGATCGAACCGGGCCGCAGGCCGTCGCCCAGCGAGAAGGCGACGTCGTAGGCCTTCATGATCTCGCAGATCTCCGCGAAATGGGTGTAGAGGAAATTCTCCTGGTGGTGGGCGAGGCACCACTTGGCGAGGATCGAGCCGCCGCGCGAGACGATGCCGGTGACGCGCTTGGCGGTCAGCGGAATGAACGGCAGGCGCACGCCGGCGTGGATGGTGAAGTAGTCCACGCCCTGCTCGGCCTGCTCGATCAGGGTGTCGCGGAACAGCTCCCAGGTGAGATCTTCGGCCACCCCGCCGACCTTCTCCAGCGCCTGGTAGATCGGCACCGTGCCAATCGGCACCGGACTGTTGCGCACGATCCACTCGCGGGTCTCGTGGATGTGGCGGCCGGTGGAGAGGTCCATCACCGTGTCGGCGCCCCAGCGGATCGCCCACACCATTTTTTCCACCTCTTCCGCGATCGACGAGGTGACCGCGGAATTGCCGATGTTGGCGTTGATCTTCACCAGGAAATTGCGGCCGATGATCATCGGCTCGGATTCCGGATGATTGATATTGCAGGGGATGATGGCGCAGCCGCGCGCCACTTCGTCGCGCACGAACTCCGGCGTGATCCGCGCCGGCAGCCGCGCACCGAAACCCTCGCCGGGATGCTGCCGCAGCAGGCCGGTCTCCTGCAGCGCCTCGATGCGCTGGTTCTCGCGGATCGCGACGAACTCCATTTCCGGCGTGACGATGCCGCGCCGCGCGTAGTGCATCTGGGTGACGTTGGCGCCGGCGCGCGCGCGGCGCGGGCGACGCAGCGCCGGGAACCGCACGTCGGCGAGCTCCGGAGCGACGGCGTGGCGGCGGCTGAACCCGGAACTGAAATCGGCCAGCAGCTCGCTGTCGCCGCGCGCCTCGATCCAGCGCGCGCGCAGCGCCGGCAGGCCGGCGGTCAGATCGACGCGGTGGTCGGGATCGGTATACGGACCGGAGGTGTCGTAGACGGCCAGCGGCGGGTTCCGCTCCGCGCCGAAGGTCGAGGGCGTGTCGGCCTGCACGATCTCGCGCATCGGCACGGCGAGGTCGTCGCGGCTGCCGCGCACGTGGATCTTGCGCGAACCGGGGATCGGCCGCGTGACCGCGGCGGACAGTTCGGCGGTGCGACGGATCAGTTCGGCGGCAAGCGCGTTCATGGCGACCTCCTCGACGGTGGATGCGAAGCGGACGCCGCGACTCGGGCGAAGACTCCCTACGCCGGTACGAACCGGATCAGGTACCAAGGGTTTGTCTCAGCCCGACACCGATCGCCGCGCTTCGCGGCAGCCCGCCGGAACCGGCCGGACGATCGCTGCGGGGCACCCCCGCTTCGCGGTCCATTGAAGCACGAAGCGCCGGCTTTGGCGAGGCCGCGACGTTCCGCCGCGGTGTCGCGTCTGGCAGGATGTCGGGACCGCGCAACGGCCGGAGGTGTGCGATGCGATCCGTCGTCTTCCTGTTGCTGCTGTCCTGCGCGTTCGCCGCGCGGGCCGCGGCCGAGCCGCCGCCGAATCGCGACGTCGCGGCGCCGCGGGTCGAGGTGCAGTGGGCGCCGACCGATCGGCTGAGCGAGGTCCGCGACAATCCCCTGCATCGCGGCTGGTTGCGTCCCGAGCAGTGGATGAAGGAACTCGGCGACCACCTCGCCGCGCGCGCCGATCGCGTGCTGCCGCCGGGACGGCGCCTGCTCGTGACGATCGACGACATCAAGCTCGCCGGCGACTTCGAACCCTGGCGCGGACCGGGCGCGCAGGACGTGCGCGTGCTGCGCCACGCCTATCCGCCGCGCATCGACCTGCACTTCCGGCTGCTCGCCGCCGACGGCGCGGTGCTGCGCGAGGGCGCGGCGAAGTTGCGCGATGCGGCGTATCTCGATCGCACGGTACCGGCCAGCACCGATCCGCTGCGCTACGACAAGCGCCTGCTCGACGAGTGGCTGCGCAAGGAATTCGGCGCCGCCGGCCCGGCCGGCTAAACGGCCTCAGCGCGGCGCATACGCGCGCAGGAACATATCCACCGTCGCGTTGAGGTGCTCGTCGATCTCGCGCGGCGTCAGCGGCGCGCCGCAGCCGCATTCCAGCCGCGCGTGGTATTCGCCCTTGAGCAGGCAGAAGAACTGCGAGGACGCGCGGTGCAGGTCGGGGATGTCGAGCTTGCCGGCCTCGACCTCCTGCCGCAGGAACGACTCGAACGCCTCCTGGGTGCGCTTCGGACCCGCCTCCCAGAACAGTTGCGCGAGTTTCGGCGACTGCCGCGCGTTGGCCACGATCGTGCGATGCACCGACAGCGCCTCGTCGCTGGTGACGAGCGCGAAGAACGCGCGCGCGATGGTCAGCAACTGCTTGCGGATCGGCCCCTTGAGGTCGGCCATGAAGAGTTCGGGCGGCATCTGCTCCTGACAGACGCAGGCCACCGCCGCGGTGAACAGCCGCTCCTTGTCCTGGAAATGGCTGTACACGGTGAGCTTGGACACGCCCGCCGCCGCGGCGATCGCATCCATGCTGGTGCCCTCGAAGCCGTGCGTCGTGAACAGACGCTTGGCCACGTCCAGAATCGCGGCGCGCTTTTCCAGGTCTTTCGGGCGGCCCGGACTGCCGCTCCTGGCGACGGCGGAGGACGAGTTCATCTGGATACTGGACAGTTCAGTTCAATAATAATACTATACCCGAGCGTTCAGTAATTGATCTGGATCAATCGCCGGAGGAATCGCCGCCATGCGCGCCCTGCCCCTGTCTCACGTGACATTATGCGCCGGATTGCTGGCCTTGGGCAGTGCGTTCGCCCTCGGCGGCTGCGACACGCGCGCGGCCGCGCCGCCGCCGCCGCGGCCGGCGATCGTGATCCACCCGCAGGCCGGCGAAGAGGCGCGCGCCGAAATCTACAGCGGCGAGTTGCGCGCGCGCTTCGAGAGCCAGCTCGGTTTCCGCGTCGCCGGCAAGATCCGGGCGCGCCGGGTCGATGTCGGCGCCAAGGTCACCGCCGGCCAGGTCCTCGCCGAACTCGATCCGCTCGATCTGCAGTTGCAGGTGACGAGCGCGCAGGCGGCGCTGGCCTCGGCGCGGGCCAACCGCGACCTGGCGCAATCCGAGTTCAATCGCTATCGCGCCCTGCTCGACAAGCACTACATCAGCCAGACCCAGTTCGATACCCAGGCGAATGCGCTCAAGGCCGCGCAGGCGCAGGTCGCACAGGCCGAAGCGGCGCTGGCGGTGGCGCGCAACCAGGCCGAATACGCGGCGCTGCGCGCCGATGCGGCCGGCACGATCACCGCGATCGGCGCCGAGGCGGGCCAGGTCGTGGCCGCCGGCCAGCCGATCGCCACCCTCGCCCGCGACGGCGCGATCGAAGTCGAGATCGCCGTGCCGGAGAACCGGGTCGCCGACTACCGCGTCGGCCGCCCGGCGGTGGTCGAACCCTGGGCCGCCGGTGGCCAGCGCCTCAATGCGCATCTGCGCGAGATCGCGCCGGAGGCCGATCGCGCCAGCCGCACCTATCGCGTGCGCGTCGCCCTGGACGAATCCGCGCCGGCGCTCCGGCTCGGCCAGACTGCGCGCGTGGTTTTCGCCGGCGACGCCGACCCGCGCGAGAGCGTGGTGCCGCTCGCCGCGCTCGACCGGCAAGCCGACCAGGCTGCAGTGTGGGTGCTCGATCCGCGCACGCGGCAGGTACATCCGCGCAGCGTCCGCGTGCGCGACTACCGCGAACACGGCGTCGTGCTCGACGAGACGCTGGACGGCGCGCTGTGGATCGTCGCCGCCGGCGTGCACAAGCTGCACGACGGCGAGGTGATCGCGCCGGTCGACGCGCGCAACCGTCCGCTCGCGCTGTGAACCCGACCGCGGCCCGGGGAGCTGCCGCGGCGGGACGTTGCCTCCCCGATTGCTCTTGCTCCGCCCGTCGTGCCCGCGAACTCTGCCTCCCCGGTGTCGCGGGCCGCGGGCCGGAGCATCTTCTCGCCAAGCGCCCGGAGTATCGGCCATGACCCGCTTCAATCTGTCGGCCTGGGCGCTCAGCCACCGCCCGCTGCTGCGCTACTTCATCGCGGTGCTGGCGCTCGTCGGGGTGTGGTCGTACCTCCATCTCGGCCAGTCGGAGGATCCGCCGTTCACGTTCAAGGTGATGGTGGTCGCCACGCCCTGGCCGGGCGCGACCGCCGCCGAGATCGCCGAGCAGGTGACCGAGAAGATCGAGAAGAAGCTGCAGGAGCTGCCGGAGCTCGATTACCTACGCAGCTACTCGCGCCCCGGCGAATCGCAGGTGTTCGTGGTGCTCAAGGATTCGCTGCCGGCGGCGCGCGTGCCCGAGGTGTTCTACCAGGTGCGCAAGAAGATCGGCGACATTCGCCACACCCTGCCGCCCGGCGTGCAGGGCCCGTTCTTCAACGACGAATTCGGCGACACCTTCGGCAACATCTACGCACTCACCGGCGACGGCTACGACGACGCGCAACTGCGCGACTATGCCGAGCGCATCAAGCTCGAGCTGCTGCGCGTGCCGGACGTGGCCAAGGTGGAGTTGATCGGCCGCCAGGACGAGAAGATCTACATCGAGCTGTCCAACGCCAAGCTCGCCACGCTCGGCGTGAGTTTCGCCGACGTGCAGCGCGTGCTCGAAGCGCAGAACGCGATCACTGCCGCCGGCAGTTTCGAGACCGCCAGCGACCGCATCTACCTGCGCACCAGCGGTGCGTTCGATTCGGTCGAGGCGATCCGCGACCTCGCCATTCGCGCGAACGGCCAGTTGTTCCGGCTCGGCGACGTCGCCGAGGTGCGCCGCGGCTACGCCGATCCGCCGCAGCCGCGCATGCGCTACGACGGTCGCGACGCGCTCGGCATCGCGGTGGCGATGCGCGACGGCGGCGACATCCTCGCCCTCGGCCGCGCGCTGGACGCCACGGTCGCGCGCCTGCGCGCGACCCTGCCGGTGGGCCTGGAGCTTGCCAAGGTGGCCGATCAGCCGCGCGCGGTGGCGCGCTCGGTCGGCGAGTTCGTCGATACGCTCGCCATCGCCGTGGCGATCGTGCTCGCGGTCAGCTTCTTCTCGCTCGGCCTGCGCAGCGGCCTGGTCGTCGCACTGTCGATCCCGCTGGTGCTGGCGGTCACGTTCGCGGCGATGAAGCTGTTCGGCATCGACCTGCACAAGATCTCGCTCGGCGCGCTGGTGCTCGCGCTCGGCCTGCTGGTGGACGACGCCATCATCGCCGTGGAGATGATGGCGGTGAAGATGGAACAGGGCCTCGATCGGCTGCGCGCCGCGGCGTTCGCCTATTCTTCGACCGCGTTCCCGATGCTCACCGGCACGCTGGTCACCGCCGCCGGCTTCCTGCCGATCGCGACGGCGCGATCCGGCACCGGCGAATACACCCGTTCGCTGTTCCAGGTGGTGACGATCGCGCTCATCGTTTCCTGGTTCGCGGCGGTGATCCTGATCCCTTATCTCGGCCACGCCCTGCTGCCCGAGCGCGGCGCGCCGCCGAGCCGCTTCGAGCGGCGGCTCCAACGCTGGCGCGGGCGCGTGCTGGCGCGTCTGCCGGCGAGGTTGCGCGGCGGCGATGCGCGCACCGGCGCTGACCACGCGACGCACGATCCGTACGCCACGCCGTTCTACCGCCGCTTGCGCGCGCTGGTCGCATGGTGCGTGCGCCGGCGCAAGACCGTGATCGCGGCGACCTTCGCGCTGTTCGCGCTGGCGCTCGTCGGATTCGGCTTCGTGCAGCAGCAGTTCTTTCCGGACTCGACCCGGCTGGAACTGCTGGTCGATCTCAAGCTCGCCGAAGGCGCCTCGCTGAGCGCGACCGCCGCGCAGGCGAAGAAGCTCGAGGACTGGCTGGCGCGGCGTCCCGAGCTCGAGAACTACGTGAGCTACATCGGCTCCGGCGCGCCGCGCTTCTATCTGCCGCTCGACCAGCAACTGCCGCAGGCGAGCTTCGCCGAATTCGTGCTGCTGACCAGGAGCCTCGGCGACCGCGAACGCCTGCGCGCCGACCTGCTCGACCTGTTCGCGCGCGACTTCAGCGAACTGTCCGCGCGCGTGCTGCGCCTGGAGAACGGCCCGCCGGTGGGCTACCCGGTGCAGTTCCGCGTGTCCGGGCCGGACCTCGCCACGCTGCGCGCGCTCGCCGCGCGGGTCGGCGACGTGATGCGGCAGAATCCACATGTATACAACGTCAACGCCGACTGGCGGGAGCCGAGCAAGGTGGTGCATCTGGCCATCGACCAGGAACGCGCGCGGGTGCTCGGCGTCAGTTCGCAGGATCTGGCCAATTTCCTGCAGAGCTCGCTGTCCGGCGTGCCGGTGACCTGGTACCGTGAACGCGATCAGTTGATCGAGATCTCGCTGCGCGGCCCGCGCGAGGAGCGCGCGCAATTGTCGCTGCTGGAAAACCTTGCCGTGCCGACCGCGTCCGGCAAGACCGTACCGCTGCGGCAGATCGCCGAGGTCGGCTACGGCTTCGAGGACGGCATCATCTGGCGCCGCGACCGGCTGCCGACGGTGACCGTGCGCGGCGACATCGACGGCGCGCTCACCGCGGCCACGGTCACCGCGCAGCTCCGGCCCGCGCTCGCGCCGCTCGAACGGCAACTGCCGCCGGGCTACCGGCTCGAGGTCGGCGGCGCGGTCGAGGAGAGCGCCAAGGGCCAGGCCTCGGTCAACGCCGGCCTGCCGCTGTTCGCGGTGGTCGTGCTGACCGTGCTGATGCTGCAGTTGCAGAGCTTCCAGCGCGTGCTGCTGGTCGTGCTCACCGCGCCGCTCGGCCTGATCGGCGTGACCGCGTTCCTGCTGTTGTTCCGCGTGCCGTTCGGCTTCGTCGCCATGCTCGGCACGATCGCGCTGCTCGGCATGATCATGCGCAACTCGGTGATCCTGGTCGACCAGATCGAACAGGACATCGGCGCCGGACACACCGCGCACGACGCGATCGTCGATGCAACCATTCGGCGCTTTCGTCCCATCGTATTGACCGCGCTGGCGGCGATCCTGGCGATGATCCCGCTGACGCACAGCGCGTTCTACGGACCGATGGCGGTGGCGATCATGGGTGGCCTGACGGTGGCGACGGCGTTGACCCTGCTGTTCCTGCCGGCGCTGTACGCGGCGTGGTTCCGCGTGCCGCGCCCGGCGGCAAGCGCCCCGGCGCACGCGCGGCCGACTGCCGCATCGCTGCCGCCGCTCGCCGGTGCCGGCGAATGACTTCCGGCACTTTGGCGGGCGCACGCGGGCGGGCGATCGTACGATTGCCGCCCGCGCCGCCAGGACCTATGCTGTTGGGTCTTTTTCCGACGGAATCGCGACCATGTCTGCCAATCTCGAACTCGCCCGACGCAACATGATCGAGCAGCAGGTGCGTCCCTGGGACGTGCTCGACGAACGCGTGCTCGAGGCGCTCGCCGCGGTGCGGCGCGAGGACTTCGTGCCGCCGGCGTACCGCAATCTCGCCTTCGCCGATCTCGACCTGCCGCTCGGTCACGGCGAGGTGATGCTGCGGCCGGTGCTCGAAGGCCGCCTGTTGCAGGCCGCTGCGCCGCAGCCGGAGGAGCGCGTGCTCGAGATCGGCACCGGCTCGGGCTTCTTCACCGCCTGCCTGGCGCGTCTGGCCGGCGAGGTGACGAGCGTGGAGCAGCACGCCGAGTTCGTCGAGGCCGCGCGCGCGCGGCTGCACGCCGCGAACGTGCGCAACGCGCGGCTCGAGCTCGGCGAGGCGGTGCGCACGTGGCGCGCGACGCAGCCGTTCGACGTGATGGTTGTCACTGGCGCGGTGCATGCGCTGCCGCCACACTGGGGCGACTGGATTCGCCCCGGCGGGCGCCTGGTCGCCATCGTCGGCGAATCGCCGGCACAGCGCGCGGTGCGCTGCACGCGCACCGCCGCGGGCCTCGCCACGGAAGAACTGTTCGAGACCGACGTGCCGTACCTGCGTCACGCCGAGCCGCCGGCGCGCTTCACGCTCTGACCGGATCCCCTCTGCCGCAAGGAAAACGTCCCGATGCTGAAAAGTATACGAACGACCGCGCTGGCGCTGGCCCTGGCCGTCGCCGCCGCCCCCGCCGCCGCCGAGGACCTGATGCAGATCTACCAGCAGGCGCGCCAGGCCGACCCGACCCTGGCGGCAGCCGAGGCCGCGCGCGGCGCCGGCGACGCCGGCGCCGACATCGCGCGGGCGCCGCTGCTGCCGCAGCTCAGCGCCAGTCTCGGCTACCTGCACAGCGACGGCGGGGCCCGCAGCCTGACCACCCAGCCGGACGCCGCCGGCAACTACGTGCTGGTGCCGTTCGCCAGCACCACGCGCGACCGCTCGCGGCAGGCGCAGGGGCAGCTCACCCAGTCGCTGTTCAACTGGGGCAACATCGAGCGCTTCCGCGCCGCGCGCGCCAGCGCCGCGGGCGCATCGAGCGACTACGACGCCGCGCGGCAGGACCTGATGGTGCGCACGGCGAACGCCTATTTCGGCGTGCTCACCGCGGAAGACCAGCTCAAGTTCGCGCAGTTGAACGAGAAGTCGCTGCAGAAGCAGCTCGACCAGGCCGAACAGCGCTACCAGGTCGGCCTGTCGGCGATCACCGACGTCCACGTCGCGCGCGCCCAGCACGACGCCGCGGTGGCCCAGGTGATCACCGCGCAGAACAACGTCGATACCGCCCGCGAGACGCTGCTGCAGATCACCGGCGCGGCGTTCGGCGAGCTCAAGAAACTGCGCGAGCAGTTGCCGCTGGAGAAACCCGAACCGCACGACCTGCAAGGCTGGGTGGATCTCGCCATCGCCCACAGTCCGCTGCTCGCCTCGAAGCAGCATGCGCTCGAGGCGGCCGATCTCAACGTCGACGCGCAGCGCGCCGGCCACTACCCGACCCTGTCGGCCTCGCTGGTGCGCACCGACACGCCGGCGTGGGGCACGAACAGCTCGATGTTCGGCGGCGCCAGCCTCGGCAGCTTTCCGGCCAATGGCCTGACCACCAACACCACGATCGGCGTGACCCTGTCGGTGCCGCTGTTCAGCGGCGGCCTGGTCACCGCGCAGACGCGCCAGGCCGCGTTCCAGCGCGACGCCGCGCAGGATCAACTGGAGCTCACGCGGCGCAACGTCATCGCCGGTACACGCAACGCCTACCGCGCGGTGATCGCCGGTATCAGCGAGGTCGAGGCGACGCGCCAGGCGGTGATTTCCGCGCAGAGCGGACTCGACGCCACCCAGGCGGGATTCGAGGTCGGCACCAAGACCATCCTCGACGTGCTGACCAGCCAGAGCACGCTGCTCAACGCCCAGAGCGCCTACTCGCAGGCGCGGCACCAGTTCGTGCTGTCGGGCCTGCAACTCAAGAACGCCGCCGGCGTGCTCGAGGTGAAGGATCTCGAGGCGGTGAATGCGTTCCTGGAGTAGCGGAGCCGAGGGCTGAGCGCGGCTTTTTCCACTCCCTACTCCCCACTCCCTACTCCCCGCTCCCTTCCGCCAGCACCCGCTCGACGACCTCCACGGTGCGCAGCACGCCGCCCTGTTCGCGCTCGAACGCGGCGCGCGCGGCCGCGCCGGTGCGTTGGCGCAGCGCGGCGTCGGCGAGCAGACGCACGACGCAGGCGCCGAGCCCGTCGCCGTCGGCGATGCGCAACGCCGCACCCGACTCGACCAGGTTCGCGGTGATCTCGGCGAAATTGAACGTCTGCGGACCGACGATCACCGGCACCGACAGCGCCGCCGGCTCGAGCACGTTGTGGCCGCCGATCGGTACCAGACTGCCGCCGACGAAGGCGACGTCCGCCGCGGCATAGAAGCGCAGCAGCTCGCCGAGCGTATCGACGACGAAGCATTGCGTGTCGATCGTGGCGAGGCCGTCCTCGCTGCGCGTGCGCGTGACGAAGCCGAAGCTGCGGCAATCGAGCGCGACCGGCTTGAAGCGCTCCGGATGGCGTGGCGCGAGCAACAGCAGCGCATCCGGGAACTGGCGCAGCACCGCGGCGTGCGCCTTCAGCACCGGCAGTTCCTCGCCTTCGTGCGTGCTCGCCGCGATCCACACCGGCCGCCGTGCGCCCCACGCCTCGCGCATGGCGCGGCCCTCGTCGGCGAGTTCGCCCGGCACGTTCATGTCGTATTTGAGATTGCCGAAGATGCCGAGCCGCTCCGGTTCGGCGCCGAGCTCGCGCAGCCGGCCGGCGTCGGTCGCCGACTGCGCGGCGATGTAGCGCGCGCTCGCCACCGCGCTGTGCGCGAGCGGCCGCACCGGCCCGTAGCCGCGCAGGCTCTTTTCCGACAGGCGTGCGTTGGCGACGATCAGCGGAATGCCGCGCGCCTGGCACTCGAAGAACAGATTCGGCCAGATCTCGGTTTCCATCACCACCGCCAGGCGCGGCCGCACGCGGTCGAGAAACCGCCGGATCGAGGCCGGCAGATCGTACGGCAGATAGACGTGGAACACGCGCTCGCCGTAGACCCGGCGCACGCGCTCGGAGCCGGTCGGCGTGACCGTGGTGATCACGAACGGCGTGTCCTGGTAGCGCTGCATCAAGGCGTCGATCAGCGGCATCGCCGCGTTGACCTCGCCCATCGACACGGCGTGGATCCAGATGCTGTCGCGGATGTGCGGGTCGGGAAAGAAACCGAAGCGCTCGCGCCAGCGCCCGAAGTATTCGCGATAGCGCAGCCCGCGCACCGCCAGCCGGTACAGGATCACCGGCGTCAGCAGGTACATGGTCAAGGTGTAGATGAAACGGCGCAGGCGCATGCGGGGGCGGGGGCGGAGGGCGGAAAAGTATAGTGGGGATCGGGAGTGGGGAGTGGGGAGTTGGAAATGGTGAGCGGTCAGCGGTGAGCGGGAAGGGCCGCCCACCCCTCAGCCCTCGGCCCTCAGCTCTTCGCCCTCAGCCGTCGTCTACAATCCGCCGATGCCCTCGCCACCGTTCCGCGCCGCTCTGCTCGCCCCGCGTTACTGGTTTGCCTGGTTGGGGCTCGGCGCGATCTGGCTGCTCGCGCGGCTGCCGTGGCCGGCGCTGCGCCGGCTCGGCCGCGCACTCGGTGCGTTCACCGTGCACTTGCCGGGCGAGCGCCGGCGCGTCGCCGCGCGCAATCTGCAACTGTGCTTTCCCGCGCTCGACGAGCCGGCGCGGGCGCGCCTGCTGCGCGCCGCCCTCGCCGATCTCGGTTCGCTGCTGATCGAATTCGCGCTGGCCTGGTTCGGCAGCGAGCGTGCAGTGGCGCGCGTGCCGTGCACGATCGAGGGACTCGAACATCTGCACGCGTGTCGCGCCGCCGGCCGCGGCGTGCTGCTGGTCGGCGCGCACTTCTCGCACCTGGAGCTGTGCGCACGGCTGGTGTCGCAGCGCGTGCGCATCGCCGGCATGTACCGCGTCATGGACAATGCCGCGTTCGAATGGGCGGTGCTGCGCGCGCGGCTGCGCTACGCGGACGCCATGTTCGCCAAGGAGGAGCTGCGCGCGACGGTGCGCCATCTGCGCCGCGGCGGCACACTCTGGTACGCGCCGGATCAGGACATGCGCGGCAAGGACAGCGTGTTCGTGCCGTTCTTCGGCGTGACCGCATCGACGATCACCGCCACCCACCATCTGGCGCGCCTGTCGGGCGCGGCGGTGATCCCGTTCTTTCACCGCCGGGACGGCGCCGGCTATGCGATCCGCCTGGAGCCGCCGCTGGCCGATTTCCCGAGCGACGACGCCGGCGCCGACACCGCACGGGTCAACGCGCTGATCGAGCGGATGGTGCGCGAGGCGCCGGAGCAGTACCTGTGGATCCACAAGCGCTTCAAGACCCGGCCGCCGGGCGAGCCCTCGCTGTACGCCGCCGGCTGAACGGCATCACATGCCTCAGCGCGCCGCCCGGCGCGCGCGCCGCGCCTCGTATACTTTTGCGTATTTCAGGAACACGTAGAACGCGCCGGTGGCGGCGCTGATGAAGCCCGCCCAGCCGTTCAGGAAATAGCGCTTGAGCAGATACTGGCGCAGGAAGAACAGCGGCGGATACAGCAGCATGCGCGCGCCGAGGCAGCGCGGACCGCGTCGCAGCTTGGCCTCGACCAGACCGCTCGAATAGGCGTTGATCTTGGCCACCTTGGTGTGGATGTCGGGCTCGCCGTAGTGCAGGAACACGGCGCGACGCAGTGTGCGCACCGGGCCGTCGACTTCCGGCGCCGCGTGCACCGGCGCCGCGTTCATGCGGCCGCGGCGGCGGTCGAACAGGCGCAGATGGGTGTTGGTCCACGATCCGCGGTGCTGGAACGTCCAGAACATCTGCTCGCGTCGCGGCAGGCGGAAGCCGGCGCAGACCGGCGCGTGCAGCGCCGTCTCGATCGCCGCCGCGGCGGCGGGCGTCAGGGCCTCGTCGGCGTCGAGCAGCAACACCCAGGCGTGCGCGGCCTTGTCGATCGCGGACTGCTTCTGCGTCGCGTAGTCGCGGAACGGTTCGTGAAAAATGCGCGCTTTATACTTTGCGGCAATTTCCAGCGTGGCGTCGGTGCTGCCGGAGTCGAGCACCACGAGATCGTCCGCGAACGCCGCGCTGGCGAGGCAGCGCGCCAGCGTCGCGGCATTGTTGCAGGTGGTCACGACCACCGACAGCGGTTCACGCGCCACCGGTGTCCTCCGCGCCGAGCGCCGCGCAGTACAGCGCGAGCAGCCACCAGAACAGCAATCCCCACCACGCCGAATAGAACGCGAGGTGGGTGTTCAGCGGAAAGCACATCGTCGCCAGCGCCAGCGCCGGCGCCAGCGCGCGCTCGCGCGCCGCCGCGCCCGCCCGCCGCCAGGCGCGCAGCGCCGCGACCGCACCGAGGAGCCAGAGGGCGAGACCGACGGCGCCGGTCTCGCTCAGCACTTCGAGCACGATCTGGTGCGCGTGCGCTGCCCCTTCGTCGGTCTGCGGATCGACGAAGGCATCGCCCGGTTCGGCGAAGGCCGGATAGGCGTAGCGGAAACCACGCACGCCGACACCGGTCAGCGGGTGCGCCGCGATCATGCGTTCGGCCGCGTGCCAGATGCGCAACCGGCCGGCGGCGGCCTCGTCGAGCGCCCCGGCGGAGCCCTCGAGCGCGAGCAGGCTGCGGCCGACGCGCGCCTCGAACGCCGCCGAGCTCCACCAGGCGAGCACGGCGACGAGCAGCGCCAGGCCGAGCGCGCCCGCGCACCAGGCCGCGAAGCGCAGCGGCGCGCGCGCCTCGCGCCAAACCAGGGCAAGCGTCACCAGCGCGTACATCAGCCAGGCGGCGCGCGACCCGGCGAGCAGGATCGGCGGCAACTGGAACACGAACGCGGCGATCAGGCCGGCGCGACCGAAGCGCGCGCGCGCCGCCACGAACACGAACGGCGCGAGCACGGCGAGCACCGGCCCGAGCTTGAGGTTGCCGGCGCCGAAGATGCCGGTGAGGCGTTCGCTCGTCGCCGCGCCGGCGATGCCGTAGCCGGTCGCCATCTGCACCCAGGCGTCGAGCAACCACAGCACCACCAGCATCGCCGCCGCGGCGATCACGCGCGGCCACAGCGTCGCCTCGCGCATGGCGAAGCAGGTACCGAGCGCGAACGGCAGGAAACGCAACACCGCGGCGACCGTGCTCCAGGATTTCATCGGCGCCACCGCCGTCGGTGCGGACAACAGCGCCGCGAATGCGTAGCAGGCGAACAACAACGCCGCGAGCCGCACACCGCGCGGCCACTGCGCGCGCTCGCGCCATGCCCACACCGCGCCCGCGATCGCCGTGAACGCGAGCGGCAGCTCGGCCACCCGCCCCACCGGCAGCAGCGCCAGCACGGCGAGCACGAGCAGCGCCGGCCAGCGGTTGGTGAGCGATTCGTTCGAGGGATGGGGCAAGGGGATTGGAGGGGTGGGAGTAGGGAGTGGGAAGTCGGGAGTGGGGAGTGGGAAGAGCCGCGGCCCTCAGCCCTCATCGAGCGACATGAATGCTCCTCCAATTTCCGATTGAGCGAGCGTCAGCGAGCGGCCGATTTCGGTGAGCTTGTCCTACTTCCCACTCCCGACTTCCCACTCCCTGCTTCCCCCAAGCGTACCGTCGGACGCGACTCCCTGCCAACGCACGCTCAGCCCGCCGCGCCGCCCGCGACTTCCTCGTACAACGCGAGCGTCGCCGCCTGCATGTCGGCCAGACGATAGCGGGTCAACGGCGCGATCGGCGGCGCCACGCGCAGCAGTTCGGCCGCGCGCTCGATCAGCCGCGTGCCGTCGCCGAGGGGCACCCGGCCCTCGGGATACAGCTCCGCGAGCAGTTCGCCGACGCCGCCGTGGGCATAGCCTAGCACCGGCCGGCACAGCGCCAGCGCCTCGATCACGGTGCGACCGAACGCCTCGGGCTGGCGCGACAGTTGCAGCACCAGACTGGAGATGGCGAAGATCTCGCGCACGTCGTTGCGCGGCACGCTGATCGCCATGCGCCCGGCGACGCCGCGACTGCGCGCCAGCGCCTCGAGCTCGGCGACGTATTGTTCGCGTCCCGGTTCGCGCGCGCCGAGCAGCAGCAGCCGGCAGTCGAGGCCGCGGGCGACGAGCCCGGCGAGCAGCTCGATCGCGTCGGCGTGACCCTTCAGGCGCGTGCCGCGGCCGGGCAGGGTGAGCAGGGCGCCACCCTCGAGTTGCGGGAAGTCCATGAAGAAGCCGCGCCGCCAGGCATCGTCCGGCTGGTAGCCGAACGGAAACTCCGCCGGATCCACGCCGCGCGGGATCACGGTCAGGCGCGCCGGATCGGTGCGCGGATAGTGGCGCAGCACGTAGTCGCGCACGGTGTTGGACACGCAGATCACGCGCTCGCCGCGGGTGAGGATGGCGCTGTACCAGCCCGGCGAATTGAGCCCGTGCACGGTGGTGACGAAATGCGGCCGCGGCGCCGGCATGCCGCGCAGGGCGTAGCGCGCGAGCCAGGCCGGCAGGCGCGAGCGCGCGTGGACGATGTCCGCGCCCAGTTCCGCGAACCGGCGCCGCAGGGTGCGGATGTGACGCAGCGTGCCCGGCCGCTTGCGGCCGATGTCGAGGGTGATGTGCTCGCTGCCCTCGGCGACGAGGCGTTCGACCAGCCCGCCGCCCGCCGAGATCACCACCGAGCGGTGCCCGGCGGCGACGAGCGCGCGACCGATCTCGAGCACGGTGCGCTCGACCCCGCCGGCATTGAGCGCCGGCAGCAGTTGCACGATGGTCAAGCGCTTCCCCTGCACGCGCCGACCCGTCAATCGCTGAGCGTGTACTGCGCCCCGCAGTACGGACACTTGGCGCTGCCGGTCGCCTCGATCGGCAGATACACCTTCGGATGGGAATTCCACAGCGTCATGCCCGGCATCGGGCACGACAACGGCAGATCGGCGCGGTGCACCGTGTAGCGGTTCTCGGCGTTGGCCGGGATCGGGCGCGACGGATCGGCGGCTGGCGAGGGAGCGGCGCTGGCGGACATGCGAGACGACCTTCGTCCGGGATGCGTGGGTGAGTCGTAGAGTCTAGCAAGTTGCGCGCCATCTTGGACAGGCGACAATACCCGGCGCCCGCGTCCATTTCCGCAACGAAGCGGGTAAGATGCGGCGCGGCATCGTCACCCATCGTCATCAACTTCGGGAGGGAAGCAACGTGGACTTCAACAAGCTCATCGCACGGGTCAAGAACATCCTGCTCACGCCGAAGACCGAATGGCCGGCGGCCGCGGCGGAAAGCGACACGGTGGCCGGCCTGTACACCAATTACATTTTGATCCTGGCGGCGATTCCGCCGGTGTTCGGCTTCATCAAGAGCAGCCTGATCGGCTACAGCTTCCTCGGCATCAGCTATCGCGCCTCGATCGGCTCCGGCATCAGCGGCATGATCGTGCAGTACGCGCTCTCGCTGGCGCTGGTGTACGTGGTGGCGCTGATCATCGACGCGCTGGCCGGCAGCTTCAGCGCGCAGAAGAACCAGGTGCAGGCGCTGAAGACCGTCGCCTACGCCTACACCGCGAGCTGGGTGGCGAGCGTGGGCGTGATCGTGCCCGGCTTGGGCTGGCTGTTGCTGCTGGCCGGCGCGATCTACGGCATTTATCTCCTCTACCTCGGCCTGCCGCACACCATGAAGTGTCCGGCCGACAAGGCCGGCGGCTACACCGCGGTGTCGATCGTCATCGCCATCGTGCTGACCTGGATCGTCATGCTGGTGGTCGGCGCGGTCGTCGGCACCGGCGCGCTGATGGGCGCCGGCACCGGCGCGATCCATATCGGCAGCCGCGGCGGCGACGTCACCATCGACGCCAACAGCGCGCTCGGCAAGCTCGCCGCGATCGGCCAGCGCGCCGAGGAGGCGAGCAAGAAGATGGAGGCGGCGCAGAAGTCCGGCGACGTCAACGCCCAGGCGCAGGCGGCCGGCCAGGCCGCCGGCGCCGTGCTCGGCGCGGTGCTGGGCGGCGGCGACCAGGTCGAGGCGCTGGCGCCGGATACGCTCAAGCCGTTCCTGCCCGACACCCTGGGCGGCCTGCCGCGCGCGAGCTACGAGGCCGCGCGCAACGCCCAGATCGGCATCCAGGTGTCGAACGCCAAGGCCACCTACCGCAACCCGCAAGGCGGCCCCGAACTCGATCTCGAAATCACCGACACCGGCGGCGTCAAGGGCATCACGGCGTTCGCCGGCTTCGTCGGCATCGAGGAGGACAAGCAGACCGACCGCGGCTACGAGAAGACCTATCGTGCCGACGGCCGCATGATCCACGAGCAGTGGGACAACGGCGGCAGCGGCACCTACACCATCGTGCTCGGCGACCGCTTCGTGGTCGCCGTGCGCGGCCACCAGGTGAACGACATCAACACCATCAAGGCGGCGGTCGCCAGCCTCAATCTGGCCGGCCTCGAAGCGCTGAAGAATGTGGGGGTCAAGAAGGGCTGAGGGCTGAGCGCTGAGGGCTGAGAGCTATGAAGCTTTTTCCACTCCCTACTCCCTACTCCCCACTCCCACACCAAGACCGAGGAGCGCGAACCCGCGCTGTGCCGGCTCGCGCCCCCGGCCGGCCGGGCCTCAGGACTTGGCGAGGTGCGAATCGAGCGTGATGTGCACCTTGATCTCGTCGCTCACGTTCGGCACGTAGGCGCTGACGCCGAAGTCGGAACGCTTGAGCGTGGTCTCGGCGTCGAAACCGGCCGACGGCGCCTTGAGCATCGGATTGTCGCCGATCTTGTTGACGTGCACGTTGAGCACCACCGGGCGGGTCACGCCGTGCACGGTGAGATCGCCGCTGACCTTGAGCTGATCGGCACCGATCTTCTCCACCTTGGTGCTCTTGAAGGTGATGTTCGGGTACTTGGCCGCGTCGAAGAAATCCGCGGACTTCAGGTGCTCGTCGAGCTTCGGCACGCCGGTGTGCAGGCCGTCGAGCGGCAGCGTCACCTCGATCGAGGACTTGGCGAGATCCGCGGTGTCGAGCAGGAACGTGCCGCTGATCTTTTCCAGCGTGGCGCTCGGCTTGGAGAAGCCGAAGTGATCCCAGCGGAAAACGACCTGGGTGTGGGCGGTGTCGATGTCGTACTTCGCCGGCGCGGCGAAGGCGGTCGCGCCGGTCGCGGCGAGCAGGCAAGACACAAGCAGGCGTTGCAGCATGGCGGGTTCTCCTCCGTTGGATGTTGCGTGGCGGACGATCACTCGATTCGGCAGACCTCGTCGAACGCGTAGCGTTCCTCGCGCGGACGGATCACGGCGGGATTGCCGTAGCCGATGTTGATCAGGAAATTCGACTTCACCCGCGTGCCGGCGAAGAACAGCTCGTCGACGCGGGAATTGCTGAAACCCGACATCGGCCCGCAGTCGAGGCCGAGCGCGCGCAGGGCGATGATGAAATAGGCACCCTGCAGCGAGGCGTTGCGAAACGCCGTGGCCGCGATCACCTCCGGCTTGCCCTCGAACCAGCTCTTCGCCTCGGGCGATTCCTTGTACAGCCGCGGCAGCGCCTCGTAGAAGGCATGGTCGCTGCCGATGATCGCAGTGACCGGCGCGGCCATGGTCTGGGCGACGTTGTCCGGACTGAGCGCGGCCTTGAGCTTCTCCTTCGCCGCGGCCGACTTGACGAACACGATGCGCGCCGGCGAGCAGTTCGCGCTGGTCGGCGCGAGTTTGGCCAGATCGTAGGCCTGGCGCAGCAAGGCATCGTCCACCGGCTTCGGCAGCCAGGCCTCGGCGGAACGGCGGTAGGTGCGGGCGTTGCGGAAGATCTGATCGAGCGCGGCGTCGGCAATGGGCGTGTGCATGCGGATCCTTCGGCGTCGGCAACGGGGCGCACAGTATAGCGACCGGGCTTGCGTGCGGTTACTTTCCGTCGCGGCACGTCCCCTCGCGGACGGCTATACAATGCCGCGGTGCTCCCCTTCGCCGATCCTCCCGCTCTCGTCGTCACCGACGGCGCCGCCGGCAACGAGCGCCAGGTGCAGGCGCTCGCGGCGGCGATGCGCGTGCGCACCCGCGCGCTGCGCCTGGACGTGCACGCGCCGTGGTCGTGGTTCGCGCCGCGGCTCACGCTCGGCGCGCGGGTCGGCCTCGGCGCGCCGCTCGCGCCGCCGTGGCCGGCGCTGGCGCTCGGCTGCGGCCGGCAGGCCGCGCTGTACACGCGCCTGCTGCGCCGGGCCAGCGGCGGCCGCAGCTTCGTCGTGCAGATCCTCGATCCGCGCATCGCCCCGGCGCATTTCGATCTGGTCATCGCCCCGCGTCACGATGCGCTGGCCGGCGCGAACGTGATCCAGACGCTCGGCGCCCTGCATCCGGTGGACGACGCCTGGTTGGCACGCGGGCTTGCGGAATTTTCCACTTTGCAGCAATTGCCGCGTCCCCGCACCGCGCTCCTGATCGGCGGGCCGCGGCGCGGCCTCGGCCTCGACGAGGCCTGGTTCGACGACCTGCTCGGGCGCGTCGCCGCGCGCGTTGCCGGCGAGCACGGCAGCTTGATGATCGCCTGCTCGCGGCGCACGCCGGCACGCTGGCGCGCGCGCCTGACCGGTCTGCTGCGCGACGGCTGCACCCACCTGTGGTGCGGGCCGGGCGACGGCGTCAATCCGTATGCGGGCTACCTCGCCGCCGCCGACCGGCTGGTGGTGACGCCGGATTCGGTGAACATGCTGTCGGAGGCCTGCGCCACCGGCAAGCCGGTGTTCTCGCTGCTGCCGCCGGCCGCGCGCGGCCGGCTCGTCGCGCTGCACGCCGAACTGCGCGAACAGGGCTGGCTGCACGCGCTCGACGAAAATGTGGATTTCTCCACTTTGCAGCAACCCCCGCCGCTGCGCGAACTGGCGGTGGTCGCCGGCAAGGTCTGGCACGCGATCGAAGCGACGCGGCCGGACATCGCCGTGGCGCTGACGGCGTCGGGGGAGTAGGAAGGTCTGATCCAATCCGTATGTTGCGGTCTTCGGCTGCGGGGCCGCACCTTAGCAGGCGACTCCCTCCTCCCGCCACTAGAGCAGAGCTTCCGCTCGGCCGCAGGCCGAGCGGGTCACTTCTTTGCTGGTGCAAAGAAGTAACCAAGAAACACCTCGAAAGCAGAGCCTCCCTCGGAGGACCTGCACGAAGTGCTCCAAGCGGATGAATGTTCCGGTACAACTCGGTCAGTCCAACCTGGAACGCCATTCGCTTCGCATGCAGGTCTCTGGTCGCAAGCGAAGCGAACAACGCATCAGCTCGCAGCGGACGAGTTGTATACGGAGTCTCCATCCCCCCGCAGCATCCTCGTGCAGCTCCTCCGTTGGGATGCTTTGCTCTGACGTGCTTTCTTTTGGTGACTTTTCTTGACTCCGGGCATCCTGCGCTGCGCCGCTGCGCGGCCAGCTCCGCTGTTCGCGCCGCTCCTGCGGCGCAGTGCACGAG
>JAJPHA010000078.1 GCA_021325475.1 Rhodanobacteraceae bacterium | reverse complement strand
GGCGTGTGGCAAGGTTACCGCACCAACACCTGGACGAACGGGGCCATTTGGGGTGACTATCCGGCCCTGACCGCCGTGGCGAAGCTGATGTTGATGGCGTGGCCGGCTGGCGAGGCGGAGGGAGCAGTAACGGGTACGATAGCAAGGAGCTTGGCGACATCTGCCGATGAGGCAGTGTTCTGGTCCGGAATTGGAAGAGGCGGCGCTGCGAAGGCAGCGAGTTGGGCGGCGCAACACGGAGGAGCGACTCTTGAGTCGACGTTGGCATTGAGAGGCGTAACGCTTCCCGCATGGGACGCAAGTAATCCAGCAGTTGTAGCTGCGTGGCGACAAGCTTCTATGGATTTTGCGGCCGGCGCGAGAGGCAATATCCGTGTACTCCAAGGCGATGTATTACGTTTGGATTCGATCTGGCGTGATGAATTCCGGGCGCTCCGAGCTAATCCGAATGTCAATTCAATACGCGCGATAAACCCAGATACTGGAACTGAGACCTTGTTATGGTCGAAATGAGTTGCCTAAATTCGCCTTTGCTTGCTGAAGCTGTTCGCATTTGGTCTGGTTGGGGGGCATGTATGATGCCAGACCGGGATGACAATCGGTTAGTGGCGCGTTTAGGGAACGAAGCGGCTGTAAAGCTGCTTCCAATTATTAAGGAATTGGAACAGGAGTTCTACGCCTCTGATGCGCGGCTTATGGCAGCGGATTTACAGGAGATGGAGAAGCTTGCGTCCGAAGATTTTAAAAAAAAATACCCTGGAATATCAGAAGATATAGTAAGAGCGCTTGCCTGGTGCTATACATTTGATTTTAAGTAAAAGCAGAATAGCATATTTCACAATCCCACAAAATTTATTTTTTCCATCCTGGTCGCACGACGCCGCATTGCCGAGAACCACTCGACCGCGATCACGCGCGGGTACGTGGGCGCGCCAGTGGAACCGTGCCGGAAATCCGACACGATCTTCTGCGACGGCTTCGAGGTGTTGAATCGGAGCACCAGCACCGGCACGACGACGTGGGCGTATGACACGAACGGCCGACGGGACTACGAAGTCGCGAGCGCGGGTGTGATCAACCGTGCGACAACCACTCCAGCCGATGTTCGCCGAAGCGGCCCTGGGCCAGATGCTGGCGCAGCGCCGGCAGCAGTTCGGCGAGTTGCTGATCGAATTTCCATGGCGCGTTGACGATCACCATGCCGCAGCCGTTCAGGCGCAGCGCGGAATTGTCCGGGTGCAGCAGCAGTTCGGCGCACAGCACCTTCGGCAGTTTGCGCCGCGCGAACCAGCGCAGGAACGGCTGCGTCTGCTGGTGCAGCTTGATCGGATACCAGATCGCATAGATGCCGCCCGGCCAGCGCGCGGCGGCCCTGGCCAGCGCCGCCTCGATGGCGCGGAATTCGTCGTCCTGTGCCTCGAACGGCGGATCGATCAGCACCAGGCCGCGACGTTCCTTCGGCGGCAGCAGCGCACCGAGCGCCTCGTAGCCGTCGCGCACATGCACGCCGATGCGCGCGTCGCCGGCGAACAGCGTTCTCAGGCTGGCGGCTTCGGCGACCTGGATCTCGCACAGCACGGCGCGATCCTCGTCGCGCAGCAACAGGCTGGCGATGAGCGGCGAGCCGGGATACACAGCGATGTCCGTGGCGCCGTTGTTCAAGGCGCGTACCAGATTGAGGTAGATGTGCAGCGCGGTGGGCAGACGCACCGCACCGAGCAGGCGCAGGATGCCGTTTTCGTGTTCGCGCGTGGTGCGCGCCGCGGTGCCACGCAGATCGTAGCGGCCGGCGCCGGCGTGCGTGTCGAAATAGCAGAACGGCGCCTGCTTGGCCTTGAGCGATTCCAGCAGGCCGACCAGGATCGCGTGCTTGAACACGTCGGCGAAATTGCCGGCATGAAAGGCGTGACGATAGTTCATGGTCCGGGGATGTGGCGGTTCGCATCCTTGAATCGGCGACCGCAAGTGTAGCAATATGGCGGGGCAGAAGGTTCGGACGGCGGACGATGAGCGCGGATTTTCCCTGGTGGTCGCGGCGACGATTTCTCGCCGGCATGACGCTCGGCGGCACTGCCGCGGCGCTGGGGTGGCGGCGCGGCGCGGCGCAGGTCGCACCGGACGAACTCACCGGCTGCGATTTCGATCTCGTCATCGGCGCGCGGTCGGTGGATTTCGGCGGTGGCCATCGCCGCGCCACCGTAGTCAACGGCCATCTGCCGGCGCCGGTGTTGCGCTGGCGCGAGGGCGACACGGTCACGCTGCGCGTGCGCAACACGCTGGCGGAGCCGAGCTCGATCCACTGGCACGGCATCCTGCTGCCGGCCGGCATGGACGGCGTGCCGGGCCTGTCGTTTGCCGGCATCGCGCCCGGCGCGACGTATACCTACCGCTTCCGCGTGCGCCAGGCCGGCACGTACTGGTATCACAGTCACTCGCGTTTCCAGGAGCAGATCGGCCTGTACGGCGCGATCGTGATCGAGCCGCGCGACGGCGAGCGCTGGCGGTGCGAACGCGACTATGTCGTGCTGCTGTCGGACTGGCCGGACACGGATCCCGAACGGATCTACGCGACGCTCAAGAAGCAGAGCAACTACTACAACTTCGGCCAGCCGACGCTGGCGGAGTTCCTGCGCGACGCGCGCGCCGAAGGCGTCGCCGCTGCGCTGGCCGGGCGGCGGATGTGGAACCGCATGCGCATGGACCCGAGCGATCTCGCCGATGTCTCCGCGCACGCCTATCGCTATCTCCTCAACGGCGCCACGCCGCAGGCGAACTGGACCGGCCGCTTCGCGCCGGGCGAACGCGTGCGCCTGCGCTTCGTCAACGCCGCGGCGATGACGTTCTTCGACGTGCGCATTCCCGGTCTCGGGCTCACCGTGATCGCGGCCGACGGTCAGGACGTCGCGCCGGTCGAAATCGAGGAATTCCGCATCGCGCCGGCCGAGACCTATGACGTCGTCGTCACGCCGGCGGAAGCGCGCGCCTACGCCATCTTCGCCCAGGCGATGGATCGCTCCGGTTTCGCGTCCGGCACGCTCGCGCCGCGGGATGGCATGCGCGCCGCGGTGCCGCCGCTCGATCCGCGGCCGCGCCTCGCCATGGCCGACATGATGGGCGAGAGCATGTCGCACGCGGCGATGAAGGGCATGGAGGGAAGCTGCGGCGCCATGCGCAGCGCGGCGCCCGGCCCGGCAGTGGACATGGTGGTGAGCACGCCGCGGCGCAATCTCGACGATCCGGGCGTCGGCCTGCGCGACCACGGCCGCCGCGTGCTGACCTATGCCGATCTGCGCACGCCCGGTCCGCCGATCGCGGCCGCGGTGGACCGCGAAATCGTGCTGCGTCTGACCGGCAACATGCAGCGCTACGTCTGGTCGTTCGACGGACGCAAGTTCTCCGCCGCCGAGCCGCTGCGCCTCGGGCTCGGCGAGCGTGTGCGTGTGCGGCTGATCAACGACACCATGATGAGCCACCCGATCCACCTGCACGGCATGTGGAGCGAGCTCGAATCCGCCGATGGCGAATTCCAGGTGCGCAAGCACACCGTCGTGGTGCAACCGGCGCAGAGCGTGAGTTTTCGCGTCTGCGCCGATGCGCCCGGACACTGGGCGTTCCATTGCCATCTGCTGTATCACATGGAAGCGGGCATGTTCCGCGAGGTGGTGGTGGCGTGAACGCGGCATGGCTTGCGCTCGTCCTGCGCGCCGGACTGGCCGAGGAGCCGATGTCACCGGCGTCGATGCCTGACCTGCCGCCGGCGGCGATGGCGGATGTCATGCAGATGCACGACGATGCCGCCTTCGGCATGCTCAAGTTCGATCAGCTCGAGCACGGCCGCGGCGATTGGCGCTGGGAAGCCGATGCCTGGTACGGCGGCGATTTCGACAAGTTCTGGCTGCGCAGCGAGGGCGAACGCGACGGCGGCCGGCTCGATGCGCGCGTCGAGGGGTTCTGGGATCACGCCTTCGCCAGCTTCTGGGACGGGCAGCTCGGCCTGCGCCGCGATTTCGGCGCCGGGCCGCCGCGAAGCTGGGCCGCGTTCGGCGTGCAGGGCCTCGCGCCGTACTGGTTCGAGGTGCAGGCGACGGCGTATCTTGGCGCAGGGGGGCGCACCGCGGCGCGGCTGCGCGTCGAGTACGAGCTGCTCATCACCCAGCGTCTGATCCTGCAGCCAGAGCTGGAGGTGAACCTCTACGGCCGGAGCGATCCGCCGCGGCGGGTCGGCGCCGGTCTCTCGGATGCCGCGTTCGGCTTGCGGCTGCGCTACGAGATCCGCCGCGAATTCGCGCCGTATCTCGGTCTGGTGCGCACGCAACGCTTCGGCCGCGCCGCCGACTTCGCCCGCGCCGCCGGTCGCGATGCGGCGAGCACCGAACTGGTCGCCGGGCTGCGGTTCTGGTTCTGATCCGGACAATGGGCGACGCCGGCGCCGTCGGCATCATGCAAGAGTATATATGTACACAATGCGCCATCGCGCGTCAGGCGATGCGCAAGGACAGCGTGGCGAGCGCGCCGCCGATCAGCGCCGCGGCGAGCACGTCGCTCGGATAGTGCAGGCCGAGCACCACGCGCGAGGCGGCCACCAGCAACGCGAACGGGATGAGCAGCGGCGCGAGCATCGGGAAGTGCGCAAGCGCGAGGATGGTGAAGGTGACGGCGTGCAGGGTGTGGCCGGAGGGAAAGCTGAACTCGTCGAGCGGCGCCACCGGCGCGATGATCTGGCGGTGGGCGCGGAACGGCCGCGGCCGGCGGGTGCAGCGCTTGAGCAGGCGGTACAGCGCGGCGGCGACGAGCCCGGTCAGCGCCATTTGCAGTGCGGCGCGCCGGCCGGGGGCGCCGCCCAGCGTGGTGAGGGCGAGCATCAGCGCGTACCAGAACACGCCGTCGCCGAGCCGGCTGATCGCACCGAAAAAGTCGGCGATGCGCGCGCGCAGCAGCCAGCGGTTGCAGGCCAGACACAGGCGCGATTCGCCGCTCAGATGCTCGAGGTTCCGCCAGAGCCGCGCCGCGCTCATGGCGCGCTCTGTTGTGCGAGCCCGGCGAGCAGACCGGCGAAGCTCGCGCACACGCGCTGCGGATCGAGGTCGGCCACGGCGCGGCGCGCGGCGCGGCGCATCGCCTCGCGACCGGCGTCGTCGCCCGCCAGCGCGCACGCCGCCTGCACGAAGGCGTCGGCGTCGCCGAACGGAATGCGCCGCCCGGCGTCGGCGGGCAGGTGTTCGCGCGCGGCGCCGTAGTCGAACGCCACCGTCGGCACGCCGCTGGCGAGCGCCTCGAGCGTGACGTTGCCGAAGGTCTCGGTGAGACTCGGAAACAGGAACAGATCCGCGCTCGCATAGTGCGCGGCCAGCGCCTCGTCCTTCTGCATGCCGCAGAAGACGAAATCCGGATGCTGCGCCTGCAACGCCGCCCGCTGCGGTCCGTCGCCGACCCAGACGAAGCGCGCGTCGGGACGGAGTTTCTGGATCGCGCGGAACGCCCGCACTGCGAGTGCGAGATTCTTCTCCGCGGCGATGCGGCCGACGTGGATCACCGCGAGCCGATCGGCGTCGACTCCCCAGCGCGCGCGCAGCGCGGGGTCGCGGCGCGCCGGCGAGAACAGGCGCGTATCGACCGCGCGGGAGAGCAGGGCGACGTTGCCGAAACCCTGTTCGCGCAGCCAGCCGGCGAGTTCCCTGGTCGGCACCAGCGTGGCCAGGCTGCGGCGGTGGAAGCGCCGCAGATAACGCCGCACCAGCGGCGTCAGCCAGGCGAGACCGTAGAACCGCGCGAACTCATCGAAGCGGGTGTGGAAACCGGTGCAGGCCGGAATGCCGAGCCGGCGCGCCACGCCGAGCGCCGAGCCGCCGAGCGGACCTTCGGTGGCGACGTACAGCGCATCGGGCCGGGC
>JAJPHA010000031.1 GCA_021325475.1 Rhodanobacteraceae bacterium | reverse complement strand
TGCGGCAAGCGCGCAGGATGTGCGCGCGCCGCCGACGGGTAACGCCGGCCGTCGTCGCCGGTGCGGGTGTAAATCTTGGAGAGACGATTACCCACGACGGCACGACCTGCGGCGCAGGGAAGCGCCGACGCGCCCGCGCGTTGGCATAGAAAAACACCAGTTGTCGTCGTCTTCGTCGTTCGGTGAGATCGCGCAAGCGGCCATGCCGCAGCCCGCCTTCCGCGTCACGCCGCCGCCGCTTCGAGCACCGTCCAGCGCCGCTGCAGCCACTCGAAGCCGCCGAACAGCAGCGCGCTCCAGAGCAGCGTGCCGGCCAGGGTGCCGCCGAAGAACGGGATGCCGGCGACATAGCAGGCGGCGAGCCCGGCCGCGGTCGGCGGATACATGCCGCTCGTCAGCCAGACGAAGAAATTGGTGACGAGATAGAACAGCACCGCACTCACGCCCGCATAGCCGGCGACGCGCGGTGCCGCGACGCGGCCGCGCAGCGCGCCGCCGAGCAGCGCGGTGAGCGCGATGCAGCCGTAGACGACCGGGATCAGCGCATGCAGGCCGATGACGAGATCGGCGAGCAGCATCGCCGCGATCGGCACGAGCAGGGCCAGACGGCGATCCGTGAAATAGGCGCCGCCGAACAGGGCGATCGCCTCCACCGGAGTGAAGTTGTACGGCAGCACGCCGGGCACGAAATGGATGAGCAGTCGCACCGCGACCGCAAACGCGATCATGCCGATCAGCACGCCGCTGCGCGGCGAGAGGTGATTTTGTGGAAAATGCAACATTGCGAAAATCTCCACAGACGAAGTTCCGACGGAAGCGGCTGGAAAACGTCGCCGGCGCGGCGATCGTCAAGCCACTTCCTCGAAGCGCGAGGCATTGATATAGCATACTTCAAACTGCCCGCCGCGGGTGCGCACGCGCGCGGCGTGGGCGTGGTCGACGCGCAACGCGAACGCGCGCTGTGCCGGCAGGCCGAGCGCGTGGCAGAGCAGGGCGCGGATCGAGCCGGCATGTGCCACCGCGAGCACGACGTCGTCCTCGCGGGTGGAGGCGAGCAGCGACGACAGCCACGCGCCGGTGCGACGGATGACGTCGGCGAAACTCTCGCCCTTCGGCGCTTCCTGGATCACCCAGTTGTTCGCCCAGTGCTCGTAGCGCGCCGCGTCGCTGCGCATGACCTCGTCCCAGCGCTTGCCGTCCCACTCGCCGAGATGCACCTCGCGCAGGCGCGCGTCGGTCAGCGGCTCGATGGCGAAGCGCGCGGCGAAGATCGAGGCGGCCTGGTGCGCGCGCTTGAGATCGCTGGAGAACAGAAAGCGCGGCGCCGGTTCGGTCCAGGTGGCCGCGAGCTGCTGCACGGCGCCGAAACCGGCGGCCGACAGCGGCGCGTCGGTCTGGCCGAGGCACAGTCCGGGCCGCGCTTCGACGTCGCCGTGGCGAACGAGGATGAGGTCCATGCGGGGAGAGGGTAGCAGAGGTGCGAGGGCTGAGGGCCAAGGGCTGAGGGCTGAACAGCTCTTTCCACTCCCTACTTCCCGCTTCCCGCTACGCTATCATCCTCCCCATGCGACACGACCACGACATCGTGATCGTCGGCGGTGGTCTGGTCGGCGCGAGTCTCGCCATCGCCCTCGAACGCGCCGGGTTGCGCGCGGCGTTGGTCGAGGCCGCGCCGGCGCAAGCGAATCACCAGCCGAGCTACGACGAGCGCCATCTCGCGCTGGCGCGGGCCACGGTCAACGCGCTGGAGGCGCTCGGCGTCTGGGCCGAGGTCGGCGCGCGCGCCACGCCGATCACGCGCATCCACGTCAGCCGCCGCGGCGAGTTCGGCGCGCTTCGGCTCGATGCCGCGGCGCACGGCGTGGACGCCTTCGGTGCGGTGCTGCCCGCACGCGAGCTGGGCAACGGTCTGCTCGCGCGGCTGGCCGACTGCCGCGCGCTCGCGCGCTACGCGCCGGCGAAGCTGACCGCACTTGCGCCGGCAGGCGACGCACTCGAGGCGCGCCTCACGACCGCGGATGGCGAACGCACGCTGCGCACGCGCCTGCTGGTCGGCGCCGACGGCACCGATTCGTTCGTGCGCGCGGCGCTCGGCATCGGCGCCGAGACGTTCGACTACGCGCAGACCGCCTTCGTCGCCACGCTGACGCCGGCGCGCTGGGACGGCTGCGCCTACGAGCGGTTCACCGCGGAGGGGCCACTCGCCGTGCTGCCGCTCGCCGCGCGCCGCGTCGGTGTGGTGCTGACCGTGCCCGCCGCGCAGGCCGCCGAGGTGGCGGCGCTCGACGACGACGGCTTCATCGCGCGGGTCCAGGAACGCTTCGGCTGGCGGCTCGGCGCACTCGCGCGACCCGGTCGGCGCGCGGCGTATCCGCTGCGGCGCGTGCGGGCGCGGCGCCTCGTCGCGCCGCGCGCGGTGCTGATCGGCAATGCCGCGCAGACGCTGCATCCGGTCGCCGCGCAGGGCTTCAATCTCGGTCTGCGCGATGCGCTGACGCTGGCCGAACTGCTGGTGGACGCCGCGGCGCGCGGCGATGATCCCGGCGACGCCGACCTGCTCGCGGCCTACGCCGAGCGCCGGCGCGTCGATCACGCCGAGACCGCGGCGCTGAGCGACACGCTGGCGCGCGTGACCGTGGGCGAGTCGGCGCCGCGGAAATGGCTGCGCAGTCTCGGCTTGCTCGCGCTCGATCGGGTGGCGCCGCTCAAGGATCGGCTCGTGCGTCACGGCATGGGCTTCCGCGGCGAGGTGCCGCGCCTGGCGTTGGGCGTGCCGGTGCGCGAGCGGGGCGGAGGATCGGCATGACCAGCCACGACGTCGCCGTGGTCGGCGCCGGCATGGTCGGCGCGGCGCTGGCGCTCGCGCTCGCGCGCGAAGGCTTCGACGTCGCCGTGCTCGACGCGCGCGAGCCGCCGCCGTGGCGCGCCGGCGACGAGGTGGACCTGCGCGTGGTCGCGCTGGCGCCGTCCGCCGCGGACCTGTTCGGACGTCTGGACGTCTGGACGTCCATTGCGTCCGCGCGCGCGAGTCCGTTCCGGCGCATGCGGGTCTGGGACGCGCTCGCCCCGGGCGAACTCGCCTTCGACAGCGCCGAGCGCGGCGAGGCGGCGCTCGGCTGGATCGTCGAGAATCGCCTGATCCAGCACATGCTGTGGCGGGCGCTCGCCGCGGACGGCCGCGTCGCGCTGCGCGTCCCGGCGCGAGTCGTCGGCACCACGGCGGACGGGCAATGGCGCACGCTCGCGCTCGACGACGGTACGTCGTTGCGCGCCCGTCTGGTGGTGGCGGCCGACGGCGCGGATTCCGCGCTGCGCGACCGGCTCGGCATCGCCGTGCGGGAGCGCGACTACCATCAGCGCGCCATCGTCGCCCATGTCGCGACCGAGCGCGCGCATCAGGCCACCGCGTGGCAGCGCTTCCTGCCGGGGGGCACGCTCGCCTTCCTGCCGCTCGCCGACGGGCGCAGTTCGATCGTGTGGTCGGTGCCGGAGCGCGAGGCGGCGCGCCTGCTCGCGCTCGACGACGCCGCGTTTTGCGCCGAGCTCGGCGCGGCGTTCGACTTCCGGCTCGGCCGCATCGTCGCGACCACGCCGCGCGCCGCGCTGCCGCTGCGCCTGCGTCTGGCCGAGCGCTACCTCGCGCCGCGTGCCGTGCTGGTCGGCGACGCCGCGCACGTCGTCCATCCGCTGGCCGGACAGGGCGTCAATCTCGGCCTGCGCGACGTCGCGGAGCTGGTCGCCACGCTGACCGCGGCGCGCTCGGAAAAAAGGGATTTTGCAGCAGAGTATACTCTGCGCCGCTACGCGCGCCGCCGGCGCAGCGACGATACGTTGTCGGCGCACGCCTTCGACGCGATCCAGCGCCTGTTCGGCAGCGCGGCGCCGCCGCTCGCCGCACTGCGCGGCGCCGGCCTCGCCCTGGTCGATCGCCTCACGCCGCTCAAGCGCGCCTTGGTGCGGCACGCTGCGGGGCGGTAGGGAGTGAGGAGTGGGGAGTGGGAAGTGGAAAAAGCTTCACAGCCCCCGGCCCTCGCGCGCGTGAGCGGTGAGCGGTGAGCGGGAAGTGCCCTCGGCCCCCAGCTCCCGGCCGTCAGCCTCCAGCCCTCGGCCCTCAACCAATCTTCTCCCCCGCCCGCCACGCGACCCAGGCGCTGACCAGGGCGGAAAGATACGGAATCGCCTGCGCGCACAGGATGGCGATCCACAGCTTGCCCTCGATGTAGGCGATGCCGACCGCGTGCAGCATGCCGGCGATGCCGAGGCAAATGGCGAGGAACATCAGCAGTTCCTCCTGCACCGCGGCGAATGGATTCGGCCGCTGCGACAGTCGCCGGCTCTTGGCGGTGCGCACGAATTCGCCGCGCTTCTTCCACAGCCCGAGATAGATGCCGCGGGCGATGGCGTGGGACAGGCCCATGCTGGCGATCGAGGCGGCGAGCGTGTCGCGCCATGAGCACGGCACGCGCACGCGGTACAGGATGATGCCGAAGGCGGCCTTGAACAGGAAGAAGCCGAGCACCGGATAGATGAACAGATCGAGCGGCAGGTTGAAGTATTCCGGCAGGCCGATCATGCCGGCGGTCCAGCCGAGCGCGAGCAGGGTGAAGGCCAGATGCAGCGCGTCGGCGAACCAGAGAACCAGCCGGTCAGGAAATGGAAGCGCTGGCCGGCGCTGAGCGGGCCGCGTTCGGTCAGCCAGTGCCAGCGCGCCTTGAGGATCTGCATCGCGCCGAACGCCCAGCGGTAACGCTGCGATTTGTACGCGGTGTAATCCGCCGGCGTCAGGCCGCGGCCCATGATCTCGTCGACATAGATCGTGTCGTAGCCGGCGTGCATCAGCCGCAGGCCGAGTTCGGCGTCCTCGCAGATCGTCCATTCCGACCAGCCGCCGGTCGATTCCAGCGCGCCGCGCCGGACCATGGTCATGGTGCCGTGCTGGATGATGGCGTTGCGCTCGTTGCGGTGGTGCATGCCGATGCGGAAGAAGCCGTCGTATTCCCAGTTGGTCATGCGCCGGAAGGCGTTGTGCTCCCAGTCGCGATGCGCCTGCGGGCATTGCACGACGGCGACTTTCGGATCGGCGAAATGGCCGGCGAGCGCGCGCAGCCAGTCCGGGCGCACGGCGTAGTCGGCATCGATCACCGCGACGATCTCGGCGCGCGCATCGGTCTCCTTGAGGCCGAAGTTGAGCGCGCCGGCCTTGAAGCCGGGCCACGGATCGAGATGGAAGAAACGGAAGCGCGGGCCGAGCCTGCGGCAGTGTTCCTCGACCGGCTGCCAGATCTCCGGGCGCTTGGTGTTGTTGTCGATCACCAGCACCTCGAAATGTTCGTAGTCGAGCGCGGCGAGCGAATCGAGCGTGAGAATCACCATTTCCGGCGGCTCGTTGCAGCAGGCCAGATGCACCGACACGAACGGCTGCTGCTCCGGCGGCAACGGCGGCAGCGGGTGGAATTCGCGCAGCCAGCGCTTGCGCCACAGTACCTCGGTGAACTCGAAGCCGTTGATCAGCAGGATCAGCACGATGGCAAGCTGCGCCGGCGCCAGGATCAGCAGCATCGCCCAGTCGACCGGATCGAGATAGAACGCGAACGGCAGCGTCGCCGACCACACCAGGAGCGAGGCGGAAAGCTGCAACAGCGCGCAGTAGAAGAACAGTCCCTGCGCCTTGAAGCGCATGAAGTGCCGCGCGAACCAGAACATCGGCAGCAGCGCGAGCAGGCCGGAGATCGCCGCCTTCCACGGCCAGTTCGGATCCTCGACGACGCTGCCGGCGAGCGCGAACTTCGGTTCGCGATCGGCGCCGAACAGACCCCAGTACGCGCCGACGCGCCCCTCGAACGGTTCCTTCCACGGTTGATCGAACGCTTCCATCAGATAGTAGTCGAGGTGCCGCTCGGCGGCGACGTTGAGCCACTGGCGGATGAACAGCGCCTCGTCGGCGACCGAGGCGGTGGCGCCCTTGATGCGGTCGCCCGAGGACGGCCAGCCCACTTCGCCAATGACGATGCGCTTGCCGGGAAACGCGCTCTGCAACTGGTAGTAGCGCATCAGCACGTACAGGCCGATGGCGTCCTTGCGCGGGTAGCCTTCCCAGTAGGGCAGGAGATGCACGGTGATGAAATCGACGTGCCTGGCGAGCTGCGGATACTTGAGCCAGATGTGCCAGGGTTCCGCGGTCGACACCGGCACCTTCACCTGCGCGCGCACGCGATCGATGTAGCCGATCAGCGCATCCACGCCCATGTCGTTGCGCAGCAGCGTCTCGTTGCCGACGATCGCGCGATTGACGTTGTCGTTGGCGCGCACCGTCTCGATCAGCGCGGCGATCTCGTCGTCGTTGTGCTGGAGCCGGTGGTCGAGGTAGGCGCCGGCGGCCACCTTCAGGCCGTACTTCTTCGCGATCGCCGGCACCACGGGATTTTCCAGCGCCGTGTAGATGCGGATGTGGTCGGTATAACGCGACAGCCGTTTGAGGTCGGCGTCGATCTCCTCGGTGCCGGGATAGATCAGCCGGTTCGGATTCTGGTAGCGCTGGTACGGCGCGTAGGCGAGGCCGCCGATCTTGCCGGTCCAGCCGGGCGGCTCGGTCGGCCGGTTGAGCGCGGCCCACAGCGCGAAGTTGAGCGCCGCCACCGCAAGGCTCAGCACGAGCGCGCGCCAGAACGACGGCCGCGGGGCGTTGGCGTGGGCGGGGGTCAAGGCGAGCGCGTCCGGGAGGTGAAAAAACGGCGGCAGGATAGCCGATGCGAGCCCGCCCGCTCAATTTGCCCGGGCGCGATTCAAGGCGAGCCGGAGCCGCGCCGGCGCGTGCGCCAGCGGCCGATGGCCACCGGCACCAGCGCGAGCAGGCCCAGCGCCACGAGCGGCACGATCACCGCCGGATCGTGCAGCAGATCGAGGCTGATGGCGCGGTTCGTGCCGATATTCCTCGCCAGGCCGGCGCCGAGCGCGGTTTCGATGCCGGTCATCAACGCGCCGCCGGCCGCGGTCGCGCTCAGGAACAGCCACAGCGGACAGCGCAACCAGGCCAGCCCGATGGTGACGCCGCCGAACGGAAAGAACGGCACCAGGCGCAGGAAGAAGGTGTAGCTCACCGGATGACGGTGGTAGCCGCCGTGCAGGCGACTGACCAGACCCGGCGTATCGCCCGGCCGATGCGCACGGAACGCATGGCGGCTGGCGAGGAACAGGATCAGCGCGCCGAGGGTCACGCCGAGGCTCGACAGCAGCGTGCCGAAGGCGACGCCGAACAGCATGCCGCCGGCGAAGATCAACACCACCACGCCGGGAATGCCGGTGGCGATCGACAAGGTCACCGCGCCGACCTGCAGCAGCGCGGCGAGCAGCGGATGCGCGGCGATCCGGGCTTGCAGGCTCGCCTGTTCCACGGCCAGCGTCTCCGGCCGGAACCGGTCGAGCGTGCCGGAGGCGAGCAGGGCGATGCCGAGGGCGATCAGCGCCAGCAGCGGCAGGAACGAGCGGAAGCGTCGCATGGAATCTCGCGCAAAAAGCGGGGCCGGTCGCCCGGCCCCGATCAGTGGATGGGCGCCAAGGATACCGCAACCGCCACGGTCCACACCGACGCGGGCACCTTCACGTCCGCCGCGCGAATACGGTGATTTCCTCGCGGTCGTGATAGAGCTGCTTGGCGCGCAGTTCCGCGGCCACGGCGCGCACGCGGTCGAGGCAGCGTCGGGTCTCGGCGTAGCGCTGTTTCATCGGCAGCTTGAGATTGAACAGCGCGCGTCGGCAGTCGCCGGTGGCGAGCCAGCGGGCGACGAGTTCGGCGACGCGGCGCGGCTGTTCGACCATGTCGCACAGCAGCCAGTCCACCGGCTGCGCCGGGCGGAAGCGGAAGCCGTCCTCGCGCCGGTGGATGACCAGGCCGGAGTCGAGCAGCGTGCGCGCGATCGCGCCGTTGTCGACCGCGATCACGCGGATCGAGCGACGCACGAATTGCCAGGTCCAGCCGCCGGGCGCGGCGCCCAGGTCCACCGCGGTCATGCCGGGCGTGAGCCAGCGCGCGCGCTCGGTCGCATCGAGCAGCACCAGCAACGCCTCCTCGAGTTTCAGCGTCGAGCGGCTCGGCGCGCCGCGCGGGAACTTGAGGCGCGGCACGCCCTGCGGCCACGGCGCGGTGGCGGCCGGGTCGGCGGCGGCAAGATATACTTTGTCGCTTTGTGGAAAAAAGCCGTGCAGCCGGCGCGGCGCGGCCGGATCGAGCCGCTGCGCGTCGCGCAGCGCGACGTCGAGCGCGGCGCCAAGACCGCGGCACAGCGGCGCCAGGCGCCGGCCTGCCTCGCTGTCGGGCGCCTCGAGCCAGACCTCGCGGAACCGCTCGTCGCGCGCGGTGAGCGCCTGCACGATCGGCGCCACGCGGTCGTGCCGCGGCAGCTCGGCGAGGCGCGCGAACGCGATCAGGCTCTGGCGGGCGAAGATCAGCTCGCGCCAGGCGAAGACGCGCGCGAGTTCGGCTTCGGCGGCGTCGGTCGCGGCGATGACGAAAGCGTCGCCGACCGCGAACTGCGGTTCGAGCACCAGGCGCGCGGTCCGCGCGCGCTCGGCGATCTCCTCGGCGCATTCGCGCTCGAAGCCGGCGCGGCAGAGGGCGACCAGCCACACGGTCGGCTCACGATTTCGCCGTGGCGGCCGCGCGTTGCTTCAGGCCGCTCTTCCAGGCGTACACCGCGGCCTGGGTGCGATCGGCGACGTCGAGCTTGGCGAGGATGTTGCTGACGTGGGTTTTGACCGTCTTTTCCGAGATCGCCAGACGCGCGCCGATGTCCTGATTGCTCAGGCCCTCGGCGATCAGCGTGAGCACTTCGCGCTCGCGCTGGCTGAGCGCGGCCAGCGCGCGGTCCGTGGTGTCGTCGCGACGCAGCGCCTCGAGCAGGAACCCGGCCACGCGCGGATGCAGCACCGCCTCGCCGCGCGCGGCCTTGCGGATCGCCGCGGCGAGGCCCTCGGCATCGATGTCCTTGAGCAGGCACGACAGCGCCCCGGCTTCCAGGCCGGCGAGGATCTGCGGCGCGTCCTCGAACGAAGTGATCAGGATCACTTGCGTCGCCGGACTTTCGGCGCGGATCGCGCGGGTGGCGGCGATGCCGCCGCCCGGCATGACGAGATCGACCAGCGCGACGTCCGGACGCTCGCGCGCGCACAGCGCGGCCGCCGCGGCGGCGTCCTCGGCCTCGCCGACGATGACGAGATCGACGCAGGTGTCGAGAAACGCGCGGATGCCCTGACGCACCAGCACGTGATCGTCGGCGACGACGAGGCGGATCGGCGGATTCATGGTGGATTGCTCCGGGCCAGGGAAAAACGCACGCACACGCGGGTGCCGGATTCCGGCGCGCGCTCGAGCACGAAACGCCCGCCGGGCAGGGCGAGCGCGCGCTCGCGCATGTTGGCGAGGCCCATGCCGGGGCGATCGTCCTCCGTGGTGCCGCGGCCATTATCCACGATCGCGAGCTCGGCCGCGTCGGTGTCGCGACGGAGGCTCACCCGCACGCGGCTCGCGCCGCTGTGCCTGAGCACGTTGGCGAGCGCCTCGTCGGCGATGCGCAGCAGCGCCTCGGCGTGCGGCGGCGCGAGTCCGGGCAGCTCGGCGACGTCGAGATCGAGCGCGAGTCCGCTGGTCTGCGCCCACTCGCGCGCGCGCTCGCGCAGGCGCGCCGCGAGGCTGATGCCGCCGCCGGCGCGAAGCTCGTCGAGGATGGCGGCGAGTTCCTGCTGGATCTGCCGGCTCAGGCGCTCGGCCTGCGCCAGCCGCTCGGCCGCCGCGTGTTCGCCGAGCAGACGGCGCGCGCCGGCGATCTGCAGATTCAACGCGAACGCCTTCTGCTTCACGGTGTCGTGCAGATCGCGCGCCAGGCGCTGACGCTCGGCGAGCGTGGCCAGTTCCGCGCGCGAGCGCATCAGATCGCGAAGCTGCAAGGCCATGTCGTCGAGCTGCGCGGACAGCCGGCCGAGCTCGTCGCGCGCGGGATCGTCGATGCGATCGCTGAAATCGCCGCGGCTCCAGGCGTGCGCCGCGCGCGCCACGCGATTGAGCCGGCGCGTGACCCAGGCGGCGAGGAACAGCGACGAGGCCAGGCCGAACACGACGAGATAGCCGAGCACGATCGGCCATTCCAGGCTGAGGTCGGAAAGAAACCGATGCCACGGCAGCGGCAGGCGCAGCTCGATCGCGAGCACGCCGCGCAGGCGGCCGTCGGCCGCGCGCACCGGCGCCAGCGCGCGGCGCACGAAATCCGCATCGTCGCGCGGCGGCAGCATGGTCGCCGCCGACGTCACCGCGCGCCAGGCGTCCGCATCGGCCGACGGCAGCGCCTCGCGCCAGGCGAAGGTGGCGGGCGCGCGCGCCAGCACCCGTCCGTCCGGCGCCAGCACCGCCACCGCGATCGGCTCGGCGGAAAGCTCCACGAGAAGATACGACTCGTCCTCGAGCAAGCCGCCGCGCGGACGTTGCAGGCGCAGACGCAGCGACTCGACGAACAGCGCGAGTTCCCGCGCCTCGTCGCCCGCCGCCGGCCACGCCGCCGCGAGTTCGGCGGCGGCAGCCTCGGCCGCGCGCGCGAGCGAGCCGCCCTCCACCGCCGCGCGGAAGCGGCCGAACTCGACCAGCAGGATGCCGGCCTCGACCAGCGCCAGACACGGCAGCGACAGCAGCACGTAGAACAGCGCGAGCTTGACGATCAGGCCGCGCAGGTGGGGGCGGAGGTGGGGCATGGGCGCTGGCGTCTTCGGGTGGCCTGTCCAAGTATCACTCGACACGTGCGGCTTGCCGTTGTAGTCTGCGCCGCTTCAGGGGGCCGCCACGTTCGCTCGTCGCGGCATGACACGCCGTCGGTTCGGTCGTAGAGCAGGCGGTTCGCATCGAGGCAATGCCGTAGGGAGGAAAGATACGTGAATTCCCGTTTTCCGATTCGGCCGCGCACGCTCGCGGCAACGATTTCGGCGCTGGTCGCCGTTTCCGGTTTCACGGCGCATCGTTTGTACGCGATTGCGCTGCCAGCGACCGACGACGCCAGTACCGGCCATCAGTCCGCGCTGGTGGGATTGTCCGCCGTGGACGCCCCGGCCCGCTACATCGTGCGCTTCGAGGAGGCGCCGCTGGCCGAGTACAACTCGGTGGTGGGCAGCAAGCCAGTCAATGGCATCAGTTCCATTCCGCTCAAGATCATGAAGAATGGACGCGCGCGCCTGGACGTGATGAGTCCGCAGGCCAAGAGCTACGTTCAGTACGTGCAACAGCAGCAGCAACTGCATCTGGCCGACATCGCGACGGCGCTGAAGCAACCGGTGACGCCGCGCTATGCCATGCAGCACGCCTTGAACGCCGTGCTGCTGGAGCTCACGCCGGAACAGGCGCAGGCCGTCGCCTCCGTGCCAGGTGTGGTTGCGGTGGAACGTGATCGGCCGCACGCATTGGCCACGGATATCGGACCAGGTTTCATCGGCGCCGCCTCGGTCTGGTGGGGAACGCCCGCCGGCCAGGACACGCTGTTCGCCAGCGGCTTCGACACGACCGGCGGCTATCTCGGCGATGGCATGGTGATCGGCGATATCGACACCGGCTACAACAGTCTCAGTCCGTCGTTCGCCGTCACCGACGCCAAGGGCTACACCATCCAGAATCCGCTCGGCTCGGGGAACTTCATCGGCCAGTGCAATCTCGGTGGCGGTCCCACCGGCATCAGTCTCGCCGGCTGCAACGACAAGGTGATCGGTGCCTACGACGAGATCGACTTGACCGGAAGCTGCACCGGTCCTTGCCCCACTCAATTCTCCGTCGAGGATACGCAGGGCCACGGCAGCCACACGGCGAGTACGGCCGCCGGCGATTTCCGCTCCGCCACGCTGAGTGGCTATACGGCCAATATCGCCGGTGTCGCACCGCACGCGAATCTGGTGATCTACTACGCCTGCTCGCCGGATACGAATGTGCAATGTTCGACTGCCGCCACGTCGGCATCGGTCGATCAAGCGATCAAGGACGGCATCGTCGACGCGCTGAACTATTCGATCAGCGGCGGCACCACTCCCTGGAACGACTCGACGTCACTGGCGTTCCTGTCCGCGGCCGATGCCGGCATCTTCGTCGCCGCGGCGGCGGGCAACACCAGCGCCAGCGTGCCGACCCAGGCGCCCGGCACGGCCAATCATTGGGAGCCGTGGGTCACGACCGTGGCGGCCGGTACCCACACGGGTGGAGCGATTGCGCCCGACCTTTCCATCACGGGTCCCGGTACGCCACCGTCCAACGTGCAGAATCAGCCACTGACCGAAGGCAGCGGCGATACCCCGCCGACGGGGACCATCGCCGCCAACATCGTGCTCAGTCCCGCGTTTCATATCAACAACACCAGCGGCAGCGACGGCTGTTCCGCCTACACGGCCGGGCAATTCAGCGGCGCCATCGCGCTGGTGAGTCGTGGTACGTGCAGTTTTTCGACCAAGGTGACCAATGCGGTGAACGCTGGGGCGATCGCCGTGGTCATCTCCGACAATCGTCCCGAGGCGCCATTCACTCCCTCCGTAGCCGGCGCGACGGTTCCGGTGTATTCGATCACGCAGGCACAGGGCTTCAATTTCCAAGCCTTCCTGTCTGCCAACTCGAATACCGGCACGGCGGTCATTCCGTATCCGCCGATCCGTCAGCCGCAGCAGCCGGATGTATTGGCGAACTTCAGCCTGCTCGGCCCGACGACGGTCAACCTCGTCAAGCCGGATGTCCAGGCGCCCGGCGTGAACATTCTTGCGGCCATCGCCAACGACGGCAGCGGCAACGGTCCGAATCTCGTGGCGCTGTACAACGGCACGTCGATGGCGACGCCGCACACCACCGGTTCCGGTGCGCTGATGCTTGGCTTGCATCCGGATTGGACGCCGCTGGAAGCCAAGTCGGCACTGATGATGACGGCCAAGGAGGCGGGGCTGACCAAGGCCAACGGCACGACGCCGAGCGATTACTTCGATCGCGGCTCGGGGCGCCTGCAAGACTTCGTCGCCAGCCATGCGGGCCTGGTGATGAACGAAACCGGCCTGTCCTTCACCAACGCCAATCCTGGCTCCGGTGGTGATCCGACCACGCTGAACCTGGCGAGCCTGCAGAATGCCAAGTGCATCAACTCGTGCAATTTCACCCGCAAGTTCCGCAGCACCCAGGACCACGCCGTCACCTGGACCGCTTCGGTTGCCGCGGGGCCGAACCCCGGCTTCTCGGCGGTGACCGTGAGCCCATCGAGCTTCTCGATCGCGGCGCACGCGACACGGCCGGTGACGTTCGCGGTCAACTCCTCCGGACTGCCGTCGGACGGCAGCTTCCATTTCGCCGAAGTCACGCTGACACCGAGTGACGCGAGCCTCACGCCGTTGCATCTGACGATGGCGATTGCGGTGCCGCCGCCGACGATCGCGGCCGCGCCGAATCCGTTGTCGATCACGGGAGTCGGCGCCGGTTCCGCGAGTGGCACGGAGAACGTATCCAACGTTGGCGGACCGACGTTGAGCGTGACGCAAGCGACGACCGGCAGCGTGCCATACGTGTGGAGCAATCAGATCAGCGGCAATTCGTACGGCTACACGAGCACGCAGTACACCGGGCGCGTCGGCAGCGATTCGGACTTCTTCGCCGCGGACGACTTCACCATCACCGGCAATACGCCCGTCAATCTGACGAAGATCTTCGCTCCCGGTTTCGTCGCCAACAATACGTTGTCGAGCTTCGGCCCGAGTCTGGCGGTGCACTGGCGCATCTACAGCGACGCCAGCGGCAAGCCGAGCAGCGATCCGGATACCGGTGGTGCGACGGTGTGGAGCTTCGACTCGACCGCGGGTGGCGCCGGCGTGAGCGTGACGGGCCCGTTCGGCGGCGACATCAGCCTGGATCTGGTCGCGGCGGGTACCAATACGATGCTGCCGGCGGGTCACTACTGGCTGGTGGTCTATCCCACCTTGCCCTGCAATGACGGTGGATCGGGCTGCACGGAGGCCTGGTACTGGTTGACCAGCACCAATGGCTCCGGTTCTTCCGCGGTCACGATCGGCCCGCAGTTGCCGTCGCCGGCCTGGAACGCCATCGATCCGGCGACCGGAGCTGGCCTCGCCATGCATCTGGAAAGCTCGGCGTCCTGCGTACCGCCGTCGTGGCTCAGCGCCACGGGCTTCCCGCTGGCGTTGGGCGGTGCAAGCTCCGCGCCGGTAACCGTCACGGCCACCGCGCCGCTGGGCGGCACCAGTGCGACCGGGTATCTGTGCCTGAGCAGCAACGACGCGGTCACGCCGATCCTGCCGGTGCAGGTCAACGCGTCACAGTGAGTGCCGATGGCGCAAGCGCGGCCTGCGCTTGCGCCGTCACCGATTCGGGGGCGCTTCGGCGCCCCTTTCTTTTTCCCGGCGACGATCAGTAGGAAATCCCGCCGAGTTCCGTGTACCGCCGCAGCACGGCGCGCGCGTCCTCGCGCCGGATGTCGCGCCGCACGGCGATGCCACGGCGTTGCAGTTCGCCGATCCAGTCGGCCGGCAGCGGGCCTTCGTTGAAGTCGGTGAGTTCCTCGACGTCTTCCTTGCGCGCGCCGATCAGCAGCTCGTCGATGCCGGCCCACACCGTCGCGCCGTAGCACTGGCAGCAGGGCTGCGCGCTGGTGGCGAGGACGAAGCGGCCGCCGCCGTCGTTCAGGCGGTAGCGTTGCAATCGCTGCTGCGCCAGCATGTAGGCCATGATCTCGGCGTGGGCGAGCGAGCAGCTCTGTTCGATCACGCGATTGACGCCGACCGATACCAGACGGCCGTCTTCGGCGAACACCGCCGCGCCGAACGGCCCGCCGCTGCGCTGCTCGACGTTGCGCCGGGCGAGCTCGATGGCCAGCGCGACCTTGGCTTCGTCGTCCGGATACGGGCGCGATTCATCGACCGCTTCGCGCAGCCACACCGGCAGGGTGAGATGCAGTTGCGCGAGGATCATGCGCCTAGCCGCCGACCGCTTTCGCGTACGAATCGCGCAGGGTGACGGTGCGGTTGAACACCGGTCGGCCCGGCGCGTGATCGTGGCGGTCGGCGACGAAATAGCCGAGCCGTTCGAACTGGAACGCGCTCTCCGGCGCGATCGCAGCGAGCGACGCCTCGACGTAGCCGGTCACCGTGCGCAGCGACTGCGGATTGAGGTGATCGGAATAGCTCCGGCCGTCGCTGGTGTCGTCCGGATCGGGCACGGTGAACAGGCGATCGTACAGGCGCACCTCGGCCGGCACCGCGTCGCGCGCGCTGACCCAGTGGATGGTGCCCTTCACCTTGCGCTCGGCGCCGGGCCGGCCCGGGCGGGTGTCGGGATCGAGCGTGCCGTGCAGTTCGACGACCGCGCCGCTGGCATCTCTTACCACATCGATGCATTTGACGATGCCGACGCCGCGCAGGCGCACCTCGCCGCCCGGCACCAGCCGATGGAAGCCTTTCGGCGGCACTTCGCGGAAATCGTCGCGCTCGATCCACAGCTCGCGGCAGAAGGCGACCGCGCGTGTGCCGAAGCCGTCGTTCTTCGGGTGATTCGGGAAGGTGAGTGTCTCGCGGTGGTCGTCCGCCAGATTGTCGATGACGAGCTTGAGCGGATCGAGCACCGCCAGGCGCCGCGGTGCGGTGGCGTCGAGCACTTCGCGCACGCAGCCTTCGAGCACCGAGAATTCGATCACCGAATTCTGCTTGGTCACGCCGGCGCGCTCCCAGAACAGGCGGATCGCCGCCGGCGGAAAACCGCGCCGGCGCGCGCCGGACAGGGTCGGCATGCGCGGATCGTCCCAGCCGGCGACCAGGCCGTCCTGCACCAGCGCCATCAACTTGCGCTTGCTCATCACCGTGTAATCGAGATTGCCGCGCGCGAATTCGATCTGCTGCGGCCGGCTCGGCGTGCAGGCGAGTCCGGCGCGGCGCAGCGGCTCGGTCAGTTCCGGGTGGTTCGGCAGGTCGAGCTGTTCGAGACACCAGTCGTACAGTGGGCGGTGATCCTCGAACTCGAGCGTGCACAGCGAGTGGGTGATGCCTTCCACCGCGTCGCTGATGCAGTGCGCGTAGTCGTACATCGGATAGATGCACCAGGCGTCGCCGGTGTTCTGGTGCGGCACCTTGCGGATGCGGTACAGCGCCGGATCGCGCAGATTGATGTTGCCGCTCGCCATGTCGATCTTGGCGCGCAGCGTGCGCGAGCCGTCGGCGAACTCGCCGGCGCGCATGCGCCGGAACAGATCCAGATTCTCCTCGACGCTGCGCTCGCGCCACGGCGAATCGCGCCCCGGCTCGGTGAGGGTGCCGCGGTAGGCGCGCACCTCGTCGGCGGACAGGTCGCAGACGTACGCCTTGCCGTCGCGGATCAGCTTCTCCGCGCAGAGGTAGAACACCTCGAAGTAGTCCGAGGCGTGGCGCAGCTCGTGCCAGTCGAAGCCGAGCCAGCGCACGTCGGCCTGGATCGCCTCGACGTATTCGAGGTCCTCCTTGGTCGGATTGGTGTCGTCGAAGCGCAGGTTGCAGGTGCCGCCGAACTCGCGCGCGATGCCGAAGTTGAGGCAGATCGACTTGGCGTGGCCGAGATGCAGATACCCGTTCGGTTCGGGCGGGAAGCGCGTGGCG
Organism: Rhodanobacteraceae bacterium; assembly: GCA_021325475.1. Taxonomy (GTDB): domain Bacteria; phylum Pseudomonadota; class Gammaproteobacteria; order Xanthomonadales; family Rhodanobacteraceae; genus Rudaea. Next base: position 10,329 of record JAJPHA010000031.1, on the reverse strand, counting down.
ACGCGGCCGCCATGCTTGCCGGCGGCGCGGTCCTCGAGCACGATCTGGCGGATGAAATTGTTGCTGGCGGAACTGGCGTCGGTCATGGGGCGCGGCGCATCACGTCACGCAAAGACGCAAGTGTAGCCGGCCGCTGCCGACGGCGAAAGCCGCGCTCCGTCTCGGATCGGCCCGCTCGCGGCGCCGGCCGCTTTACGGCCGGGCGCGGATCGATTAGCGTGGGCGAACGGCCATCGCGGAACGCAGGCGCCCGATGCAGATCGTCTACCGCGCGGAAAACATCATCGACGCCAATCTGGTGAAGAACGCGCTCGAGCAGGAGGGCATCCCCGCCTTCGTCAGCGGCCAGTACCTGACCGGTGCGGTCGGCGAGTTGCCGCCGCTCGCGCTCGTCAATGTCATGGTGGCCGAACCGGACGGACCGCGTGCGCGCGGCATCGCCGAGCGCATCGATGCCGAGCTCGCCGAGGTGCGCGAACGCCCCGAATCCGGTCCGGGCTGGTTGCCGGAGCCGGTGTAGATGAGCGCAGCGCTCACTCTCGTCATCGGCAGCAAGAACTACTCCTCGTGGTCGCTGCGGGCGTGGCTGCTGCTGCGCCAGTTCGGCGTGCCGTTCACCGAGATCAAGCTGCCGCTCGACACGCCGGAGTTCTACGCTCGCATTGGCCAGTACACGCCGGCCGGTCGCGTGCCGGTGCTGCACGACGGCGACATCCGCGTGTGGGACTCGCTCGCCATTGCCGAATACGTCAACGAGCGATTTCTCGACGGACGCGGCTGGCCGGCCGCGCGCGCGGCCCGCGCCGAGGCGCGTTCGATCAGCGCCGAGATGCACGCCGGGTTCGTCGCGCTGCGCGAGGCGCTGCCGTTGAACTGCCGCCGGCGCGCGCCGCACGCGCCGCTCGCCGACGCGGCCACGCGCGACGTCGCGCGGGTGCGGACGATCTGGCGCGAGGCGCGCCGTCGTTTCGGCGAAGGCGGGCCATTCCTGTTCGGCGGGTTCGGTATCGCCGATGCGATGTACGCGCCGGTGGTGCTGCGCTTCGCGAGCTACGACGTCGCCGTCGGCGAGGGTGAGCGCGCCTACATGGACGCCATCCTCGCGCTGGCGCCGTTGCGCGAATGGCTGGCGGAAGCGGCGACCGAGCCGGTGGCCGCGCTGCACGAGCCGGCCACGCCGTGACTCCGCGCATCGCGCGCGGCGCCCTGCTGCGCATGACCGCCGGCGCGGCATTGATCAGCACCACCAGCATCTTCGTGCGCTGGGCGCACGTGGCGCCGACGGTTTCGGCGTTCTACCGCATGCTGTTCGGCGGGCTGATGCTGCTCGGGCTGCTGCTCGCGCGCCGCCAGTGGCGCGGTTATGCCATGGCCGATGTGCTGTGGCTGCTGCTGCCGGCGCTCGCGTTCTGCGCGGATCTGATGCTGTGGCATCGCAGTATCCGCGACATCGGTCCGGGCCTGGCGACGCTGGCGGCCAACTTCCAGGTGTTCATCATGGCCATCGTCGGCGTGGTGGTGTACCGCGAACGGCTGCACCTGCGCTTCGTGTTCGGCGTCGCGCTCGCGCTGGTCGGCCTGTGGCTGCTGGTCGGCGTGCGCTGGAGCGCGTTCACGCCGCAGTTCCGGCTCGGCGTGTGGTTCGGCCTGCTCACCGGGGTCGCCTACGCCGTGTACCTCATCAGCCTGCGCCAGGCGCAGCTCAGGCGGCCGACGCTCGATCCGGCGCGCGTGCTGTGCCTGAACAGCCTGCTGTGCGCGGGCATGCTGGCGCTCGCGGTCGCCGTCGAAGGCCACGGCTACGCCATTCCGGACGCGCAGTCGTGGGCCGCGCTGCTCGGCCTCGGCCTGTTCGGTCAGGTGCTCGGTTGGGTGCTGATCGCGCACGCCATGCCGCAGTTGCCGGCGTCGCTGGTCGGCCTGCTGCTGCTGCTGCAACCGGCGCTGTCGTTCGTGCTCGACGTGATCCTGTTCGCGCGGCCGACCGGCGCGCCGGACTGGATCGGGCTGCTGCTCTCGCTGCTCGGCATCTTCATCGGCTCGCTGCGCACGCGGACGCCGCCGGCGGCGGAGCCGGCGTGAATCGTGTCTGCAAATAGACGTCTATACGTCTAGACGTCTTGACATCCAAACGATGCACACGTAGGATGCGTCCCTCTTTTGTCGCGGAGGGACGTCATGCCGGCCGATCGCACCCCGCGCGCCGCGCGCGCGCCGACCCGCGCGCTCGCCTGGCGTCGCGGCGAGCTCGTCTTGCCCGATCCGTTCGTGCTCGAATCCGGCGCGGCGCTGCGCGGCGCACGGCTCGCCTGGCAGTGCGTCGGTCCCGACGCCGCGCCGGTGGTCGTGGTGCTGGGCGGCATCTCGGCGCATCGCGCCTGCGTCGCGGCGGACGGTCGCGGCTGGTGGGAGCGCCAGTGCGGCGTCGGCAGGGCGCTCGATCCGGCGCGTTACCGGCTGCTCGGCGTCGATTGGCTCGGCGGCGTGGACGCCTCGAGCGGCCCGCGCGGCGACCGCGATTTTCCACCGATCGCCACCAGCGATCAGGCGCGCGCGCTGCTCCTGCTGCTCAATCGCCTGCGGCTGCGCCGCGTGCACCTGCTGGTTGGCGCCTCCTACGGCGGCGCGGTGGCGCAGCATCTCGCCGCGCTGCTCGGCCGGCGCCTGCGCCGGCTGGTGCTGCTCAGCGCGGCGCATCGCGCCGGGCAGTTCGCGCTGGGGCTGCGCCGCATCCAGTGCGCCCTCCTCGATCTCGGCGGCGACGGCCGCACCGCGCTGGCCTGGGCGCGCGCGCTGGCGCTGTTGAGCTACCGCACGCCCGAGGGCATCGAACGCCGCTTCGCCGACGGCGCGGGCGACGTGCTGGCCTGGTTCGCGCACCACGGCGATGCCTTTGCCGCGCGCTTCGACGCCGCCGCGTTCCGCTGCCTCGGTGCATCGCTCGACACGCACCGCATCGATCCGGCGGCGATCCGCACGCCGACCACGCTGCTCGCCGTGCGCGAGGACCTGCTCGTGCCGCCGTCGCTGCTCGCCGAGTACGCCGCGCGCGCCGGCGGTCCGTGCGAGCTCATCGAGCTCTCCTCGCCGTTCGGCCACGACGCCTTCCTCAAGGAAGACGCGGCGGTGGCGGCGCTGCTGCGCGCGGCGCTGGAGGACCGCGCATGAGCCGGCGCGGCGCCACCATCGCGGCGCGCGCCGGCGTCGAGGCGGATACCGCCCATGGCGCGGTGATGCCGCCGCTGCACCTCTCCGCGAATTTCCGCTTTGCCGGCTTCGCCCGGAAGGGCGCCTACGACTACACCCGCTCCGGCAACCCGACCCGCGACCTGCTGGCCGACGCGCTCGCCGCGCTGGAAGGCGGCGCCGGCGCGCTGGTGACCGCTTCCGGCATGGCCGCCGTCGCGCTGGTCACCGCGCAACTGCGGCCGCACGATCGCCTGGTCGCGCCGCACGATGGCTACGGCGGCTGCCATCGCCTGTTCCAGGCGCAGGCCGAGCGCGGATTGTATACAGTGGAATTTGTGGATTTTGCCGATCCCGCCGCGCTCGCCGCGGCGCTCGCGCGTCGGCCGCGGCTGGTGTGGATCGAGACGCCGAGCAACCCGCTGCTGCGCATCACCGACATCGCCGCGACCGCGCGCCGGGCGCATGCCGCTGGCGCGCTGGTGGTCGTCGACAACACGTTCCTGTCGCCGGCGCTGCAGCAACCGCTCGCGCTCGGCGCCGACCTGGTCGTGCATTCGACCACCAAGTACCTGAACGGCCATTCCGACGTGGTCGGCGGCGCGGTGGTGTGGGCCGACGCGGCGCTCGGCGAGGAACTCGCCTGGTGGTGCAACTGCCTCGGCCTCGCCGGCGCGCCGTTCGACAGCTATCTCACCCTGCGCGGCCTGCGCACCCTGGCGGCGCGTCTGGCCGTGCAACAGGCCAACGCCGCGGCGCTGGCCGAGCGGCTGGCGCGGCACGCGGCGGTGGAAAAAGTATACTTCCCCGGCCTGCCGCGGCACCCCGGCCACGCGCTCGCCCGCCGTCAACAGCGCGGCTTCGGCGCGATGCTGAGCTTCGACCTGCGCGGCGGCGAGGCGGCGGCGCGTGCGTTCGTCGACGGCCTGCGTTGCTTCAGCCTGGCCGAGTCGCTCGGCGGCGTGGAGAGCCTGATCGCGCATCCGGCGACGATGACCCACGCCAGCATGGATGCCGCGGCCCGCCGCCGTGCCGGCATCGGCGACGGTCTGCTGCGTCTGTCCGTCGGTATCGAGGCGGCGGAGGATCTGCTCGCCGATCTCGACGCGGCCCTCGCGCGCGCCGAGGCCGCGGCGCGGGACGCCGTTGCGCCGGTCACGCGATCGGCGTAAGTTCGCTGCCGCCGCGGCCGGGCGGGCCGAGGAGGGCGATCATGTGGCGGAGGCTGTGGCTGTTCTGGATGCTGGCGACGGCGGCACAGGCGCAGGCGCCGGTGGGCGGCCGGGTGACCGGCCCCGGCGATTTCGCCGACGCGCCGAGCCCGGCATGGCACGAACGAATCGAGCACGAGACGGCGGCGAACCTGGCCGCGTTGCGGCGCGCCGGCATGCTCGCCGCGCCGACCGCAGCGACGGCGGCGAACGATCTGCTCTGGCCGCTCCAGCCGGTCACTGGCTTCGATCAGTTCGACTACCACGGCACCAAGTATTTCGTCGATCACGACCCGCGCTATCCGGGATTTGTGGAAGATTATACTTGTGGCACACGCACCTACGATCTCGACACCGGCTACAACCACGCCGGCACCGACTATTACCTGTGGCCGTTTCCGTGGTGGATGATGGACCAGGGTCTGGTGCAGGTGGTGGCGGCGGCGCCCGGCGTGATCGCGGCCAAGGCGGATGGCAATTTCGATCGCGACTGCGCGATCGCCAGCAGCACCGATCCGAACTTCGTGCGCATCCAGCAGGACGACGGCCTGTCCGCGATCTACCTGCACCTGCGCAACGGTTCGGTGACCACGCTGCCGATCGGCGCGCGCGTGGCGGCGGGCGATTATCTCGGCCTGGTCGGCAGCTCCGGCCAGTCGAGCGGACCGCATCTGCATTTCGAGCTGCGCGACGCCGCGGGCGCGGTGGTCGATCCGCGTCACGGCGACTGCAATCCGGCGCCGGATCGCTGGGCGGTGTTTCAGCCCTACGAGGATCCGCACATCGTGAGCCTGAGCACGCACTCGGCCGAGCCGCGGTTCATCGCCTGCGGCGTCGATGAAGCCGGCCACGCCATCGACGAGACGCCCTTCTTCCAGAAGGTCTTCGCGCCCGGCGGCACCTTGTGGGTGTTCGCCTCGTACCGCGACCAGCGCAACGGCGAGGTGACGCAGTTCCGCATCCTGCGTCCGGACGGCAGCGTGTTCGCGCAATGGGATTTCGATCTCGCCAGCGAGCATCTGCCCGAGCCGTTCTACTCGGGCACGGCGTGGGACTGGAAATACACGCTGCCGGCCGACGCGCCGCCCGGCACCTGGCAATTCACCGCCGATTTCGCGGGGCAGAGCTATCGCCGCGCGTTCGTCGTCGCGGCACCGGCGTTCGACGCCGCCGCGGCCGCCGCGCAGCGGGCCCAGGTCGGCGCGACGGCCGCGCGCTGCCGGCCGCGCGCCGGCGAGGCGCCGCCGCCGAACTGTCCGCCTTGAGCGTCACGGGCGCGGTTCGATCGTGAAGCGTTCCACCCACACCAGTTCGCAGGCGCCGGGGCCGGAGTCGCTGCGCGTCAGCGAGCTCGTCCAGCGGTAGCCGTCCGGCCAGCGCGCCTCGACCAGATATCCCTCGAAGTGGACGACGTCGCCGACGCGCACGCGCCGGATCGCGCGCGCGACCTCGGTGTCGGCCGGCGCGAGGTGCATGTTCGCGCTCGATTCGACGATTTCGCGCTCCGGGATCGGAAATTCGCGCACCTGCCAGTAGTAAAAACGCGCCGATTGGGAAATGTCCACTTTTTCCAGCACCGCGCTGTCGGACATGCGGCCCCAGCCGAGCGCGAGGTCCACCGGCGCGAGCTCGGCTTCCCGGTCGAAGCGGTAGTCGGCGCGCGCCAGCACCCGCGCGGTCGCCGCGAAGCGCGCCAGCGGCCTGAGGTCGATGTCGCCCTTGCGCCAATGCGTGGCGTCGGTGGGCAGATCGTCCTGCTCCGGCGCGGCGGCGGCCAGCACCCCCGGGGCGCGCGCGATCGGTCGCTGGCGCGCCTCGTGCCACAGCGCGACGAGCGCCAGCGCAGCGAGCAGCCACGGCCAGAGCCGGCGCGCGTTCAATCGAGATCGCGCGCCAGCGCGGTGCGCGTGGTTTCGGCGAGCTCCGCCTCGGCGCGATAGGCCGGGTGCCCGACCGCGAGCCGCGCCGCGGCGCCGCGCTTGAACGCGGCGACGTGATCCGGCGCCAGTTCGAAGCGCAGGAAGTGCACGGCCGAGGTCTTCTGCTCGGTACGGCGCGGCAGGTCCTCGTCGGCGATCGCGCGCACCGCCGGCAGCGCGTCGATGTGCAGGAGCACGGCGTCTTCCACGCCGCGCAGCTCCGCCAGGCGCCGTGCGCGTTCGGCCGGATCGGCGTATTCGATCAGCATCGTCGCCTTCAGGTTCGCGCCGTCGGGAATCAGCGGATTGTAGGCGTCGAGTTCGTCGCGGATGCCGTCGGCCTCGAAGATGCGCTCGATGCGCAGCATCTCCTGGATCTGGTACTGGATGGTGAGCCGATCCTCGAAGAGCAGCGTGATGTGCGCGCCGAGGTGCACGGTGCGCGGCTGCTTGTGCGCGATCACGCGCGCGCGGAAGGCGGGGCGCTCGCGCGCGTAGGCTTCGAGGCTGAGCAGGTCGGCGGCGGTGAGCTTGTTCATGCGGTTCGGTTCCTCGGATCGTTCGCGTGGCGGCCGGCTCAGATGCCATAGGCCAGCCGCAGCAGGCTGATCGGGCTTTCCGCCTGCGGCCGATCGCCGAGGCCGTGGGCGATGTGGCCGCCGGCCATCGGGCAATCGCTGGCGAAGTGCGCGGGCGCGATCTGCTGCACGCGCGCCTCCACCGGGCGGGCGAGCTTGCGCGACAGCGCGTAGGTCTTCGCCTTCACGCCGTAGGTGCCGTCGTGGCCGGAGCAGCGCTCGATAGCCTGGATCTCGGTGCCGGGAATCAGCGCGAGCACGTCGCGCGTCCGCGGGCCGATGTTCTGCACGCGCTGGTGGCAGGGCGCATGGTAGGCGATCGTGCCGAGCGGCCGGCGGAAGTCGGTGTTGAGCAGACCGGCCTGATGGCGCTGCCAGAGATATTCGAACGGATCGAACATGTGGCGCTTGACCAGCGCGACGTCGGCGTCGTCCGGGAACAGCAGCGGCAGTTCCTGCTTGAACATCAGCACGCACGAGGGAATCGTCGCGCTCACGTCCCAGCCGTCGCGGATCGCTGCGGCGAGCACCGGAATGTTGATATTTTTATACTTTTCCACTGTGTCGAGATCGCCGAGCTCGAGCTTCGGCATGCCGCAGCAGACCTCGCGTTCGACCAGGGCGACGGGAATGCCGTTGTGGCGCAGCACCGCGGCGAGGTCCTCGACCGGCTGCGGCAGGGAGAAGTTGCCGTAGCAGGTGACGAACAGCGCCACCTTGCCGCGGGTGCGGCCGGCCGGCCGTACCTCGCCGCCGCCGTCGAGCGCCTTGAGCCGTTTGCGCGCGGTGCGCGAGGTGTACGGCGGCACGCGCGCCTGGCGGTGCACGCCGAGCGTCTTTTCCAAGAGCGCGCGGCCGGCGCGGCTGCGGTTGGCGGCATTGACCGCCTCGACCACCACCGGAATCGTCGCCAGCCGGCCGACCGCGGTGGTCGAGGACAGCAGCTTCGCCGCGAGCCTGGTCTCGCCGCGCTTGTGCGCCGCCGCCTTGGCGCGCAGCATCAGGTGCGGGAAGTCGACGTTCCACGGATGCGGCGGCACGTAGGGGCATTTGGTCTGGTAGCAGAGGTCGCAGAGATAGCACTGCTCGACGACCTTGGCGTAGTCGGATTTCGCCACGCCGTCGACTTCCATCGTCGCCGAGGCGTCGACCAGATCGAACAGCGTGGGAAAGGCATGGCACAGACTGACGCAGCGCCGGCAGCCATGGCAGATGTCGAACACCCGCGCGAGCTCGGCCTCGATCGCGGCCGGGTCGTGGAACTGCGGGTTCTTCCAGTCGAGCGGGTGTCGCGTCGGCGCCTCGAGGCTGCCTTCGCGTATGGGTGCGGAAGCAACGGCGGGTGGGAGCTCGGACATGCGCGCACTCTCGGCTGGGCCCCTCTCCCGGCGGGAGAGGGGCGGGGATGAGGGTCCGGTTTCGGTTCCGCGGCGCGGCGACACCGGACCCTCCTCCGGCCTCGGCACCGCGTTCTCCGGATGGGAGAAAGGTGAGTGCCGTCAGGCGAGCTCGTTCAACGCCTTGGTGAAGCGGTTGGCGTGCGAGCGTTCGGCCTTGGCGAGCGTCTCGAACCAGTCGGCGACCTCGTTGAAGCCTTCCTCGCGTGCGGTCTTGGCCATGCCCGGATACATGTCGGTGTATTCGTGCGTCTCGCCGGCGATGGCGGCCTTGAGATTGTTTCTGGTGTCGCCGAACGGCAGGCCGGTGGCCGGATCGCCGCAGGCCTCGAGGTATTCCAGATGGCCGTGGGCGTGGCCGGTTTCGCCTTCGGCGGTGGAGCGGAACACCGCGGCGACGTCGTTGTAGCCTTCCACGTCGGCCTTCTGGGCGAAGTACAGGTAGCGGCGATTCGCCTGCGATTCGCCGGCGAACGCGTACTTCAGGTTGGCTTCGGTCTTGGATCCTTTCAGATTGCTCATGTGGCACCTCGCTGGAGGATGAGGGAGAACCGGATCGCGCCGCCTTCGCGGCGAGACCAGCGCAGCGTAACGCCGACCGGCCTGGTTGTGAAATTGATTGTTACGATCGAACCGATCGATTTCCTCTATCGGAAGCGCGCCGCCCCGGCGCCGTCGCGACGCGGCGCGCGGCGGCGAGTCGCGCATCGAGCAGCGTCGGCGGCAGCGCGCGCAGCAGCGCGGCGAGCTGGCGCAGGAACGCGCCGAGCGCGGAACTCCTGCGCCAGACCATGGCGATGCGCCGGCGCGGCGCGTCGCCGCGGAACGGCAGCAGGTGCACGTTCTCGGACTGCGCCACCGGCGGCTGCACGGCGAGCGTCGGCAGCAGGGTGATGCCGACGTTGGCCGCGACCATCTGCCGCAGCGTCTCCAGGCTGGTGGCGCGGAAGCCGGATTTCTCGTTGGCGCCGGAAAGCTCGCACACCTGCAGTGCCTGATCGCGCAGGCAGTGGCCGTCCTCGAGCAGCAGCAGGCTCTGGTCGGCGAGATCGTCGAGCCGGAGCGCCTTGCGCTGCGCCAGCGGGTGGCGTTCCGGCACCGCGAGCAGGAACGGCTCCTCGAACAGGAATTCGGCGTGCAACTGGTCGTCGTGGATCGGCAGCGCGAGGATGCCGGCGTCGAGGCGGCCTTCGCGCAACTGGCGCAGCAGCGTTTCGGTCTTCTCCTCGAACAGCAGCAGCTCCAGGCGCGGAAAGCGCGCGCGGATGCGCGGCACCACGTGCGGCAGCAGATACGGCCCGAGGGTCGGGAAGATGCCGAGCCGCACCGTGCCGGATTCGGGATCGCGCGTGCGCCGGGCGATCGCCTTGATCTGCTCGATCTCGGTGAGCACCTCGCGCGCGCGCGCGGCGATGTCGCGACCGGCCGCGGTGAGCAGCACCTTGCGCGGCGTGCGCTCGACCAGCGCCACACCGAGTTCGTCCTCCAGCTTCTTGATCTGGGTGGACAGGGTCGGCTGGCTGACGAAGCTCGCGGCGGCGGCGCGGCCGAAGTGGCGGTGTTCGGCGAGGGCGACGAGATAGCGCAGGTCGCGCAGGTTCATGCGGCTCACCCATTCGATCATTCAATCGATTTCATCCTATCAATCAACTGTACTGATTGCCAGAGCACCCCTGGGGAACCCCGGAACCGGTGTTGGATGCCGCACGGGCAGTTCGAGCGTGCTCGAGTCGAGAGGGCGATCGATCCATTGCTCCGCGAGGGTTGGAAGGGGGTGTGGAGCTGCGGCGCCGCCGCCGAGATCGGCAATATCCGGGTTCTTGGGTAGCGCCGAAATTCAGTCTGCCGCCTTTCCCGCTGGCGGGAGAGGCCGACGCGCGCAGCGCGGCGGGTGAGGGTGGCACAGCGGTGATCTCGTTCTTTTCTTTAGTCGCATCCTGCGGGTTTCCGCTCGCGTCCGGCGAGCGGGTCACTTCTCTTTGCTCGTGCAAAGAGAAGTAACCAAGAGAAAGCACGTTCAAGCAGAGCATCCCTCGGA
>JAJPHA010000053.1 GCA_021325475.1 Rhodanobacteraceae bacterium | reverse complement strand
GTGACCATCACCGGCCACAACAACCTGGTGCGGGCATCGAGCGCCAGCCTGCCGGCCGACACGATCGTGAACCGCTGCCCGCTGCTCGGCCCGCTGCGCGACAACGGCGGCCTCACCAAGACCCACGCGCTGCTCAGCCACAGCCCCGGCATCGATCAGGGCAACAACGCGGCGAACCTGACCTACGATCAGCGCGGCGCGCCCAATGCACGGATGTCGGGACCCGCAGCCGACATCGGCGCCTACGAGGTGCAGCAGGGCGATATCGTGTTCAACAACGGTTTCGACGGCTGTCCGTAGCCGAGACACCGCAGCGTGCGGGATACGGTCGCCGGCGGAGCCGGTTCTCGCCCGCCCCCCGTGAGTCGCACCGTGGCTACGCCGGACCGGCCCCGATGGCCTATACTGGCAGCGCAGGGGATCGGAGGTCGGTGCCATGTCGACCGCAGCCGTTCCTCGAATTCGCGTCTCGCGCCACCAGCCGTTGGCGGTTTGCATCGGCGGAGTCCTGTGCCTTGCGAGCCCGCTCGCGCTCGCCATCACCTTCGTGACCAACTGCAACGATGCGGGCATCGGCAGTCTACGCGCCGCAGTGGCCGGAGCGCTCGAAGGCGACACCGTGGACGCCAGCGGCCTTGCCGGCGTGTGCAGCACGATCACGCTCACCACTGGCGATATCGTCGTCAACAAGAACGATCTGACGATCAAGGGGCCGGGCATGACCAGCCTGTCGATCTTCGGCACGTCCAACAACGGCCATCGCATCTTGACCCACACCGGCACGGGCACGCTCACGCTCGAATCGCTGACGCTGAGCAAGGGCTATCAGATCAGCGACAGCGCTTTCGGCGGATGCGTGTACTCCAAGGGCAATGTATTGCTCGATCACGTCGGCGCGTACGCTTGCGAGACGTCGGGCACCCAATACTCCGAGGGTGGCGCCATCTTCACCCAGGGCAGTACCTCGGTGAGCTACAGCGTGATCGCCGTCAACACCGCCTACGCCGGCGGCCCGAATTGCGAAAGCATCGGCGGCGGTGTGTACGCCCGGAATGGTTTCAGCGCGATATACAGCACCATCAGCGGGAATTCCTCGCGCGGCGTCAGCGGTCGATTTGCATTAGCAGGCTGCTGAAAAACGCTGCAATTTGACTGGTTTGCCGCAAAGTATACGTTTGCCGACGACCGTTCTGGCCCGATCCATTCCGGTTGCCCGGATTTTGTGCCGTTGTGGCGGTGATGCTTGTTCGTTTTCTGATCGTTTGCCGCGATTTGCGCAGGCGGCAGACGCAATGGTCCTACGTCGGCGCCGCGCGCCAGCCGAAAATGCCGCCCAGGCGTACCAGGTTGTACGCGGCAAACGTGAACAACGCCTGCGCGGCCACCTTGGCCATGCCGATGAAGCGCGTCTTGCGCAGTCCACCCACCGTCTTGACCCAGCCGAAGGCTTCCTCGATCAACTTGCGCCGGCGTTGGCTGATCGCGTAACCGCGGTGCCGCGTGGTGCGGCGGTCGATGGCGCTGCGGCGGTTCGTGTCGTTCTGCGCCACATGCGCGCGCAGCCCGTGCTGTCTGAGGCGCGCGACGAAATCCTGCGTGTCATACGCCTTGTCGGCGCCGATACTGGCGCCCGGTTTGTGGATCGAGCGCCGCGCCATGACCTGCGCCGCTTCGCGCTCGGCGGTGCCGCTGGCCTGTGTGACTTCCACGTCGACGATCAGGCCGTGGCGGTTCTCCATCAGGGCATGGCCCAGATAGCCCAGTTGCGCCGGCGCCGCATCGCTCTTGCGGTACAACCGGGCGTCCGGATCGGTCGTCGATGCATGCGTCTGGTTGGTGCGCTTCTCACCGTGAAAGTCCACGCTGGCGTTGCGTCCCCCGTCCGCCGGCGGTTCCGCATCCTCCCGGGGTCGGAAGCTCTTGTGCGACGCCCAGGCCTGGATCAGCGTGCCGTCCACGCTGAAATGCTCGTCCGAGGTCAGCTCCTGCCACCGCGCCACCGCCAGCACGTGGCGGAAGAACTCCCGCGCCATGTCCTGATTCAACAGCCGTTCGCGATTGGCCGAAAACGTCGAGGCATCCCACACCGCCTCATCCATCGACAACCCGACGAACCAGCGAAACAGCAGGTTGTACTCCAACTGCTCCATCAGCAACCGCTCGCTGCGCACCGAGTACAGAATCTGCAGCAGCAACGCCCGCAACAGCCGTTCCGGCGCAATCGACGGCCGGCCCGTGTCCGAATAGACCGCATCGAACTGTGCGCTCATCGAGGCCAGAATCCCGTCCACCACGAGCTTGAGCTTGCGCAACGGATGCGACTTCGGCACTCTGGCTTCCGCAGATACATAGCTGAACAGCCCTTCTTGACCCACATCGCTGCCACGCATCGCGCTCACCAGGTTCGTTTGGCCGTAAAGAAGGCTGAATTGTACCCGAGGCGGGGGTTTTTCGGCAGCCTGCTAGAGGGTGGCGTCACTAGCGCTGGCAAAACCACGATCAACGCATCCGCCATCGTCAACAATACCGCCAGGGACGGCTTCGGCGGACTGGCGGTGTTCACCGCTTCCCCTGACGGTGTGACGATCACCAACAGCACGATTTCCGGCAATACCGCGATATCGCGTTTCAGCGGTGGTGTCTATTCGAACTCCCCGTCGACGAAAATCTACAATTCCACGATCGCGTTCAACCAAGCTGCCGATACCCGTGGCGGTCTCGTTGCCGTCGGCCTGGCGATGGTTGGCTCGGGCGCAACCGCCAGGCTGGAAAGCACGCTCGTCGCCAACAACACCTACGGCGCGCTGAACGATGATCTCAGCACCATCAACGTGACCATCACCGGCCACAACAACCTGGTGCGGGCATCGAGCGCCAGCCTGCCGGCCGACACGATCGTGAACCGCTGCCCGCTGCTCGGCCCGCTGCGCGACAACG
>JAJPHA010000088.1 GCA_021325475.1 Rhodanobacteraceae bacterium | reverse complement strand
GTGCAGGTCCTCCGAGGGATGCTCTGCTTTCGAGGTGTTTCTTGGTTACTTCTTTGCACCAGCAAAGAAGTGACCCGCTGTCCGAAGGACAGCGGAAGCTTTGCTCTTGAAAACAAACCACACGAACAACAGCCGGGCGGAAGCGCTGCTCTCGTGGCGGGAGAGGCGAGATCGGTCGCGGCGCGAGCGGAATGCGCGAGCGTCAACGCTTCATTGCGTTGAAGAACTCGTCGTTCGACTTGGTGTTCTTCATCTTGTCGAGCATGAATTCCATCGCCGCGAGCTCGTCCATCGGGTGCAGCAGCTTGCGCAGGATCCAGATCTTCTGCAATTGATCCGGCTCGATCAGCAGTTCCTCGCGGCGCGTGCCGGAGCGGTTGATGTTGATCGCCGGATACACGCGCTTCTCGGCGATGCGGCGGTCGAGGTGCACTTCCATGTTGCCGGTGCCCTTGAATTCCTCGTAGATCACCTCGTCCATCTTCGAGCCGGTGTCGATCAGCGCGGTGGCGAGGATGGTGAGCGAGCCGCCTTCCTCGACGTTGCGCGCGGCGCCGAAGAAGCGCTTCGGTCGCTGCAGGGCGTTGGCATCGACGCCGCCGGTGAGCACCTTGCCGGAGGCCGGCACCACGGTGTTGTAGGCGCGCGCCAGGCGCGTGATCGAGTCGAGCAGGATGACCACGTCCTTCTTGTGCTCGACCAGGCGCTTGGCCCGCTCGATCACCATCTCGGCGACCTGCACGTGGCGCACCGCGGGCTCGTCGAAGGTGGACGAGATCACCTCGGCGCGCACGCTGCGCTGCATCTCGGTCACTTCCTCCGGGCGTTCGTCGATCAGCAGGATGATCAGATGCACGTCCGGATAGTTGTGCACGATCGCCTGGGCGACGTTCTGCAGCATCATGGTCTTGCCGGCCTTGGGCTGCGAGACGATCATGCCGCGCTGGCCGCGTCCGACCGGCGCGATCAGATCGAGAATGCGTCCGGTGATGTCCTCGGTCGAACCATTGCCGCGCTCGAGGCGGAACATCTTGCGCGGAAACAGCGCGGTCAGGTTCTCGAACAGGATCTTGTTCTTCGACGCCTCCGGCGGCTCGCCGTTGATCGTGTCGACCTTGAGCAGGGCGAAGTAGCGCTCGCCCTCCTTGGGCGGGCGCACCCGGCCGGTGATGTAGTCGCCGGTGCGCAGGTTGAAGCGGCGGATCTGGCTGGGACTGACGTAGATGTCGTCGGGGCCGGCCAGATACGATTCGTCCGGGCCGCGCAGGAAGCCGAAGCCGTCCTGCAGGATCTCGAGCACGCCTTCGCCGTAGATGCCGCCGCCGGCGCGGGCGTGCGCCTTCAGGATCAGGAACACGATGTCCTGTTTGCGTGCGCGCGCCACGCCTTCCTGGATGCCGAGGTTTTCGGCGAGCGCGAGCAGCTCGTGCGCCGGCTTGCGCTTGAGTTCGTTGAGGTCGATCAGCGGGCCGTTGCCGCCGCCGTTGCGCGATTCGTCGTATTCCTCGTCGGCGCCCGGCGGCGGCTGGAAGCGTTGCTGCTGCGGATGGCGCGGCTGGTTGCGGTGGCGGTTGCGGTCGCGGCGTCCCTGCGGACGGTTGTCCTGGCGCGGCTCGTTGCCGCCGCCGGCTGGCGCCTCGGCGCCCGGCTCGCCGCCGGTCGCGGCGTCGCCGGTGGTCGCCTCGGCGGACGCGGCCGATTGCGGCGCGCGCGGACGGGCGTCGGCACGCGCTTCGCGCGCGGGAGCAGGGTTTTCGCCGTTGCTGGTTGCGGTGGGGGTGTGATCGGGATCGGACACGGACGGGCCTCGCAGGAGCGCCGTTGGGAACGGGTTTGAATGAGCGGGAGGAGGGCGGAGGCGATCGCCTCCGGCGGACATCGTTAACTTAGCACCGCGCCGGACGAGCGTCCAGCGCCAGGACTTGCACAAGTTGCCATTCTGGACTTTTTTTCGTTTCGCGCAAGGGCGCAGCGCGCCCGCTGCGCCGTTCGATTCGACCGGGTGCGCTCAGATCGTGCGGTCGATCAACTGGGTGAGCTGGCTCTTGCTCACCGCGCCGATCTGGGTCGCCTGGACCTTGCCGTCCTTGAAGATCATCAGCGTCGGGATGCCGCGCACGTTGTAGTTGCGCGGCGTCTTCTGGTTGTGGTCGATGTTGATCTTGGCGATCTTGAGCTTGCCGGCGTAGCTCGTCGCCAGCTCGTCGAGAATCGGCGCGATCATCTTGCACGGACCGCACCACTCCGCCCAGAAATCCACCAGCACCGGCTGGCTGGACTTGAGCACCTGTTCCTCGAATTCCTCGTCGCTGACCTGGGCTATGCTCGCACTCACGTTGTTCTCCACGGATTCGTCGCTGGCGGCCGCACGGGGCGCGGCGGCCGCGCTTGGGATACACTACCGGCACCGGACCGGCCCGTTCGGCCGGTCATTTCAGCCCAAGCGCCGGATTTAATCAACTCGGGACCGCAGATTGGGCTCGACCCGCGCGATTCAAGGCGCGCGGCGCCAACCGTAGGTTTGCACGGCCGCGTGGCCGCATCGGCATGTCACAACAACAACCGCTCACCGACGTCTTCTTCGACAGTTTCGATCTGCATCCGGCGCTCCTGTCCGGCCTGCACGCCGCGGGTTTCGTCCGCTGCACGCCGATCCAGGCGCTGACCCTGCCGGTCGCGCTCGCCGGCCGCGACGTCGCCGGCCAGGCGCAGACCGGCACCGGCAAGACCGCGGCGTTCCTGGTCGCCACCGCCAACCGTCTGCTCACGCGGCCGGCGTTGCCGGAGCGCGGCCCGGCCGATCCACGCGCGGTGATCATCGCGCCGACCCGCGAGCTCGCGATCCAGATCGACAAGGACTTCCGCAACCTCGGCCGCGACACCGGCCTCAAGGCCGCGCTGATCTACGGCGGCGTCGATTACGACAAGCAGCGCGAGCAATTGCGCGCCGGTGTGGACATCATCATCGCCACCCCCGGCCGCCTGCTCGACTACTACAAGCAGCACGTGTTCTCGTTCCGCGCGGTCGAGGTGATGGTGATCGACGAGGCCGATCGCATGTTCGATCTCGGCTTCATCAAGGACGTGCGCTACATCCTGCGTCGCCTGCCCGAGCGCGAACGACGCCAGTGCCTGCTGTTCTCGGCCACGCTCAGCCACCGCGTGCTCGAGCTCGCCTACGAACACATGAACGCGGCCGAGAAGCTCACCGTCGAGGCGGAAAACGTCACCGCCGACCGCGTGCGCCAGGTGATCTATTTCCCGGCGAGCGAGGAGAAGCTGCCGCTGCTGATCGGCTTGCTGTCGCGCATGGACGCCCACCGCAGCATGGTGTTCGTCAACATGAAGGTCACCGCGGAAAAAGTCGCGCGGCGGCTGGAGAAACAGGGATTCCGGGTCGGCATGCTGTCCGGCGACGTGCCGCAGAAGAAGCGCCAGAGCCTGCTCGGCCGCTTCCAGCGCGGCGAGATCGAGATCCTGATCGCGACCGACGTCGCCGCGCGCGGCCTGCACATTCCCGACGTCAGCCACGTGTTCAACTACGACCTGCCGCAGGACGCCGAGGACTACGTGCACCGCATCGGCCGCACCGCGCGGCTCGGCGCCGAGGGCGACGCGATCAGTTTCGCCTGCGACCTGTACGCGCAGGCGCTGCCCGACATCGAGGCGTTCATCGGCCAGAAGATTCCGGTGGCGCGGATCGAGCCCGAGCTGTTGGTCGCGCCGCCGCCGCGACCACGCCCGCTGCCGGCGCGCGACGCCACCGAAGACGACGACGAGGCGATCGCCGCCGCGCCGGCGCGACCGCCACGCCAACGCGCGCCGCGCCGCGAAGAGGCGCGCCCCGCGCGGCCGCCGGCCGCACCCGGCGGCACGCCGACGCCCGCAGCCGCCGAGGCCGGCGCGCCCGCACGCAAGCGCCGCCGTCGCGGCGGTCGCGGCCGCCGGCGCGGCGATCGTGCGGAGGTCGCGGCCGAGACCGCTCGCGTCGACGCGACCGCGCGCGTGGACGAGCGCGCCGCGCGACCGGCGCCGAGTGCTGCGCCCGCGCCGCCGCCGGCGCCGAAGAAGCCGGGTTTCTTCCGCCGGCTGGGCAAGTTGTTCCGGCGTTCGTAGCACCCGTCTCAAAATCTGCTGCGCTCGACGGCTCACGCGCCGGCGGTGCTCGGACTCCTCATTTACTACCAGTAAACTCCGGGTCCTGCGCTCCGGCGGCGCGCAATCCGTC
>JAJPHA010000072.1 GCA_021325475.1 Rhodanobacteraceae bacterium | reverse complement strand
TGATCCGGGATCCGGCGCTTCGAGGCGCAACAAGATCAAGAACTGGATTCCCGCTTTCGCGGGAATGACGAGCAGAGAAAGCGCGAGGCGATGAAAAATCGCCTCGAACTGAACAACAACATTGTTTGAGGAAACGACACAAGACTTACGCCAGTAGCTCAATTGGCAGAGCAGCGGTCTCCAAAACCGCAGGTTGGGGGTTCGAGTCCCTCCTGGCGTGCCAGATCAGAGGACAGAGGACAGAGGACAGAGGGTGGAGCGTGGTTGCGCCTTTTGTCTTCTGTGATCAGTCAGCCGACAATGAACGCAAAGATTGAACAAGCCGACGCCGCCTCCGTGGCGGACATCGCCAAGCTGGTCGTGGCGCTCGCGATCATCGCCGCCGGCGTGGTCGGTTATTACTGGTACAACGAGCTGGCGTCGTGGCAGCGTCTGCTGATGCTGCTCGGCGGGTTCGTGGGCGGCGGTGCGGTCGGTTATTTCACCCGTACCGGCCGCGCGCTGCACGAGTACCTGAGCGAATCCCTGTTCGAGCTGCGCAAGGTCGTGTGGCCGACGCGCCAGGAAACGGTGCAGACGACGCTGGTCATCATCCTCGTGGTGGTGATTCTGAGCGTGCTGCTCGGGCTGATCGACCTGTTCCTGAACTGGGCGATCCTGCAGCATCTGCTCAAGCTGGGGCATTGACGATGAACACGGGCACCAAACGCTGGTACGTCGTCCACGCCTATTCGGGCTTCGAGCACCAGGTCGCGCGCGCGCTCAAGGAGCGCATCGCGCGCGCCGGCATGCAGCACAAGTTCGGCGAGGTGCTGGTGCCGACCGAGGAAGTGGTCGAGATGCGCGGCGGCCAGAAGCGCCGCAGCGAGCGCAAGTTCTTCCCCGGCTACGTGCTGGTGCAGATCGAGACCAACCAGGAAGGCAAGGCGCCGAAGATCGACGACGAATCCTGGCACCTGATCAAGGAGACGCCGAAGGTGATGGGCTTCATCGGCGGCACCGCCGACCGCCCGCTGCCGATCAAGGACAGCGAAGCCGACGCCATCCTGCAACGCGTGCAGGAAGGCGTCGAGAAGCCGAAGCTGAAAGTGCTGTTCGAACCGGGCGAGATGGTGCGCGTGATCGACGGGCCGTTCAACGACTTCAACGGCGTGGTCGAGGAAGTGAACTACGAGAAGAACCGCCTGCGCGTCGCGGTGCTGATTTTCGGGCGCTCGACGCCGGTGGAATTGGAATTCGGTCAGGTCGAGAAGGCCTGATCCAGGAGGGCTGAGAGCTGAGGGCTGAGAGCTGAAAAAAGATTACGGCGCGCCGCGCTCTTGATCTTCAGCCCTCAGCCCTCGGCCCTCGGCCCTGATCTCAACGAAGCGAGGAGCCTGACCACAGGCGTTCGGACTCGCAGGAGCAAAAGCAATGGCAAAGAAGGTTGTTGGGTATATCAAGCTGCAGGTGAAAGCCGGGCAGGCGAATCCGTCGCCGCCGGTCGGTCCCGCGCTCGGTCAGCGCGGCCTCAACATCATGGAGTTCTGCAAGGCGTTCAACGCCGCCACGCAGAAGATGGAGCCGGGTCTGCCGATCCCGGTGATCATCACCTGCTACTCCGACCGCAGCTTCACGTTCGTCATGAAGACGCCGCCGGCGACGGTGCTGCTGAAGAAGGCGGCGGGCATCGAATCCGGCAGCAAGCGGCCGAACACCGAAAAGGTGGGCAAGGTCACGCGCAAGCAGCTCGAGGAGATCGCCAAGGCCAAGATGCCCGATCTCACGGCGGCCGACATGGACGCCGCGGTGCGCACCATCGCCGGCAGCGCGCGCAGCATGGGCCTGGTGACGGAGATCTGACCATGGCGAAGATCAGCAAACGATTCAAGGCGATGCAGGGCAAGGTCGTTCCGGGCAAGACCTATCCGGTCGACGAGGCGCTGAAGATCCTCAAGGAAACCGCCAAGACCAAGTTCGTCGAGTCGGTGGACGTGGCGATCCGGCTCGGCATCGATGCGAAGAAGTCGGACCAGGGCGTGCGCGGCTCGACGCTGCTGCCGCACGGCACCGGCAAGACCGTGCGCGTGGCGGTGTTCTGCCCGCCGGGCGAGAAGGCGGAAGCCGCCAAGGCCGCCGGCGCGGACGTGGTCGGCATGGAGGACCTGGCCGAGAAGATGCAGGCCGGCGATCTCAACTTCGGCCGCGTCATCGCCACGCCGGACGCCATGCGCGTGGTCGGCAAGCTCGGCCAGTTGCTCGGCCCGCGCGGCCTGATGCCGAATCCGAAGGACGGTTCGGTCACGCCCGACGTGGTCACCGCGGTGAAGAACGCCAAGGCCGGTCAGGTCAAGTACCGCAACGACAAGGCCGGCATCGTGCACTGCTCGATCGGCAAGGTGAATTTCGAGGTCAACGCGCTCAAGGAGAACCTGCACGCGCTGCTCGCCGACCTGATGAAGGCCAAGCCGGCCTCGGCGAAGGGACAGTTCCTGCAGAAGGTCTCGCTGTCGAGCACGATGGGTCTCGGCATCACCGTGGATCAATCCACGCTGCCGCTGTAAGTCTTGCGCCCCTCTCCCGTCGGAGCGGGGCGGCGGTGAGGGTTCGGGATCGGATCGAGGTCGACGAGTGACCGAACCCTCATCCGGCGCTTTGCGCCACCTTCTCCCGGTGGGAGAGGGCGAGCAACAAATTTGAGGGCTCCGCTCGCAGCGATGCGAGCGGGCCGTCAAAGACCGCAGGTGGTCGCGCGTCGTCGCAGGGAGGCACTCGCCGGCAGGAGCCGGATCGCGAGCGGCGCAAGACCTTAATCGGCACGGAAGCCCGCCTGCGCAGATGGTGTCGCCCGTGAGAAATACGAGCGGTTCGGAACAACCGCTTCGGCACAGGATGTGTCGACGCATCAGGCGCAGGGCGCCTGTGTGGCAAACGCGACGCGGCTCGGCCGCGGCCGTTTGTCGCAGACCGCGGCAGGATGCCCGGTTGTGCACCGGTTTCGAAACGGCCACCAACGTCGGCATCGCGAGGTGCCGGCGGGTCCGACAGGAGTCGGGCTCGCGAAATTCGGTCCGGCGTCGCAGGACGCGTCGCGCCGGGTCCAGTTCGGAAGGTAGCAATGGCACTCAATCTTGAGCAAAAGAAAGTCGTCGTTGCCGAACTGGCGAATGTGGCCGCCAAGGCGCACTCGTTGGTCGCTGCCGAGTATGCCGGTCTTACCGTGGAGCAGCTCACCGAGCTGCGCAAGAAGGCCCGCCAGAGCAAGGTGTTCGTCAAGGTTGCGAAGAACACCCTGGTCTCGCGCGCGGTCGAGGGCACGGACTACGCGTGCGTCAAGGACGCGCTCGTCGGTCCCATGCTCTATGCCTTCTCCCAGGAGGATCCGGGTGCTGCGGGTCGGTTGATCAAGGAGTTTGCCAAGGCGAACGACAAGCTGGTCCCCAAGGTCGTCGCGATCGGCGGACAGATGTACCCGGGCTCTCACGTCGAGAAGCTCGCGTCGCTGCCGACTCGCGAACAGGCGCTGGCGATGCTGATGGGCGTGATGCAGGCGCCGATCAGCAAGCTGGTGCGCACGCTGGCCGAACCCGCCGCGAAACTCGCGCGCGCGGTGGCCGCGGTGCGCGACCAGAAGGCCGCTTGAGGTGGTTCACCGCATCGCCGATCAGGCTGCGTAATTCCATTTTTCAGAGGTAAATCATCATGGCCGTTTCGAAAGAAGAGATCCTGGATGCAATTGGCAACATGAGCCTCATCGACATCACCGAGCTGGTGAAGATGATGGAGGAGAAGTTCGGCGTGTCCGCCGCGGCCCCGGTGGCCGTGGCCGCGGTGGGCGGCGCGGCCGCCGCCGCCGGTGCGGCGCCGGCCGAGGAGAAGACCGAGTTCACCGTGACGCTGAAGGCGTCCGGCGAGAAGAAGGTCGAGGTGATCAAGGCGGTGCGCGCGATCACCGGTCTCGGCCTCAAGGAAGCCAAGGACCTGGTCGAGTCCGCTCCCGCCACCGTCAAGGAAGGCGTGAGCAAGGACGACGCCGCCAAGTTCAAGAAGGAACTGGAAGCCGCCGGCGCGACCGTCGAGATCAAGTAATCGAGTTGGCGAAGTCGCAACGATCGAGCTTCCGTCGAGCCTGGGGGCGCAAGCCCCCGGGCTTTGGCCGTTTCTCCGGGACTGGGGAATCGCGAGGCACGGGTGAGCGGACGCGCTAGCGCGTCCGCCGGACTCAAGGCTCCCGATTCCCGATTCTCGAATTGCAACCCGAGGTGGTGCTGGTCATGAGTTATTCCTTCACCGAAAAGAAGCGCATCCGCAAGAACTTCGGCAAGCGTCCGCAGGTGCTGGACGTGCCGCCGTTGCTGGCGATCCAGACCGACTCCTACCGCGAGTTCCTGCAACTCAACACGGCGGAGAAGGCGCGCGCCGACCACGGTCTGCACGCGGCGCTGAAGTCGGTGTTCCCGATCGTGAGCTATTCCGGCAATGCCGCGCTCGAGTACGTGAGCTACCGCCTCGGCGAGCCGCCGTTCGACGAGCGCGAGTGCCGTTCGCGCGGCATGAGCTACGGCGCGCCGCTGCGCGTGCTGGTGCGGCTGGTGATCTACGACAAGGACAGCCCGGCCGGCGCCAAGGCGGTGAAGTACGTCAAGGAGCAGGAAGTGTACATGGGCGAGCTGCCGCTCATGACCGACACCGGCACCTTCATCATCAACGGCACCGAGCGCGTCATCGTCTCGCAGCTGCACCGCTCGCCGGGCGTGTTCTTCGACCACGACCGCGG
>JAJPHA010000103.1 GCA_021325475.1 Rhodanobacteraceae bacterium | reverse complement strand
TGTATGACTCGTCCGCCGCGGGCTGATACGTCGTTCGCTTCGCCTGACTGCTTTTCGTGCAAACCGCAGTGCCACCCTCACCCGCGCCTTCGGCGCAGCCTCTCCCGCCAGCGGGAGAGGCGACCCCCAAGGCGCGGCTTCCCGCCTGAAGAAATGGCACCGCGCGCAACGCCTCGGCGCAGCCGAGGCACGTCTCGTCGCAGGCCATGCAACCAATGTGACTGCCGCCACATCCCACTCACCGACGTCCCGCGTCGAATGCGCGCCGGGGACGACCGGAGAGAGTCCATACCATGAAACTGATCGAGTCCGCGCTGAGGAATCCGGTCGCCGTCGGCATGACGGTGCTGCTCGTCGTCGTGCTGGGCGTGCTGAGCCTGCGGCAGTTGCCGCTGCAATTGTTTCCGGACATCGAGCGGCCGCAGATCTCGATCCAGACCAACTGGCGCGCCGCCTCGCCGGAGGAAGTGGAGGCCGAGCTGCTCGAACCGCAGGAGCAGGTGCTGCAGGGCCTGCCGGGGCTCGAGGAACTCGACGGTAACGCCGGGCCTGGCGGCAGTTTCATCAACCTGACGTTTTCGATCGGCACCGACATGAAGAACGCACTGGTCGAAGTGATCGGGCGCATCAATCGCGTGCGCGCGATTCCGAAGGACGCCGACCGCCCGGTTGTCCAGCTCGGCGGCAACGACGGTGGCAACGCGAATGAATCGCTGTCGTGGTTCTTCGTGCAGCTCCTGCCCGGCACGCCGGGGCCGATCGAGCAGTACCGGCACTTCATCGAGAACACGGTCAAGCCGCGCATCGAGAGTGTGCCGGGCGTGGCGCAGGTCATCGTCAATGCCGGACCGCCCGATGAGGTGCGCATCACGGTCGACATGGCCAAGGCGGCGAGCTTCGGCGTGTCGATTCCCGACATCGCCGCGAAAGCCGCGAGCGCGGCCGATGTGTCCGGCGGCAGCATCGAAGTCGGTCGTCAGCAGTACGAACTGCGCTACACCGGACGCTACAAGCCCGAGCAACTCAGCGAACTCGTGCTGTCGTGGGCGAACGGCAAGCCGATCCGGCTCGGCGATGTCGCCACCGTGACGATGCAGCCGCCGAAGCGCCAGTTCTTTGCCTATCAGAACGGCAATCCGGCGATCGGTCTCGACGTGCGCCGCGCCAGCGGTGCGAACGTGCTCACCACGCTCGAAGCGGTGAAGCGGGTCGTCGCCGAACTGCGCGACGGACCGCTCAAGGCCAAGGGGCTTGGCATCGAGCAATCGTTCGACTCCGCGCTGTTCATCAACCGCGCGGTGAGCCTGCTGACCGAGAACCTCATCGTCGGCGCCCTGCTCTCGCTGCTGTGCGTGTGGTGGTTCATGCGCGACTGGCGCGCGACGCTGTTGATCGCCACGTCGATTCCGATCTGCCTGCTCGCGACGTTCACCGCGCTGCGCATCACCGGCCACAGCCTCAACGTCATCTCGCTCGCCGGCCTCGCGTTTGCCGTCGGCATGGTGGTGGAAGGCGCGATCGTGGTGTCCGGCAACATCCTGCGTCTGAAAGAAGGCGGCATGACGCCGGCCGAAGCGGCGAACAAGGGCACGCACCAGGTCGTCGGCGCGCTGATCGCCTCGACGATCACGACGGTCGCGGTGTTCCTGCCGGTGGTGTTCCTGAAAGACGTCGAAGGCCAGATCTTCGCCGACCTCGCCCTCACCATTTCCATCGCCGTCGCCCTATCGGTGATTGTCGCCATCACCGTCATCCCGGCGGCCGCGGGCTGGTTGAAGGCCAAGAAACTCACCTCCGGCTACGGCGACGGCTGGCCGTGGCTCACCGACCGGATCCTGGCGTTGACCGACACGCGGACGAAGCAGATCGGCTGGATCCTCGGCCTGCTGGTGCTGCCGCTCGCGCTGACGTTCGCATTCAAACCGCGCCTGGACTACCTGCCGCCGGTCAAGCGCGCGGCGATCGATGCGTATTTCAGCTTCCCGCCGGGCATGTCGCCGGATGTGGTCAACAAGGAGATCGTGCCGAAGATCCTCGAGCGCATGAAGCCGTACATGGACCAGAACAAGCAGCCGTACCTGAAGAACTGGTACGTGCTGCTGTGGCCGGGCGGCGGGACGATCGGCGCGCGCGTCGTCGACGAGCGGCGCATCGGCGAACTCGAGAAGCTCATGCGCAACGAGATCACGGTCGGCTTTCCGGACACGCGCGTGTTCGCGGAGGAAGGCAACCTGTTCGGCGGTCTCGGCGGTTCGGCGCGTGCGGTGTCGATCCATCTCTCCGGCGAGGACAGCGCCAAACTCTTGCAGGTCGCCGAAGCCGGCCGTCAACTGCTCGAAAAGAAGTTTCCCGGCGCGAACGTGCAGGCGTTCCCGCAGACCGACGCGACGCAGCTCGAACTGCACGCCGTGCCGGACGACCGGCGCATCGCCGAAGCCGGCTGGGACCGCGCGACGGTCGGCAATATCGTCACGATGCTCGGCGACGGCACATGGCTCGGCGAATATTTCGACGGCGAGCAGCGCGTGCCGATCATCCTGCGCGCGAGCGGCGAGCAGACGCCCGAAGCGATCGCGCAGACGCCGGTGGTGACGCCGAGCGGGCGCGTGGTGCCGTTCGGCGACCTGGTCTCGTTGCAGCCGGTGCTCGGGCCGACCCAGATCCGCCGCCTCGATCACCGCCGCACGGTGACGCTGACGATGGATCCGCCGCCGACGCTCGCGCTCGAAGACGCGCTCGCCACGATCGACCAGCAGGTGCTGCCGGAACTGCGCACGCAGCTGCCGGACGGCACGATCCGCCTCGCCGGCAGCGCCGATCGGCTCGACCAGATCGTCGGCACGATGGGCAAGAACTTCGTGCTTGCGCTGTTCGTGCTGCTGCTGCTGATGGCGGCGATGTTCCAGTCGCTGCGCCACGCGCTGATCGTGGTGCTGACGGTGCCGCTCGCGCTGATCGGCGGCATGCTCGGCCTGCGCGTGCTCGGCCTGTTCGCGTTCCAGCCGCTCGATCTGTTGTCCATGATCGGCTTCATCATGATGGTGGGCGTGGTGGTCAATCACGCGATCCTGCTGGTGGACCTCACGCGCACCGCGCAGCGCAACGGCGCCAGCCTCGAGCAGGCGATCCGCATGGCGCTCAATCAGCGCCTGCGCGCGATCCTCGCCTCGACGCTCACCGGCGCGCTCGGTGCGCTGCCGATGGCGGTCAATCCCGGCCCCGGCAGCGTGATCTACCGCGGCCTCGCCGCGGTGAACGTCGGCGGCGTGGTGGTGAGCCTGGTGTTCTCGCTGCTGCTGCTGCCGGCCCTGATGCGGCTGTCGCTGCGCCGGCGCGAGCGCACGGCGCTGTCGCCGCCGCGCGGCGAGCGGCCGCGCCTGGTCGGAGTCGGCGGCGGCGCCGAGGCGGCGTAGTCGCAAGATGGTTTGGACGGGATTCTGCGGGAGTCGAACATGAGCCTCATCAAGTTGTATGTGCGCGCCGCGTGTGCGGTGGTCATCGGGCTGGTGCTGCTGGGCGCGGTGGCGCGGGCGCGCGCCGCGGAGCCACCGGCGGTGGTCGAAGTCGCCCGGGCGACCGGCGCGCGGCTTGCGCCCACGCGCTGGGTGCCGGGCAGCGTGGTCAGCCGCGACGACGCCCGCATCGCCAGCGCCGAAGCCGGCCGGCTCGAGTACGTGGCCGAGGTCGGCACGCGGGTGCAGGCCGGCGAGCGCATCGCCCGGCTCGACGATCGGGCGCTGCGGCTGCGTCGCGAGGAGATCGAGGCCGACGTGCGTCGCGCCGAGGCCGAGCGCGTGCTCGCCGAGACGCAGTTGCGGCGTCTGGAAAAACTCGTCTCGTCCAACGCGATCGCGAAGACCCAGATCGACGAGGCGCGCGCGCGGCTGGAAACCGACACGCAGACGCTGGCGCGGGCGCGCGCGCAGTTGCGCCAGATCGCGCACGACATCGAACAGGCCGAGGTGCGCGCGCCGTTCGCCGGCATCGTCAGCGAACGCTTCGCCCAGCGCGGCGAGTATCTGCCGGTCGGCGCCGCCATCGTCCATCTGGTCGACACCGATCACATCGAGGCACGCGTGCAGGCGCCGCTGGCGCTCGCCGACCGCATCCGCGCCGGCACGGACGTGACCGTGCGCGTGGCCGGACGCGAGGCGCCGGCGAAGGTGCGCGCGGTGGTGCCGGTCGGCGACGAGCGCGCGCGCCAGTTCGAGCTGCGCGTCGGGCTCGATCCCGCGCTCGCCCTGGTCGGCAGCGCAGTGGAGGTGTCGCTGCCCGAGGACGACGGCGGCGGCGCGTTGACCGTGCCGCGCGACGCGCTGGTGCAGCGGCAGAATCAGACCTATGTGATGCGGGTGACGCCGCAGGACACCGCCGAACCGGTGCCGGTGACGCCCGGCAGCGCGGTCGGCGACCGGGTCGAGGTGCAGGGCGCCCTCGCCGCCGGCGACCGCCTGATCGTGCGCGGCGCCGAGCGGCTGAGCCCCGGTCAGGCGGTGCGGATCGTCAGCGGAGGCTGAGCGCTAGAAATCCTGCTCCAGCACCGCACTCAGGTGAGGACCGCCGACGCGGTAGCCGTCGAGCGTGTAGATCGCCGGATTCGCCGTCGTCCAGGTGTAGGCCAGCGTGAGACTGCGTCGCGCCCCCAGACTGCGCGTGACGGAGAGCTTGTAGTCCGTGTAGGAGAACAAGCGCGCATTGTCGGCGCCGGTGTCGGGATTGGTGCCGCGCGATTGGCGCCGACCGAGATGCGCGCCGAGCGACCAGACTTCATCGAGCGGGCGCGTGGCGTTGAGATCGAGATACCAGGCGCCGCGCGAATCGGGCGTGGCGAAGGCGTCGGTCACCGCCACGTTGAGCCGCGCGCTCAGGCCGCGCCAACGCACGTAGCCGAACACTTCGGTCGTATCCGGCCGCGTCACCGGCGGCGACTGCGGCGCGTAGCGGCCGGGGAACTGCAAGCGCAACACGCCCGCCTTCCATTCGCCGTCGCGCGCCCACAGGCCGCGCCAGCCGAGCACGCCGTCCACTTCCACATGCACGCTGTCGCCCGGCCACAGCTCGTCGACCCAGCCGATGTGCACCGCGCTCAGATTCGCGTAGAGCCCGGCGCCGGGGTTGACGTCGAGTTCCACCTGCGCGGACGCCGCACCGACGCTCTGCGACAGCCCGCGGCTGACGTAGTTGTTCATCACCTGCGCGTAGCCGTAGACCCAGTTCGGTTCGTCGGCACGCAGCGAACCCGAAGCACCGGCGGCCAGCACGCCAGCCACGGCAAGGTGGATCAATCGCATCGGCTCCTCCTCGATCGGCCCGCGCATCCTCGGGCAACCGCCGCGGATGCCGCCATCCGGATTTTGCGGGAGGCGCGAGGTGGACGGCAGGGCCGGTCCGTGCGGAAAGCGGGGAACCGCTTCGACCCGCGACTTCGCTATTGGAAACCGTTCGCGAAGATGATGTCGTTGAGGAACCGATAGCCGAAATTGTTGATGGTGTTCGGCTCGTTCAATCCCGTCGGACCGTACACCACGCCTTGCAGCATCGGCGTGCCGGTGCCCGAGGTCGCGACGATCTGCCCCGAGACATCGACCCGGCCGCCGGGTTGCATGTCGAACGTGGCGCGCACGGTGTCCGAGCGTGCATCGAGCACGCAATTGCTCGCTCCCTGCACCGCGCAGGACAGCGCGGTGGCATGGCCGGGCCAGGGCAGATCGGCCAACAGGTGTGCGCCGGCAATCGGCGCATCGCCGGTATAGGTCGCAATGAAATGGAACGTCAGGACCTGACCGGCACTGATGGTCGGCTTGTCGGCCGTGGCTTGCAATACCAAGTCACCATTCGCGGTGACGGAGGTGTCGAGCAGCGCCGCGCCGTTGGTGGTCGGCGCCGGCGCATGCATGGCGCTCGTTTGCACCGGCAGGCGGTTGTTCTCGGGGGCGCCGAGCAAGAAAGGCCGCAGCGACGGGGTAATCGGACTGTCATCGCCGGCATCGATCACCTGCTGACTGAGCAAGGTTCCGCTGACCGGATCGAATTTTCCAAGAATGGTAAGGCTCGCGGAGCCATGATGATACAGCCGCAGTAATTTCAACCAGAGGCCATCCGCCTGGTCGCGCTGGACTTGGAGTGCAATGGAGCGCAGGTTGGGGTCGTTCGGGTCGAGATACATGAACCGCGCGGCAGCACCCGACGCGCTCGGCAACAACACCACCGACGGACGGAAGTTCCCTTCGCCCACCGCGAGCACATCGTCATTGGGTAGAAGGGTGCTGTCGTAGGCATAGCAGGTTTGCCGACAGTTGTCGGAGGCCGGTGGGTTGGCCCACAGCACCTTGCCGGTCGCGCCGTCGATCTTGGCCCAGCCGGAACCGGTGATAATGACGTCGCCGCTCGCGGTCGGATAGATCTGCCCAACGAAATTCTGGGAGAACGAAGGCACCGTCGACGACCACACCACGCTGCCATCCGCGCCGGACAGGCGCAACAGCGTGGCGCCCGCATAGCTGCCGTTGAACGGACCACCGACCAATAGGTCGGATCCAATCCTGGCGACCGCCAAGGGAAAGACTTGGTCTTCGCCCGAGTTCCAATTGTCGAACGTCCAGAGCGTCGAGCCGTCGGCCGCGGCGAGTTTCACCACGAATTGCCGTCCGCACGGACTGTTCAATCCATAGTACGTGCAATTGTTCCAACTGGCGCCATAGGCGACGTATACATTTCCACCATCGTCTCGCAGTGGGTCGGAGGCGTAGGTGTATCCTTGGTCGAGCTGAAAGGTGTCCCGCGTCCAGCGGATGCCGCCCGTGGCCGAATCGAACAGGAGCACGTTGACCGACACCGCCACGGCAATGGTGTTGTCGCCGATTCCGATGCCCGTGTATGCCTGCGGGTCGAGGAAGAAGCGATCGTGCGTATCCACAGTTTCCCAGAGCGTCGCACCCGTAGAGCCGGCCAACCTGCGCACGCGCAGTTGCGCTCCGACCGGTGTGGGCGCCAGCGCTACCGAGACGAGATCACCGCTCGGATCCAGCGCAGAGGTTGCGGAAATCCCCTGCGGCGCGGCAGGTACGGCGATCTGCGCCAGCAACTGGCCGCCGGCGAAGGACACCGGCTGCAACACTGGCGGCGCGCTCGGCGACAGCGGTTTGAGGACGGCCAGGACATTGCCACTCTGCACGGGCCCGACCGCGAGCAGCGAAAGGCCGTTTCCAAAGGTATCCGTCCCGGGCATATTGACCGACCAGACGATGGCGCCCGAATTTCCATTCAAGCGATACAGGGCGGATTGCGGGCTGTTTACCCCGAACAACACATCGCCATTGGCGGCGCTCGCGATGGGGGGCGTAGCAGGAACATCGAACGAAATGGATTGTGACCAGCGCGCCTGCCCGCTCGCCGCGGTGAGGCGATGGACGGCATTCGCTGTGATGACGATCGGCTCCGCCGGGCTACCGATCTGGGCCAAACCTTGGCCGGCAGCCAGCCAAGCGGTCGAGCCGTCGGTCGTGCGCAGCGCTGCAACGTGGTCCTCGTCGATCGAGGCCGCGATTTCGTTCAGATACAGATGCGTTGCATCGACGCCGAACGGCACCCAGAAGTTGCTCGCGGCAGCCGCCACTTCCCAGAGTCGCTGACCGGCGGCGTTGAGTTTGAGCGTACGCACGCCGTTGATCGCCTGCGTCGCCGGATCGTAGGTGGCATAGACCGCGTAGACATTGCCGCCACTGTCGGCGATCACGCTAGGCCAGGGGCACTTGCTGCCGGGGTACACGATCGCGTATTGCCAGATCGTCTGCCCACTGTTCGCGTCGAGCATGGTGATACGACTGCAATCGGCCACGGCGATGGATTGCGCGAGGACCGCATTCGGCGCCCCGCCACCCGGGATCCGGCCCGTCCATGCCACCGAGCCGTCGCTGTTGATCTTGGTGAGAGACACCATGTCGTCGCTGGTGACGTAGGCGCTGCCATCGGCGTTGGCGAATAACAATCCGCTGCCATCCCGAGATGCGCCGTTGATGCCACCGAGATTGACGACCCAGCGCAGCGTTCCCGCGGCAGTCAGCCGCGTGAATTGATCGTCGAGCAAACTCGCCGAAGGCGCCCCGAGGAGAATTTCGCCGTCAGGACTGAAAGCGACGAGAGTATCGGCAGGGCTCGACCATGGGGCCAGCCCCAGCGTCGGCGGCGCCGAAACCGTCCAGTCGTTTTCCCAGATCGGCTGCTGCGCCGCCAGTTGCGCGGGATGCAAAAATGGAAGCGATACGAGCAGTGCGAAAATCCGTGAACCCCTTGCAGACTTCATTCCTTGGCTCCCTGTCGGTCGGGCGCCATTCTAGAACGGAATCTCATC
>JAJPHA010000106.1 GCA_021325475.1 Rhodanobacteraceae bacterium | reverse complement strand
GCGCCGCCGGAGCGCAGGAACCGGAGTTTACTGGTAGTAAATGAGGATTCCGAGCACCGCCGGCGCGTGAGCCGTCGAGCGCAGCAGATTTTGAGATAGGTTCTAGCGATTTCAGTCGCAAACGGCTTTCTTTTTGAACTTGCAGAGGAGGTATGACACGAGCACAGCAGGCAATGAGCGGCAGTTTCCCGTCTTCAGTCTTCTGATGACGGTTTCTGTCCTCGGTCCTCTGTCCTCGGTCATCTGAACCATGAGTCAGGGCAAAGTGGTCCAAATCATCGGCGCGGTGGTCGACGTCGAATTCCCGCGCGATCAGGTGCCGAAGGTGTACGACGCGCTCAAGGTGCAGGGCACCGACATCACCCTCGAGGTGCAGCAGCAGCTCGGCGACGGCGTGGTGCGCACGATCGCGCTCGGTTCCACCGACGGCCTCAAGCGCGGTCTCGTCGCCACCAACACCGGCGAAGGCATCAAGGTGCCGGTCGGCGCCGCCACGCTCGGCCGCATCATGGACGTGCTCGGCAACCCGATCGACGAGAAGGGCCCGATCGGCGAGCAGGAACGCTGGGTGATCCACCGCCCGGCGCCGAACTACGCCGACCAGGCCGCCGCGACCGAGCTGCTCGAGACCGGCATCAAGGTGATCGACCTGGTCTGCCCGTTCGCCAAGGGCGGCAAGATCGGCCTGTTCGGCGGCGCCGGCGTCGGCAAGACCGTCAACATGCTGGAACTCATCAACAACATCGCCACGCAACACAGCGGCCTGTCGGTGTTCGCCGGCGTCGGCGAGCGCACGCGCGAGGGCAACGACTTCTACCACGAGATGATCGAGGCTGGCGTGGTCAAGCTCGACAATCTCAAGGAGTCGAAGGTGGCGATGGTGTACGGCCAGATGAACGAGCCGCCGGGCAACCGCCTGCGCGTGGCGCTGACCGGGCTCACCATGGCCGAGTATTTCCGCGACGAGAAGGACGCCAGCGGCAAGGGCCGCGACGTGCTGTTCTTCGTCGACAACATCTACCGCTACACGCTGGCCGGCACCGAGGTGTCGGCGCTGCTCGGCCGCATGCCCTCCGCGGTGGGCTATCAGCCGACCCTGGCCGAGGAGATGGGCGTGCTGCAGGAGCGCATCACCTCGACCAAGACCGGTTCGATCACCTCGGTGCAGGCGATCTACGTGCCGGCGGACGACCTCACCGATCCGTCGCCGGCGACCACGTTCTCGCATCTCGACGCCACCGTGGTGTTGAGCCGCCAGATCGCCGCGCTCGGCATCTATCCGGCGGTGGATCCGCTCGATTCGACCAGCCGCCAGCTCGATCCGAACATGATCGGCATGGAGCACTACGAGACCGCGCGTCGCGTGCAGGCCACGCTGCAGCGCTACAAGGAGCTCAAGGACATCATCGCCATCCTCGGCATGGACGAACTCTCCGAGGAGGACAAGGCGACGGTGGCGCGCGCGCGCAAGATCGAGCGCTTCTTCAGCCAGCCGTTCCATGTCGCCGAGGTGTTCACTGGCGCGCCGGGCAAGTATGTGTCGCTCAAGGACACCATCCGCGGCTTCAAGATGATCGTCGACGGCGAGTGCGACCACCTGCCGGAGCAGGCGTTCTACATGGTCGGCGGCATCGAGGAGGCGTTCGAGAAGGCCAAGAAGATGGCCGGCGAGAAGAAGGCGGCCTGAGAGCAGGGCTGAGGGCCAAGGGCTGAGGGCTGAAAAGCCGACAGCTTCTGCCAACCCTCAGCCCTCGACCCTCCGCCCTCCGCCCTTCGAGATACCACCCATGGCCACCACCATCCGCTGCGAAATCGTCTCTGCCGAAGCCGAGATCTTCCACGGCGAGGCGACGCTGGTCGTCGCCACCGGCGAAATGGGCGAGCTCGGCATCGCCCCGCGCCACGCGCCCCTGATCACGCGGCTCAAGCCCGGCCAGGTGCGGGTGATCGCCGAGAACGGCGACGAGCAGTTCTTCTACGTCTCCGGCGGCATCCTCGAGGTGCAGCCGCAGGTCGTCACCGTGCTCGCCGACACCGCGATCCGCGCCAAGGATCTGGACGAGGCCGCCGCGCGGCGCGCCAAGGAACAGGCCGAACGCGCGCTGGCCGACCGCACCGATGCGGTGGAGATCGCCAAGGCCCAGGCCGAACTGGCGCAAGCCATCGCCCAGTTGCAGGCGATCGAGCGGCTGCGCCGGCAGATGAAGCACTGAGCGCGCCGCACATCTTTGCGGTCAACGCCGGCCTCGCGCCGGCGTTTTCGTTTCGCCCGCGCGCGGCCCGCGAAAACGCTCGATCGGGTCGCCGCCGGTGCGCTATCGTAGGCGCATGAACGCCACTCCGCTGCACGTCATCGTCCTCGCCGCCGGCGAAGGCAAGCGCATGCGCTCGGCCCTGCCGAAGGTGCTGCTGCCGCTCGCCGGCCGACCGCTGCTGGCGCACGTACTCGCCACCGCGCGCGAGCTCAAACCCGCGCAGATCCACGTCGTCTACGGCCATCGCGGCAACGCGGTGCGCTCGGCCTTCGCGCGCGAACCCGATCTCGACTGGGTCCACCAGCCGGAACAGCGCGGCACCGGGCACGCGGTGCAGCTCGCGCTCGAGCACGTGCCCGAAGCCGCGCGCGTACTGATCCTGTACGGCGACGTGCCGCTGCTGCGCGTCGAGACATTGAAGCCGCTGGTCGAAAGCGCCGCGCCGCTCGCCGTGCTGGTGACCGAATTGTTCGATCCGCGCGGCTACGGCCGCGTGATCCGCGACGGTCTCGGCCAGGTGCGCGCCATCGTCGAGGATCGCGACTGCACGCCCGATCAGCGCATGATCACGACGGTCAACACCGGCATCGTCGTCGCCGACGCGCGCCGGCTGCGGGTGTGGGTGCACAACCTCGACGCCGGCAACGCCCAGGGCGAGCTGTACCTCACCGACGTCTTCGCCCAGGCCGCCGCGGAAGGTTTTCCCGCGGCGCTGCACACCTGCCGCGACGAGCGCGAGGCGTTCGGCGCGAACGACGCCTGGCAGCTCGCGCAACTGGAACGCCACTACCAGACCCGACAGGCGCAGGCGCTGTGCGCGCAGGGGTTGAGACTCGCCGACCCCGCGCGCTTCGACGTGCGCGGCGAGATCACCTGCGGCCGCGACGTCGAGATCGACGTCGACGTGGTGCTGGAGGGCACGGTGGCGCTCGGCGACGGGGTGCGCATCGGCCCGTTCTGCCGCATCCGCGACGCGCGCCTCGCGCCCGGCACCGAGGTGCGCGCGCATTGCGATCTCGACGGCGTGGTCACGCACGGCGCCTGCGTGATCGGCCCGTTCGCGCGGCTGCGGCCCGGTACCGTGCTCGCCGCCGGCGCGCACATCGGCAACTTCGTCGAGGTGAAGAACGCCACCTTCGGCGCGAATTCCAAGGCCAACCACCTGAGCTATCTCGGCGACGCCGCGATCGGCGCCGAGGTCAACATCGGCGCCGGCACCATCACCTGCAACTACGACGGCGTGACCAAGCACCGCACCACGATCGAGGACGGCGCCTTCATCGGCTCCAACACCGCGCTGGTCGCACCGCTGACGGTCGGCCGCGACGCGACCATCGGCGCCGGCTCCACCATCAACAAGGACGCGCCGCCCGAGGCGCTCACCGTGGCGCGCGCGCGGCAGACGACGTATCGCGGCTGGAAGCGGCCGCGGAAGCCCTGAACGCCCCATTCCGCTATGCCGCCGCCCGCGCCGCGGCCCGGGATGCGGCTACAATGGCGTTCTGCCAAACGAGGATCTCCATCGATGTGCGGAATCGTGGGCGCCGCGGCGCGGCGCGACGTGGTCGGCACCCTGATCGCCGGCCTGAAGGCGCTGGAATACCGCGGCTACGACTCGGCCGGCATCGCCCTGCTCACCGACAAGGGACTCGAGCGCGTGCGCACCAAGGGCAAGGTGCACGAGCTCGAGGCGCTGCACGCGGCGCAGCCGATCGCCGGCGCCACCGGCATCGCCCACACGCGCTGGGCCACGCACGGCGCGCCGAACACGGCGAACGCGCATCCGATCGTCTCGCGCGACAACATCGCCGTGGTCCACAACGGCATCATCGAGAACCACGAGGAGCTGCGCCGCGAGCTGCGCGGCCTCGGTTACACCTTCGCCACCGAGACCGACACCGAGGTCATCGCCCATCTCGTCGATCACTACCAGAGCACCGGTGCCGACCTGCTCGCGGCGGTGCAGAAGACCATCGCGCGCTTGCGCGGCGCCTACGCGATCGCGGTGATCAGCCGGCGCGAACCGGGTCGCGTGATCGGCGCGCGCCGCGGCAGCCCGATGGTGGCCGGCCTCGCCGACGGCGAGCAGTTCATCGCTTCCGACATCCATGCGCTGCTGCCGGTGACGCGGCGGTTCATCTACCTCGCCGAGGGCGACATCGTCGATGCCACGATCGATAGTATAAAAATATACGACGAGCACGGCCGGCCGGTGGAGCGGCCGGTGAAACAGGCGCATTTCGGCGCCGACGCCGTGGAACGCGGCGAATACCGCCATTACATGCTGAAGGAAATCCACGAGCAGCCGCAGGCGATCGCCGACACGCTCGAGGGCCGCATCAGCGGCGGCCGCATCCTCACCGAGATCTTCGGCGTCGGCGCGCGCGAACTGCTGGCGCGCACGCGCAATGTGCACCTCATTGCCTGCGGCTCGAGCTACCACGCGGCGCTGGTGGCGCGCTACTGGATCGAGAGCCTCGCCGGCATTCCGTGCAACGCCGAGATCGCCTCGGAATACCGCTACCGCGACGCGGTGGTGCCGGCCGACACCCTGTTCGTGACCATCTCCCAATCCGGCGAGACCGCCGACACCCTGGCCGCGCTCAAGCTCGCCAAGACCCACGGCTACCTGGCCACGCTCGCCGTGTGCAACGTGCCGGAGTCCTCGATCGTGCGCGAGTCGGCGCTGACCCTGATGACCCGCGCCGGTCCCGAGATCGGCGTCGCCTCGACCAAGGCGTTCACCACGCAGCTCGCCGCGCTCGCCCTGCTCGCGCTGGAGCTGGCCCGCGCCCACGGCCTCGACGCGGCGCGCTACGGCGCGCTGGTGCAGCAACTGGAAACCCTGCCCGGCGCGGTGCGCGACGTGCTGGCGCTCGACCCGCGCATCCGCCAGCTCGCCGAGCGTTTCGTCGCCAAGGATCACACCCTGTTCCTCGGTCGCGGCACGCAGTTCCCGATCGCGATGGAAGGCGCGCTCAAGCTCAAAGAGATCTCCTACATCCACGCCGAGGCGTACCCGGCGGGCGAACTCAAGCACGGCCCGCTCGCGCTGGTCGACGAGAACATGCCGGTGATCGCGGTGGCGCCGAACGATCACCTGCTCGAGAAACTCAAGTCGAACCTCGAGGAAGTGCGCGCGCGCGGCGGCGAACTCTACGTGCTCGCCGACGCCGAAGTCGCCCGCCACATGCCGCAGGGCAACGGCCATCTGCTGACGCTGCCGCCGTGCGGCGAGCTGATCGCGCCGGTGGTGTTCACCATTCCGCTGCAACTGCTCGCCTACCACGTCGCCGTGGCGCGCGGCACCGACGTCGATCAGCCGCGCAATCTGGCGAAGAGCGTCACCGTCGAGTGATCGCCGCCCGGAATGCCGGGCGCGGCGCTAGGGCATCTCCTCGTACAGCGGCAGGGTGAGGAATTCGGGAAACTCCCTGACCAGCGACATGCGCTCGAAGATCTGCGCGGCCTGGTCGTAGGTGCCGAGCGGTTCGCCCTGCGCGGCGACGTCGCGCTTGACCTGGTCGAGTTCCTGCGGAATCAGCGCGCGCACCAGCGCCGCATCGACCTTGCGGCCGTCGTCGAGCACGCCCTTGGCGCTCACCACCCACTGCCAGACCTGGGCGCGGGCGATCTCGGCGGTGGCGGCGTCCTCCATCAGATTGTGGATCGGCACGCAGCCGTTGCCGGCGAGCCAACTGCCGAGATAGTGGATGCCGACGTTGATGTTGTTGCGCAGGCCGACCTCTGTGATCGGCCGCTCCGGCCGGAAGTCGAGCAGTTCCGCGGCGGTGAAGGTCTCGCTGCGCTGGCGGTCCCACTGGTTCGGCCGCGCGCCGAGCACGCGGGTGAATTCCTCGAGCGCGATCGGCACCAGTCCCGGGTGCGCCACCCAGCCGCCGTCGAAACCGTCGTCGGCGTCGCGGCGCTTGTCGTGGCGCACGCCGGCGAGCGCCCGCTCGTTGGCCGCCGGATCGTGCTTGATCGGGATCAGCGCGCTCATGCCGCCGATCGCCGGCGCGCCGCGCTTGTGGCAGGCCTTGACCAGCGTGAGTGCATAGGCGCGCATGAACGGCGCTTCCATCGTGATCCGTCCGCGATCGGCGAGACAGAAACCCGGCTTGTTGCGGAATTTCTTGATCGCGCTGAAGATGTAGTCCCAGCGCCCGGCATTGAGTCCGGCGGAATGTTCGCGCAGTTCGTGGAGAATCTCCTCCATCTCGAACGCGGCGAGAATGGTCTCCAGCAGCACCGTCGCCTTGATCGTGCCGCGCGCGAGTCCGAGTTCCTGCTGCGCCAGCACGAACACGTCGTTCCACAGCCGCGCCTCGCGGTGGTTCTCGAGCTTCGGCAGGTAGTAGTACGGCCCGGCGCCGCGCGCGAGCTGTTCGCGGGCGTTGTGGAAGAACGCCAGCGCGAAGTCGAACAGGCCGCCGGAGACGCGCCGGCCGTCGATCGTGACGTGCTTCTCGTCCAGATGCCAGCCGCGCGGGCGGATCTGCAGCACGGCAGTGCGTTCCTGCAACTCGTATACTTTTCCCGCCGCGCTGATGAACGTGATGCTGCGCCGGACCGCGTCCTTGATGTTGACCTGGCCCTGGATCTGGTTGAACCAGTTCGGGCTGTTGGCGTCCTCGAAATCGGCCATGTAGGAATCGGCGCCGGAGTTGAGCGCGTTGATGATCATCTTGCGCTCGACCGGGCCGGTGATCTCGACGCGGCGCCGATGCAACGCTTCCGGCAGCGGCGCGATCCGCCAGTCGCCTTCGCGGATGTGCCGGGTTTCAGGCAGGAAATTCGGCAGTTCGCCGGCGTCGATGCGCGCCTGGCGCGCCGCGCGCGCGGCGAGCAGCTCCTGACGCCGCGGCTCGAACGCCCGATGCAGTTTGGCGACGAAGGCGAGCGCCTCGGGGCTCAGCACTTCCTCGAACCGCGGATGCAACGGCGCGTGGATCTCCACGCCGGCCGGCCAGCGACTGCCCATGAGGGAAACCTCCGGAACCAAGGACGGAGGCGTGATTATCGCAGGGCTGCGGCGCCAGCGCTGCGTCCGCCGAGAACCTATCTCAAAATCTGCTGCGCTCGACGGCTCGCGCGCCGGCGGTGCTCGGACTCCTCATTTACTGCCAGTAAACTCCGGGTCCTGCGCTCCGGCGGCGCGCAATCCGTCTTCGCTCGCGACGATTTTGAGATAGGTTCGGGTCGAACCGGCTGGATCAGGCGCTCAACGCGAGGCGCAGAAATTGAGGCCACTCAAATCCGTCTCGGAATCGAGGCGCTGCCGGCGCAGCGTCTCCAGCGAGCCGGCCGGGCGCTGCCGGCGCCACGGCCACAGTGCCTGCCACCAGGCACGACGCCCGCTCGCCTGCTTGCGTGCCGGCGCGTGCACGGCGGCCACGCCCAGGCGACGCTCGACGGCCTCGCGGGCGGCCTCCAGCGTCTCGAACAGCTCGATCGGATTGGCGACGTCCGGCTGATCCCACCAGGTCAGCACGTAGCGGTCGGACCACGGTCCGGACACGCCGGCCACGGCACGGCCGCCCTGGTAGGCGATCAGCGCGATGCCTTCGTAGCGCTGCTGCCAGACCACGCGCCCGCGCCGCAGCCGCGCCCGCGTCGGCGCGCTGGCGTGATCTTCGAGCGAGAACGGGGCGAGCAGCATGGCGTGGGCACGAAGCGATGGATCTCAGGCAGGATTCAGCAAACCCCGTGCCAACGAGGTACCGGAAAAATCCGGTTTGCTAACAGGGACTTGCCGCGGGGATGCGGGGTGCGCGCCGCCGCGCCGCGACACCGATCGGCGTCTTACGCCAGCGCCTCGGGCCGGCGCGCGCCGGCGAATCGGCGCGCCCAGTAGCGCGCATCCAGTCGATCCACCCGCACCCGCTCGCCGCTCGCCGGCGAATGGATGAAGCGGCCGTCGCCGAGGTAGATGCCGACGTGCGATACGCGCTTGCCGCGGGTGTGGAAGAACACGAGATCCCCCACCTGCAATTCGCCCCGCGCCACACGCAGGCCGATCGCGAACTGGCTGGCCGAATCGGCGGGCAGATCCACGCCCAGCACCTTGGCGAAGACGTAATGCACGAAGCCGCTGCAATCGAAACCGGTCGCCGGGACGCGGCCGCCGCGACGGTAACGGATGTCGCGCAATTCCAGGGCGAATTCGACCAGCATTTGGCGCGGATCGGTCAGCGGCGGCGGCGCGGGCATGGCGGTATCCACGGCGGCGTCGGCCGTTTCCGCGGTTGGGTCCGCGGTCGGTAGCGCACGATCGACCAGCGCGCCGAGCAGCGGCGGCAGGAACGGCGCCGGCAGCGCCTCGGCCACACAGGCGAGTGCAGCGGTCTCGCTGTCCTCTGCGGCAAGCGCGCCGCTGGTCAGCGTGACGCACAACGCCGCGGCGAACACGAATCGCTCGATCCTCATGCGGTCTGGCCCCGGAAACATCTGACGCCCCGCCGTTCTTCGCTCGCGACGACGGCTTGGGCCGGGCGAACCTAGCAGAGCGTTCGTTGGAAAGCCGTTAAGCGCGGCGGCGGTCTACAATCGCACTTCGCCTGAGCGGACCCGGCCATGCGCATCTGCGTCTACTGCGCTTCCAGCGAAAAATGCGATGAGGTCTATCACGCCGCGGCGCGGCGCCTCGGCGGACTGCTCGCGGCCGCCCGTTGCACCATCGTCTACGGCGGCGGCGCGGTCGGGCTGATGGGTTCGCTCGCCGACGGCGCGCTGGCAGAGGGCGGCCGGGTGGTCGGCATCATTCCGCGCTTCATGACCGAAGTGGAATGGCAGCATCCGGGGCTGGCCTCGCTCGAGGTCGTCGAGGACATGCGCGAGCGCAAACATCGCCTGCTCACCGGCTCCGATGCGGTGGTCGCCCTGCCCGGCGGCTGCGGCACGCTGGAGGAGCTGTTCGAGGCGATCACGCTCAAGCGCCTTGGCCTGTATTTCAACCCGATCGTGCTGCTCAACACGCGCGGCTTCTACACACCGCTGCAGACCTTTCTGCGCCAGGTGATCGAGCAGCGCTTCATGAACCCCGAGCACGCGGCGATGTGGTCGCTGGTCGATGCGCCCGAGCAGGTGCTGCCGGCGATCCGCACCACACCGCGCTGGCGCGAGGACGCGCGCGACTACGCCGTGGTGCGCTGATCAATCCTCGTGTGCGCCGGCGTCGGGATCGTCGAACAGGCCGGGAGCTTCCGGGGCCTCGTGCTCCTCGCTGGTCTCGGCGGGGCGTTCGCTGCCGCGCTCGCTGCGCTCGGCCTGTTTCTGCCAGCGCGTCTTGATCGGATTGGCCGCCTCGGCGGATTCGACCGCGAGCACCAGCGCGCTCTTGCGTTCGTCGGACAGCTCCGCCCAGTGGCAGTCCTCGATCGCGCCGGCGAGCGCGTAGAGCAGGTTCAGGCTCGGCCGGAAGCCGGCGCGCTTGACCTTCATGAACGCCTCGACCGCGCCGAGGCGCAGCAGATCCGCATGCGTGCGCACGCCGACCTGGCGCAGCCAGGCCGCCGATTTCGGCCCGACGTTGCGGATCTTGTGATCGTCTCTGCCCATGTCCGACCCCGGGCTCACATGCCGCGCAGCGATGCCACGAAAATACTCGCGAGCTGCTCCATGCCGGCGCGATCGTCGTCGTCGAACCGCGCGAGCTTCGGGCTGTCCACGTCCCACACGCCGATCAGCCGCTCGCCGTCGAACAGCGGCACGACGATCTCGGAACGCGACGCCGCATCGCAGGCGATGTGGCCGGGGAAGGCATGGACGTCGCGCACCACCTGGGTCTGCCGCGTCGCGGCCGCGGCGCCGCACACGCCGGTGCCGAGCGCGATGCGCACGCACGCGGGCCTGCCCTGGAACGGGCCGACCACGAGCTCGCGGCCGTCGAAGAAGTAGAAGCCGGCCCAGTTGAGATCGGGCAGCGCGTGGTAGACGAGCGCGGCGAAGTTCGCCGCATTGGCGATGCGGTCGCGCTCGCCGTGCAGCAGGCCGCGCGCCTGCTCGCACAATTCGGCGTACTGCTCCGGCTTGCTGGCGGACGTGAGTGAAGCGGCGGCGAACATCGGCGCGTTCCTCCGGATCGAACCGGCATTGTAGCCGCTGCCGCGCTCCGCGGCGTGGTTTTGCGCCGGCGCGGCGGCGTGCGTATGCTGCGCCGGATTCCCCCATCCGATTTCCGATGACAGCATCGAATCTCGACACACGCCTGGTACATCCGCCGGCCGGCACGATGGCGGTCCGGCGCATGAGCCCGCACGTGTTCGTGACCGGAACCGACACCGGCATCGGCAAATCGCTGGTGTCGGCCACGCTGCTCGCCGCGCTCGATGCGCGCGGCGTGCGCGCGGTCGGCATGAAGCCGGTGGCGAGCGGCTGCGAGCGCACGCCGGCGGGCTGGCGCAACGCCGACGCCGAGCTGTTGCGCGCGCACAGTGCCGGCGCGCCGGCTTACGAGCTCGTCAATCCCTACGCCCTGCCGGAACCGATCGCGCCACACCTCGCCGCGCGCGAGGCCGGCGTCGAGCTCCGCCTCGAGCCGATCCTGGCCGGATTCACCGCCTTGTCCGCAAACGCCAATTGCATGGTCGTGGAAGGTGTGGGCGGCTGGGCCGTGCCGCTGTCGGCGACGCACATGCAGGCCGATCTCGTGCGCGCGCTCGGCCTGCCGGTGCTGCTGGTCGTCGGCCTGCGGCTCGGCTGCCTCAATCACGCGCTGCTGTCGGCGCGCGCGATCGTCGCCGACGGCCTGCAACTCGTCGGCTGGATCGGCAACCGCATCGATCCGGCGATGGCGCGCGTCGAGGAGAACCTCGCCACCCTGCGCGAGCGCCTGCCGGCGCCGTGTCTCGGCGTGCTGCCGCACGCCAGCGCGCCCGAGCCGCGCGCGCTGGCCGGCTATCTCGGCGACGCCGCCGCGCGCATGTCCGCCGGCGCCTTGACCGGATCGGCCTGACGCGTCGGCAGCCGCGGCGGATCCTCGGCGATCTTCTTCTGCAGCTCGGCGATGGCGCGGTCGAGCTGCGGATCCTTGCCCTGGATCGTGGCGAAGACGTCGTTGTCGACCTCGATGTCCGGCGCCACGCCTTCGCCCTCGACGCGGTAGTTGCCGTTGCGGTCGGCGACGGCGACGAACTCGGGCACCGAGAC
The DNA here is from genome assembly GCA_021325475.1 of Rhodanobacteraceae bacterium. Lineage (GTDB taxonomy): Bacteria > Pseudomonadota > Gammaproteobacteria > Xanthomonadales > Rhodanobacteraceae > Rudaea. The sequence continues at coordinate 19,648 of JAJPHA010000106.1, read as the reverse complement.
CTGGCCGCCGTCGAGCAGCGGGCCGTAGTCGCTGATGCCGACCACGCCGCCCCAGGTGCGCTTGCCGATGGTCGGCCCGAGCTTCGCCTCGCGGAACATGTAGGCGAAGATGTCGCCGTCGGAGGCGGTGGTCTCGTTGATCAGCGCCGCGAGGTGACCGAAGAACGCCTGCTGCGGATAGGTGCCGGTGGCGGTGGCGTTGCGCGCGAAGGTGACGCCGAGCAGCCGGCGCGCGAGGCGCTCGATGATCATCGCCGAGACGTTGCCGCCGCCGTTGTCGCGCACGTCCACGATCAGCCCCGGCTTGCGGAGCTGCGGGTAGAACCACTTGATGAACTCGCGGATGCCGTCGCCGCCCATGTCGGGAATGTATACATATCCAATTTTCCCGCCGGAACGCTCGTCGACGTAGCGGCGGTTGCGCTCGACCCAGGCGTGGTACTTGAGGTTCTGTTCGCTGGCGATCGGCCGGACCAGCACCGTGCGCGCACCCTGGCCGTCGGCGCGGGCGCCGACCTTGAGCTCCACCGGCTGGCCCGGCGCGGTCTGCAGCAGACGGTACGGATTGTCGCGCGCGGTCAGTTCGCGCCCATCGATCGCGAGCAGGTAGTCGCCGACGTGCACGTCGATGCCGACCTCGGTCAGCGGCGAGCGGTAGCGCTCTTCGTCGTTCGCGCCCGACAGGATGCGCTGGATGCGATAGCGTCCGGCCGCCGCGTCCAGCGCGAAGCGTGCACCGAGCAGGGCCACGTTCGGCTTCTTCGGTAGCTTGAGGTCGCCGCCGCTGACATAGGCGTGCGAGCTCTCGAGTTCGCCGACCATCTGGCCGAGCAGGTAGTTGAGATCGGAACGATCGCCGACGTAGGGCAGTTCGCTCTCGTACTTCGCGCGCAGCGCCTGCCAGTCGTAGCCGTTCATGTTCGCCGCGTAGAAGTAGTCGCGGTAGCGGCGCCACACCTCGCGGAAGATCTCGGCGAACTCGGCACGCGGCTCGCGCGTGAGCACCAGCCCGGCGGTGGCGACGGTCTTGGCGTCCTTGCCGTCGCCGTCGACCTCGTAGACCTTGTAGGCGCCGCCGCTCTGCACCAGCAGCTTCTCGCCGTCGTCCGACAATGCCGCATTCTCCACATTTTCCACCAGTACCTTGTCCTTGCGGGTCTTGACGTTGAACACGTGGATCTGCGGCTTGAAGCGGCCGTCACGGCCGTAGTACGGGCCGTCGCCGACGGCGTAGACCAGATGCTTGTCCGTCACCGCCAGCGCCTGGATGTTGTCGGCCTCGATCGGCGCCCGCGTCAGGCGCGCGGCGAGACCGTCGAAGTCGATCGTCTCCGGCGCGCTCGCCGATGCGTCCTTCCGCGCCTTCTTCTTCTCCGCCGCCTCGTCCTTGCCCTCGTCGTCGTCCTTGCCGGCCTTCGGCTCGTCGTTCTGCACCGGAAACGGACTCGGCCCGTTCTTGCGCAGCGTGAGCGCGTAGATGCCGGTGGTGCGGTTGGCGGCGAAGTTCCATTCCACCGCGCTCAACTGCGGCGCCCATTCGCGCGCGCCGAGGAAATAGAGGAACTTGCCGTCGGGCGAGAACGCCGGCGTTGATTCGGCGAACAACGGATCGGTCACGCGCACGCTCCTGCCGTCGGCCGCGGACCAGACGAACACCGACGGCTGGCCGTTGTCCTCGTTGAGCGTGTAGGCGAGATAGCCGCCCTTCGGCGACCACACGTAATCGCGATCGAGCGCGAACGGATCGCGCGCGATCTCGCGCACCCGGCCGCTGGCGAGATCGATCACGTGGATGCGGTTGGCGCTGTCGCTGAACGCCATGCGCTTGCCGTCCGGCGACCAGCGCGGTGCGTACAGCCGGCCGTAGCCCTGGTGGGTGAGCTCGATCGGCCGATCGCCGCCATCGGCGTCGCGCGACCAGATCGCCTCCTCGCCGCTCGCGTCGGAAACGTAGGCGATGCGCCGACCGTTCGGCGACCACGCCGCCTCGCGCTCGTGCGCGCCGGGGGTCTGGGTCAGATTGCGGGTGATGCCGTGCTCGACCGGTACGCTGAACAGGTCGCCGCGGGCGACGAAGAACGCGCGCTCGCCGTGCGGGCTCAAGCCGAACTGTTCGATCCGGTCGGCGACCGCGATCGTCTCGCTGCGCGTGCGCGCGGCGTCGGTCGGCACGACGATCGGCACGGCGCGGTCCTGATTCGTGTTGGCGTCGTACACGCGCAGCGCGCCGCCGAACTCGTAGACGATGTGGCCGGCACGGTCGCCGCTGGCCCAGCGCACGTCGAAGTCGCGGTGCCGGGTCAACTGCACGGTGGCGCCGCTGGCGAGGTCGTAGCGGTAGAGATTCAGCACGTCGTCGCGATCGGAGACGAAGTAGATCGCGTCGCCGATCCAGATCGGATCGCGATCGGTGCGCGGGTGATTGGTGATGTTGCGGCCCTGCTGCGTGGCGAGATCGAAAATGTACAAATCCTGCGCCCAGCCGCCCTGGTAGCGGTTCCAGGTGCGGAAATCGCGGAACAGCGGCGAATAGACCAGTTGCTTGCCGTCGGGCGAGAACGCGCCGACGCCGGACACCGGCATCGGCAGCGGTTCGGGCAGGCCGCCGTCCTTCGCCACCGTGAACAGGCGCGGCTGGGCGAGCGCGAAGCCGTCCATGTAGGAACGGAACAGGATGCGGCGCCCGTCCGGCGTCCAGCCGTAGACCTGGTGGTCGAAGCCCCAGCGCTGCGGCAGCGGCCCGAGCGCGGGATAGAACGTGAGCTGGGTCGGCTCGCCGCCCGCCGCCGGCATGACGTAGACCTGGTCTTCGCCGGAGTATTCGCCGGTGAAGGCGAGCTCACGGCAGTCCGGCGAGAACTTCGCGGATTGCTGCAGGCCCGGACCGGCGGTCAGACGCACCGCGGTGCCGCCCTGCGCGGCGACGCTCCACAGGTCGCCGGCGTAGGTGAAGACGATGCGATCGTTGCAGATGTCGGGGAAGCGCAGCAGGCGCGATTGCGCGGCGACGAGCGGAGCGGCGCCGACGAGCGCGAGCAGCGCGGCGAAGCGAAGCGACCGGGAGGGCATGGAAGGGTCTCGCAAGGCGGGCGACGCATTCTACTGCGCCACGCGCGGCCCCGGCAGCGTCGGAAGTCATGGCCGCACGCACCTTCTGCTACACTGGCCCGCTGCAATCGGACGGAGCCGGTCATCATGTCGAGGCAACGCTATTTCCTCAGCATCGAGAATCTTGCCCAGGCGCGCGGCCAGATCGACGAGTTGTCCTACCGGGGCAATTCGCCGGACAGCTTCGCCGCGCAATTGCAGGCCGCGCTGCGCGAGCCGTCGCTGTGGGAGCGCTGGCGCGCGCTGCAGCCGGATCCGGACGCGGTGGACCCGGCGCTCGGCGCGAGCGACGCCGCGGCGACCGTGAGCGCCGCCCAGAAGGACCTGCACACCGACATCGTCGTCACCACCAGCCTGCCACACGCCGTGCTCAAGCACCGGCTCGGCCTCCTGGTCGGCTCGCACTGGCGCCTGCACGACGTCGCCGCGGCGTAGCGCGCCGCATCGCCGCATTTTCCACATTTCCACTCTGCGGAGCCTGCCGATGTTCCGAATCCGTCTCCTGCCGATCGCCATGACCGCCGTCCTCGCCGCCTGCACCCAACCCGCACCCAAGACCGCCCCCACGGCCGCCGCGCCGACGCCCGCGGCACGGGTCAATCCGCTGCTCCAGCCCAGCCCGCTGCCGTTCCAGGCGCCGCCGTTCGACCGGATCACCGATGCCGACTACGCGCCGGCATTCGAGGAGGGCATGCGCCAGCACCTGGCCGAGGTCGAGCGGATCGCCGACGATCCGGCGCCGCCGACGTTCGAGAACACCTACCTGGCGCTGGAGAAGAGCGGCGCACTGCTCACCCGGGTCAGCTTGATCTTCAACGGCATCGCCGGCGCGAACACCAATCCGACCTTGCAGAAGCTGCAGGAGGAGATCGCGCCCAAGCTCGCCGCGCACCAGGACGCGATCGTGCTCAACGACAAGCTGTTCGCGCGCATCGATGCGGTCCACCGCCAGCGCGCCGCGCTCGGGCTCGATGCCGAGTCGCTGCGCCTGGTCGAGGTGGTGCACGCCAATTTCGTGCGCGCCGGTGCCAGGCTCGCACCCGCCGACAAGGCCAGGCTCAAGCAGCTCAACCAGGAGGAATCGGCGCTGAGCGCCGCGTTCGTCAACAAACTCCTGGCCGCGGCCAAGGACGGCGCGCTGGTCGTCGACGACAAGGCCAAGCTCGCCGGTCTGTCGGAAGCCGATCTCGCCGCGGCCGCCGAAGCCGCCAAGGAACGCAAGCTCGAGGGCAAATGGGTGCTGACGTTGCAGAACACCACGCAGCAGCCGCTGCTCGCGGATCTGGCCGATCGCGCCACCCGCGAGGCGCTGTTCAAGGCGTCGTGGACGCGCGCCGAGAAGGGCGACGCGAACGACACCCGCGCCACGCTCGAGCGCATCGCCGAGATCCGCGCCGAGAAGGCCAAACTGCTCGGCTTCCGCGACTATGCGTCGTGGAATCTGCAGGACCAGATGGCCAAGACGCCGGCGACGGCGTACCGGTTCCTGCGCAATCTCGTGCCCGCCGCGACCGCGCGTGCGCGCGCCGAGGCGCGCGACATCCAGGCGACGATCGACCGCGAGCACGGCGGCTTCCGGCTCGCCGCCTGGGACTGGAACCGCTACGCCGAGAAGGTGCGCAAGGCCAAGTTCGATCTCGACGAGAACGAGGTCAAGCCATACTTCGAACTCGACAACGTGCTCAACAACGGCGTGTTCTACGCCGCCCACCTGCTGTACGGCCTGACCTTCAAGCCGCGCACCGACCTGCCGGTGTACCAGCCCGACGTGCGCGTGTTCGAGGTGTTCGACCGGGACGGCACCTCGCTCGCGCTGTTCTACTGCGACTACTTCAAGCGCGACAACAAGAACGGCGGCGCCTGGATGGACAATTTCGTCGGCCAGTCGAAGCTGCTCGGCACCAGGCCGGTGGTCTACAACGTCGCCAATTTCACCAAGCCCGCGCCCGGCCAGCCGGCGCTGCTGTCGACCGACGACGTGATCACCATGTTCCACGAGTTCGGCCACGCCCTGCACGGCCTGTTCGCCGACCAGACCTATCCCACCCTGTCCGGCACGGCGACGGCGCGCGATTTCGTCGAGTTTCCGTCGCAGTTCAACGAACACTGGGCGTTCGATCCCACGGTGTTCGCCAACTACGCCAAGCACTATCAGACCGGTGCGCCGATGCCCGCGGCGCTGGTCGCCAAGATCCAGCGCGCCGCCACGTTCAACAAGGGCTACGACATGACCGAGCTCGTCGCCGCCGCGTTGCTCGACATGGACTGGCACTCGCTCAGCGCCGGACAACCGAAGCCGGACACCGACGCGTTCGAGGCCGCGGCGCTCAAGCACGACAAGACCGACCTGCCCTACGTGCCGCCGCGCTACCGCTCGAGCTACTTCCTGCACATCTGGGGCAACGGCTACGCCGCCGGCTACTACGCCTACCTGTGGACGCAGATGCTCGCCGACGACGCCTTCGCCTGGTTCGGCGAACACGGCGGGCTCACCCGCGCCAACGGCGACCGCTTCCGCGCGATGGTGCTGTCGCGCGGCAACAGCGTCGAACTCGCCAAGCTGTACCGCGACTGGCGCGGTCGCGATCCGAGCATCGAGCCGATGCTGGTGCATCGCGGCTTGAAGGCCGAGGCGCCGGCGAAGCAGAAGCGCTGACAGGGTGTTGAAAAACACCCTGTGAAGGAGCGACACGGAAGTCACGCGCGTGAATCAATCGCATAAGCGATCCGGATTTGCGCTGAAATTCAGTCTGCCGCCTCTCCCGCTGGCGGGAGTCAGAGCAAAGCATCCCACGGGAGGAGCGGCACGAGAATTTCGCGAGCGGATGAGGACTCCGTATACGACTCGTCCGTCGCAGGCCGATACGTCGTTCGCTTCGTTGGAGACAAGAGACCTGCATGCGAAGCGAACGACGCCGCTGGTTGGACTGACCGAGTTGTACTGGAACATTCATCCGCTGGCAGAACTTCGTGCAGGTCCTCCGAGGGATGCTCTGCTTTCGAGGTGTTTCTTGGTTACTTCTTTGCACCAGCAAAGAAGTGACCCGCTCGGCCTGCGGCCGAGCGGAAGCTCTGCTCTGGGCAGCAAAGAAGTAAGCCGCTGTTCGAAGGACAGCGGAAGCTCTGGCTGTCGAAAGTTACCCGCTCCACCGCAGGTGGAGTGGAAGCTTCGCTCATCAAGACAAACCACACGAACAACAGCCGAGCGGAAGCTCTGCTCTTGTGGCGGGTGAACCGCCAGCGACAACGGGAATTCCACGGGCCGGCAGCGATGCCGGCCCGTCGTTCTTTGCGCCGGCGAGGTCTCGTTTCGAATTGTGGTAAAGTAAGGAAACAATCAATTAGTAAGGAGGCTGCATGAGCACGGCCACCTTGACCAGCAAGGGGCAGACCACGATCCCGAAGGACGTGCGTGAGCACCTCGGCCTGCAGCCCGGCGATCGGCTGGAGTTCATCCTCGGCGAGGGCAGCGTGATCCTGCGCCCTGCCACACGCCGGATCACCGATCTCAAGGGTTTCCTGCCCAAACCACGGCGCGCGCTTTCCCTTCAGGACATGGATCGTGCGCTGCGCCGCCGGGCGCGATCGGAATGATCGGCATCGATACGAACGTGCTGGTGCGCTACCTCGTGGCCGACGACGCGCGCCAGGCCGCCTTGGCCGCGCAGTTCCTCGAGCGCACGCTCAGCAGCGAGCGACCGGGCTTCATCGGCAACATCGTGCTGTGCGAGCTGTTCTGGGTACTGGACGCAGGCTACGGCTACCCGCGCGCCGAAATCGCGGCGACCCTGCAGCGGCTGCTGGAAGTGGACCGGCTGCGCTTCGAATCCCCGGCGGAGATCTGGCAGGCGTTGGACGACTACCGCAGCGGCGCGGATTTCGCGGACGCCCTGCTGGCGCGAATCCATCAAGCCGCCGGCTGCGAGACGACCGTGACGCTGGACCGGCGCGCGGCGACACGCATCCGTCAGATGCGCCTGCTGCAACGCTGAGGCGCCTCAATAGGCAAACTCGCGGAACACCGGATCAACGCTGCCGTTCCACTCGGTGCGGAATAGCTCCAGCTTGCGCTCGGCCGGGGTCTGATCGGCCTCGGCGAATTCGATCAGCGGTTCGAGGAAGACCGCCTCGCTCGCGCCGTGCGCGTTGAGCCGGTGGCGGCGGGCGAGGCCGTGACCGGCGATCTTGAGCGCCTCGAGCGCGAGCTCGCGCACGGTCGCGCCGCGGAACGGCAGCTTGAGCGCGTGCCGCGGCACGCCGTCGCGCAGCGCGTGGCGTTCCGCCATCGAGAAATCCTTGACCAGATCCCACGCCGCATCGAGCGCGGTCGCGTCGTACAGCAGCCCGACCCAGAACGCCGGCAGCGCGCACAGCCGGTTCCACGGCCCGCCGTCGGCGCCGCGCATCTCGAGATAGTTCTTCAGCCGCACCTCGGGGAACGCGGTGGTGGCGTGATCGGCCCAGTCCTTGAGCGTCGGCCGCGCGCCGGGCAGCTCCGGCAGGCGGCCGGCGAGGAACTCGCGGAACGAGCGCCCGGCGAGATCGACGTAGTGGCCATCGCGGTAGCTGAAGTACATCGGCACGTCGAGCAGGTAATCGACGTAGCGCTCGAAGCCGAAGCCGTCCTCGAACACGAAATCGAGCATGCCGGTGCGATCCGGATCGGTGTCGGTCCAGACGTGCGAGCGGTAGGAGAGATACCCGTTCGGCCGGCCATCGGTGAACGGCGAGTCCGCGAACAGCGCGGTGGCGATGGGCTGCAGCGCCAGCGCGACGCGGAATTTCTTCACCATGTCGGCCTCGGAGGCGAAGTCGAGATTGACCTGCACCGTGCAGGTGCGGGTCATCATGTCGAGGCCCAGATTGCCGCGCAGCGGCATGTAGCGGCGCATGATCGCGTAGCGGCCCTTCGGCATCCATGGCATGTCCTCGCGCCGCCACTTCGGCTGGAAGCCCATGCCGAGGAAGCCGACGCCCAATTCATCGGCGACCGCGCGCACCTCCTTCAGGTGACACATCACCTCGCAGCAGGTGTCGTGGATGGTGTCGAGCTGAGCGCCGGAAAGTTCCAGTTGTCCGGCAGGCTCGAGCGAAATCGAGGCGTCGCCGCGGCGGAGCGCGATCAAATTGCCGTCCTCGCGCACCGGCGTCCAGCCGAACCGGACGAGGCCGGCGAGCAGCGCGCCGATGCCGCGTTCGCCTTCGTAGGTCGGCGGGCGCAGATCGTCCAGGCGGAAGCCGAACTTCTCGTGCTCGGTGCCGACCTTCCAGCGTTCCGGCGGCCGCGCGCCGGAAGCAAGGAATTCGACGAGCTGGGCGCGGGTCTCGATCGGCGTTTCCGTGACGGCGCTGGGTCCGGACATGGGCGAGCCTTGCGGAGGAAAATGCCAAGATGGGGGCGCGGCGGCAAAGCTAAAGACCGAGCAACGCCGCCAGCGCAGTGCGCGCCTCGTCGAGGCCGGTGCCGGCGACCGCCGAAAACAATTGCACACCGGCCGGCCAGCCTTGCGCGGCGCACTCGGCGCGCACCCGGGCGAGGGTGCGCGTGGCCTCGCCGCGACCGAGCTTGTCGGCCTTGGTCAGCAGCACCTGCACGGCGAGCGGCCGGGCGCGGCAGAAGTCGAGCATCTGCCGATCGAATTCGGTCAGCGGATGGCGGCTGTCCATGATCAGCACCACGCCGTTGAGCGACTGCCGCTCGCGCAGATAGGCGTCGATGCTCCGCCGCCACTGCGCGCGCATCGCCTCCGGCACCTTGGCGTAGCCGTAGCCCGGCAGATCGACCAGGCGCCGTTCGGCGTCGAGCGCGAACACGTTGAGCAACTGTGTGCGCCCGGGCGTGCGCGAGGTGCGCGCCAGGCCGCGCTGGCCGCAGAGGGCATTGAGCGCGCTCGACTTGCCGGCGTTGGAACGCCCGGCGAACGCCACTTCGGCGCCGCGGTCGGGCGGCAGTTGCGCCGGAGTGGCCGCGCTCGTCAGGAAACGCGCCGAACGGAAGGAATGCGACGGCATGCGGGTTTGACCGTATCGGAAGCCGCTGGAATAATTGACGCCCTTGTGCCGTGCCGTCGTCCGGCCGCGGCGAATCCCGGAGTGAAGTGTATGAGTTTTCGGCTCGTGATGGCCCTGGCCGCGCTGCTCGGCGCCGGCCCGATCGCAGCGCAGACCCCGGCGCCCGAAGCGCCCGCCGCCGCGCCCGCCGCCGCGCCCGCCGGCGCGCTCAAGCCCGGCGATGCGCAGACCGGCCAGGCCAAGTCCGCGGTGTGCGCCGCCTGCCACGGTCTCGACGGCAATGCGCCGTCGTCGCAGTACCCCAAGCTCGCCGGCCAGCACGAGAGCTACATCGCCCGCCAGCTCGGCCTGTTCAAGAGCCAGAAGCGGCAGAATCCGGTGATGCTCGGCTTCGTCGCCACGCTGTCGCCGCAGGACATGCGCGATCTCGGCGCCTACTTCGCCGGCAAGACCGCGCTGCCCGGCGTGGCCGACGCCAAGCTGGTCGCGCGCGGCGAGGCGCTATACCGCGGCGGCGACAAGGACGCGCAGGTGCCCGCCTGCATGGCCTGCCACGGTCCGGACGGTCGCGGCAATCCGGGCGCGGGGTATCCCGCACTGGCCGGCCAGTACGCCGATTACGTGGCGCAGAAGCTCAAGGACTGGCGCGACGGCAAGACCTGGGGCGACGACGACCGCGCCCGGATCATGCCGAGCGTGGTCAAGGGCATGAGCGATGCCGACATCGCCGCGCTCGCCTCCTACATCGAAGGCCTGCACAACGCCGGGGCCGAGTCGCGCACCGCGGCGAAGTGAGCGAATCCCGTCCGCCGAGGCCCGCCATGCGCACGATTCGTCGTCTCGCGTTCGCCGCCGCCGCGCTGCTCGGCGCCGGCTCGATGCCCGCCGCGTTCGCCCAGGCCGAACCGTGGGAGGCCGGCAAGCACTACTTCCTCATCGATCCGCCGCAGCCGACCGCGAGCGGCGACAAGATCGAGGTGACGGAGGTGTTCTCCTACGGCTGTCCGGCCTGCAACACGGCCTATCCGCAGATCGACGCGCTGCGCAAGCAACTGCCGGCGAATGCGACGCTGAACTTCGTCCCGGCCTCGTTCAACCCGGCCGAGGACTGGCCGATGTTCCAGCGCGCCTACCTCGCGGCCAAGGCGCTCGGCATCGCCGACAAAACCCACGACGCGATGTTCGACGCGGTGTGGAAGAGCGGCGAGCTCGCAATCTTCGACAAGACCACCAATCGCCTCAAGCAACCGCTACCGACGATCGAGGACGCGGCGCGGTTCTACGCCAAATTCGGCGTGACCGCCGAGCAGTTCCTCGCCACCGCGAATTCCTTCACGATCAACACGCGCATGAAGCAGGCCGACGCCTACATCAAGGCGACCGGCGTCGAGAGCACGCCGACGCTGATCGTCAACGGCAAGTACCGGCTCACCGCGCAGTCGGCCGGCGACTGGAGCAAGCTGCAACAACTGGTGCTGTACCTGATCCGCAGGGAAACCGGCGGCAAGTGAGCGGAACCGATCCGCGCGCGCCGCGGTCCCACGCGATCGCCCCACCCGTCGAGGAGACCACCCGATGCGCAAGTACCTCTCGTCCCTGCTCGCCGGCCTGCTCGCCGTTTCCGCCGCGGTCGCCGGGGAGGATGCGGCCCAGCACGCGCCGGTGGCCGGCCGCGACTATCTGCTGATCGAGCCGCCGCAACCGACCGCGGGCGACAAGGTGATCGTCACCGAGGTGTTCTCCTACGCCTGTCCGCATTGCGCGCACTTCCAGCCGTATGCCGAGGAACTGAAGGCCAAGCTGCCGAAGGGCGCCGAGTTCCAGTTGCTGCCGGCAGTGTTCCAGCCCGGCTGGGAGCCGTTCGCGCGCGCGTTCTACACCGCCAAGTCGCTCGGCCTGCTCGACAAGACCCATCAGGCGCTGTTCGACGCCATCCACCGCGATCACCAGCCGCTGCGCACGCTCGAGGATCTCGCCAATCTGTTCTACGCCAACCACGGCGCGAACCCGGCGAGTTTCATCTCCACCGCCACCTCGTTCGTGATCGACGGGGAGCTCGCGCAGGGCAACCAGCTGGTGCGCGACTACCAGGTCGACGCCACCCCCACGCTGATCATCGACGGCAAGTACCGCGTCACCGCCAACAGCGAGCGCGGCATCGGCTTCGCCGAGATGGTGCCGATCGCGCTGGCGCTGGTGCAGCAGGAACTGGCCGCCAAACACGCGCCCGCGGCGAAGCCGGTCAAGAAGAAGTAACCCCTGCCCCGTTTCCTCGTCGCCACGGCGCGGCCGCGCCGTGGCGGTGCGCATTGCTGCGATATGACACGGCGTTGTATATTTCGCCGCCCGCCGCCCGCTCGCCCCGATGCTCGCCAAGACCCGCTACGTCGCGTTGTCGGAATTCCGCTCGCAGCTCGCGCAATTCCTGCGCTTCAGCGCGGCGGCGGCGCGCGCGGCCGGCCTGCAGCCGTTGCAATACCAGTTGCTGCTGCACCTGCGCGGTTTCCCCGGGCGCGACTGGGCCGCGGTCGGCGAACTCGCCGCGTGCCTGAACGCGAGCCACCAGGCGGCGGTGGCGCTGGTCCAGCGCTGCGTGCGCAATCGGCTGGTGCGCAAACGGCGCCACGCCCGCGACCGCCGGCGCGTCGAGATCCACCTGACCGCGCGCGGCCGGCGCCTGGTCGCGCGCGTCGCCGCGCAGCACCGCGATGAGCTCCATCGGCTCGGCGCGGTCCTGCGGGCGGCGACTGCGGCGCGCTGATGGCCGCCGGTCGCACGGGAACCGCCATGCACAAGCGCGATTTCGCCGGCAAGGAACGGTTGCTGCCGCTGTCGCTGCTGGCGCTTCTGATCGGCGCGATCAGCACGCTGGGCGCGATGCTGCTGCTCGCCGCGATTCGGTTCTTCACCAACCTGTTCTTCTTCCACACCTTGTCGCTGGCGTCGCGCTCGCCGGCGGACCATCGGCTCGGCGTCTGGGTGATCGTGGTGCCGGCGCTCGGCGGCGCGATCGTCGGTCTGCTGGCGCGCTACGGCAGCGAGAAGATCCGCGGTCACGGCATCCCGGAGGCGCTCGAGGCCATCCTGTTTGGCAAGAGCCGGATGTCGCCGAAGGTTGCGGTGCTGAAGCCGCTGTCGTCCGGGATCGTGATCGGCAGCGGCGGCCCGTTCGGCGCCGAGGGTCCGATCATCATGACCGGCGGCGCGGCCGCCTCGCTGCTGGCACAGGCATTTCACCTGTCCTCCGCCGAGCGCAAGGCCTTGCTGGTCGCCGGCGCCTGCGCCGGCATGACCGCGGTGTTCGGCACGCCGCTCGCCGCGGTGCTGCTCGCGGTCGAGTTGCTGCTGTTCGAACTGCGTCCGCGCAGCCTGCTGCCGGTGGCGATCGCCTGTGCGGTGGCCGGCTTCCTGCGCCCCGCCTGGGCAGACGCCGGTCCGTTGTTTCCGCTCGCGACCGGCGCGCCGGCGCCGCTCGCGGCGGTGTCGTGCGTGGCGGCCGGTCTCGCCTCGGGCCTGCTCGCCAGCGCCATGACCGGCCTGCTGTATCGCGTCGAGGACGCCTTCGCGCGCCTGCCGCTGCACTGGATGACCTGGCCCGCGCTCGGCGGTCTCGTCGTCGGCCTCGGCGGTCTCATCGAGCCGCGCGTGCTCGGCGTCGGCTACGACGTCATCGCCGACCTGCTCGGCAATCATCTGCCGCTCGCCATCGTGGCGACGCTGCTCGTGGTCAAGGCGATCGTCTGGGTCGTCGCCCTCGGCTCCGGCACTTCCGGCGGCGTGCTCGCGCCGCTGCTGATGATCGGCGCGGGCCTCGGCTGCGCACTGGGGCCGTGGCTGCCGGGCGGCGAAGTGAAGCTGTGGGCGCTCGTGTGCATGGCCGCGACCCTCGGCGGCACGATGCGCGCGCCGCTGACCGCGGTGGTCTTCGCCTTCGGCCTGACGCACGACGCCAACGCGCTGCTGCCGACGCTGCTCGCGAGCGCGGTGGCGTATGGTTTCACCGTCGTCGTGATGCCGCGCTCGATCCTGACCGAGAAGATCGCGCGGCGCGGCCGGCACGTCTATCGCGAATACGGGCTCGATCCACTGGAACGGCATTTCATCGACGAGGTGATGAGCCGCGACGTGATCGCGATCCCGGGCGAGCTTGCCCTCGGCGAGGTGCGCGCGCGCTACTTCGGCGCGAGCCAGGCGCACCGCGCCTATCCGGTGGTGGCGGAGGGGCGCCTGCTCGGCGTGGTCGATCGCAACGTGCTGCGCAGCCTCGCCGACGCGGACGACCGCGCGATCGGCGAACTCCTGCCGCGCGCCACGCCGCCGGTCGCGCTGGCGCACGAGACCTGCCGTGCGGTCGCCTCGCGCATGGCGGCGTTCGATCTGGCCTGTCTCGCCGTGGTCGACGCCCGCGAGACGCTGCGGCTGATCGGATTCGTCAGCCGCAGCGATCTGCTCAAGCCGGCCAAGCAGCTCTACGAAGAGGAATTCCAGCGCGAACGCGGATTCCGCCGGTCGCGCCCGACCGCCTCGGTCTAGTGCCGCGGCCGCGCCGGCGACCACGCCGCCGGCCGACGCCCGGCGCATAATGGCCTGCGGCGGGCGATCGCGCGGGAGCGGGCAATGGCAGACTATATCCAGGCATGGCAATGCATCGGCTGCGGCCGGATCGAGGCGCCGCAAACCTGCATCGGGGTCTGCCGCGACCGCAAGATCCTGCTGGTCGGCAAGGACGAACACGAACGCCTGCTCGCGGAACTCGCGCAGGCGCGCGAGCGCGTGCGGACCGCCATCGGCGTGCTCGGCCGCATCGTGCATTCCACGCCGCGCGCAGGCCAGTGGGAACGTTCCTATCGCGCGCTTAAGGCCGAGGCACGCGCGGCGCTGGCCGAACTCGCGTCGGCGAGCGGCTGAGCTCCGGCGCGCGCTTGCGGCGTGCGCGAGCGCGGCTTAGGCTGGCCGGCATGTCCGCCACGGCCCGATCCCACGCCGGCGCGTCCGCCGCGGACGCGGAGTCGATCAGCCGGCTCAATCTCCTGAGCTGCAACATCCTCGCCGGCGGCAGCGTGCGCCGCTACCGCGACTACGTGACACAGAGCTGGGAGCAGGTGCTGCCGACGTCGACCAAGCGCAGCAACCTCGACCGTTTCGCCCGGCTGCTCGCCGATTTCGATCTGGTCGGATTGCAGGAAGCCGACGCCGGCAGCCTGCGTTCGGGTTTCGTCAACCAGACGCAATACCTCGCCGAAGCCGCCGGCTTTCCGTACTGGAGCCACCAGCCGAATCGCAAGCTGGCGCGCTTCGTGGCGTCCAGCAATGGCCTGCTCACGCGCCTTGCGCCCGCCGAGGTGCTCGACTATCCGCTGCCCGGCCGCATTCCCGGCCGCGGCGCGCTGTGGGTGCGCTTCGGCGACGGCGAGCGCGCCCTGATCGTGATCATCGCCCACCTCTCGCTCGGTCCGCTGGCACGCAAGCGCCAGCTCGGCTTTCTCGCCGAACTGATCGCCGCGCGGCCGCACGTGGTGCTGATGGGCGATCTCAACTGCACCGCGCACAGCAGTGAACTGCGACCGCTGTTTCGCCACACCTCCCTGCGCCCGCCGCACGATGCCGCGCCGGCGACGTTTCCGAGCTGGCGCCCGCGTCGCGCGATCGACCACATCCTCGTCTCCGCCGACCTCGCCGTCGAGCGGCTGTGGACGCTGCCGCACGCGGTATCCGACCACCTGCCGCTGGCCGCCCGCGTGCGGCTGCCGATGGCCCTGGCGCGCCACGCCTAGCCCTGCCGCCATCGCATTCGGCTACACTTGCGGCCATGCCGGCCGCGATGCGCACCATGGCTTTGCCGTTTCGTCTCCTCGCCGGCGGTTTCGCCGCACTCGTGCTGACGACCGCCGCCGCCGAGCGCGACGACCACGCCGCGGCGCGCGAACGCTTCCCGCTGGTCTGGGAAGCGGCGCAGCACGGCCCGGACCGGGCATGGCGCAAACTCGCCGTCGGCCTCGAGCACTATCCGCTGTTTCCGTATCTCGAGCTCGCCGCGCTGGAGCGGCGCAAGAGCGAGCTCACGCGCGCCGAGGTCGACGCCTTCCTCGCGCGTTGGCCGGATTCGCTGCCGGCCGAGCTGCTGCGCGGCGAGTTCCTCGCCGAACTCGCCCGGCGCGCGGACTGGAAGGACTTCGTGGATTTGTATACCGGGACCGAGCGCAGCACCGAGCTGCGCTGCGCCGCCCTCGCCGCGCACCTCGCGCTCGGCGCTCCGCCGGATTTCGCGCGCGACGTCGAGCCGCTGTGGCGGAGCGCGAAACCCCTGCCGGCGGCCTGCGATCCTGTCGTCGACTGGGCACGGCGGACCGGGGAGCTCACCGCCGCGCGGATCTGGCAGCGCATCGACGCGGCGGCGCAGGCCGGGCAGGCCGAACTCGTGACCACGCTCGCCGGCTGGCTGGACGGCGCCGATCGCGCCGCCGCCGAACGCACCGCCCTGGCAATCCGCGATCCGGCGGCGGCCTTGAACCAGGCCGCGAGCTGGCCCGACGCGCCGCACGCGCGCGCCGCTGCGGTCGTCGCCTTCGTGCGCCTCGCACGGCGCGACAGCGACGCCGCCGAGGCGCAGTGGAACGCGCTGGCGACGCACTTCGCCTGGGACGCGGAGCAGCGCGGCCGCATCCTGCGCGCGATCGCGGTGCAGCGCGCGGCGAGCTACGCGCCGGATGCGTTGACCCGCCTCGCCGATCTACCGGACGATGCCGACGACGACGCCAGCCGCGAGTGGCGCGTGCGCGCGGCACTGGCCGCGCAGGATTGGCGCGCCGCGCTCGCCGGTCTCGAGCGCATGACGCCGGCGCAGCAGACCGACGCGCGCTGGCGCTATCTGCGCGCGCGCACGCTGACCAAGCTCGACCGCGAAAACGACGCCGCGCCGCTGTTCGCCGCGCTCGCGCGCGAGGCAAATTTCCACGGCTTCCTCGCCGCCGACTGGCTGGACCGGCCCTACACGATCTGCGCGCGCGATCCGGACCTCGACGCCGCCGCCACGGCCGTCGTGCGCCGGCAGCCGGATCTGGCGCGCGCGTTCGAGTTCTTCGCCCTCGGCCGCCTGCCGGAGGCGCGCCGCGAATGGGATTTCGCCCTCGCCAAGCTGGATGCGCGCGAACGCCGCGCCGCGGCGGTGCGCGCCAGCGAACTCGGCTGGTACGACCGCGCCGTGTACACGTTCAACCAGGGCGAGGATCAACACCTGTACGCGCTGCGCTTTCCGCTGGCGCGACGCGATGCGATCGAACGTGCCGCGCACGCCGCCGGCATCGACCCGGCCTGGGCCTACGCGATCATCCGCGCGGAAAGCGCGTTCACCACCGACGCGCGTTCCGGCGCCGACGCCTACGGCCTGATGCAGCTCTTGCCCGGCACCGCGCGGCAACTGGCAAAAGTGGAAAAAGTATCCTTTTCCAGTCCGACCGCCCTGTTCGATCCGGACCTCAACATCCGCCTCGGCACGCGCTATCTCGCCGCGCTCGCCACGCGCCACGACGGCAGCCCGTGGCTCGCCACCGCCGCCTACGATGCCGGCGAGGATCCGCTCGGCCGCTGGATCGAGGCGCGCGATGCGCTCGAACCCGATTTCTTCATCGAGACGATTCCGTACAAGGAGACCCGCGAGTACGTCGCGCGCGTGCTCGCCTTCAGCGTGATCTACGACTGGCGCCTGACCGGCGCCGCGCAGCCGCTCGCCGCGCGTCTGCCGCGCATCGGCCAGGCCTACGAACCCGCCGGCGACGCCGCGCGCAAGGCGGTGGTCTGCCCGGCGCCGGCGTCGGTGGAAACCGCCGCGGTCTCGAGTTCGGCGAAACGCTGACCCGGCGCGCGGCTACTTGCCGACGATCTGCGGCCGCATCGGCGCGAGCAGCGCGAGCAGCTTCTTCTGGCTCGTCTTCGGCACCTTCACCTCGTCCATCGCCGAGACCAGATCGGCGACGAAGGCGTCGAAATCGGCGTTGGTCAGGTTCAAGCCGCTGTGCGCCTCCTCCATGCTGCGGCCGGTGTATTTGCACGGGCCGCCGGTGGCCTCGCACAACTGCTCGTTGACCAGGCGCTTCAAGTCGTCGTGATCGACGTTGCGGAACAGCGTGTTGATGCGCGCATCGCCGTTGATGCGGGCGAAGAACACGTCCACCACGCGCCGAATGCCGTCGCTGCCGCCGAGCTCGCGGTACAGCGCGTCCTTCGGCGGCGGCGCGGCGGGCTTGGTGGTGGGCGCGGAACAGGCGGCGAGGCCGGCGAGCAGTACAGCGAGCACGATCGGTTTCATGGTGTCGGTCCCCTTGCGGATCGGGTGCGAGCGCGCCACGGCATGGTACGACGCGCGATCAGCGGTACGCTAGCGGTCCGAACATGCAGCCGGCGTGAAATCGGCAGCGTGCCGCGCGCTCGCGCATAATGGGCGCATGAAGACCTATCTCGTCGGCGGCGCCGTGCGCGACCGCCTGCTCGGTCTGCCGGTGAAGGATCGCGACTACGTCGTGGTCGGCGCCACGCCGGAGGACCTGCTGCGCCTCGGCTTCACGCCGGTGGGTCGCGACTTCCCGGTGTTCCTGCATCCCGAGACCCACGCCGAGTACGCGCTCGCCCGCACCGAGCGCAAGAGCGGCCGCGGCTATCACGGCTTCACGTTCGACACCGATCCCACGGTGACGCTGGAGGACGACCTGCGCCGGCGCGATCTGACGATCAACGCCATGGCCGAGGACGAGCACGGCGCGCTGATCGATCCGTTCGGCGGCGCGGCGGATCTGCGCAACGGCGTGCTGCGCCACGTCTCGCCCGCGTTCGCCGAGGATCCGGTGCGCGTGCTGCGGGTGGCGCGCTTCGCCGCACGCTACGCCGCGCGCGGCTTCCGCATCGCCGACGAGACCCTGGCGCTGATGCGACAAATGGTACAAAGCGGCGAAGTGGACCACCTCGTGCCGGAGCGCGTCTTCGCCGAAACTCAGAAGGCGCTCGCCGAACGCACGCCGAGCGCATTCCTGCGCAGCCTGCGCGCCTGCGGCGCGCTCGCGGTGCTGATGCCGGAGGTGGATGCGCTCTACGGCGTGCCGCAGCGTCCCGAATGGCACCCGGAAATCGACACCGGCGTGCACGTCGAACTGGTGCTGGACGCCGCTGCGCGGCTGGCGCCGGGCGATGCGCTGATCGGCTGGTGCGCGCTCACCCACGATCTCGGCAAGGCGCTGACCCCGCCGGCCGAATGGCCGCGCCACCACGGCCACGAAATCCGCGGCCTCGCGCCGCTGCGCGCGCTCGCGGCACGGCTGCGGGTGCCGGGCGAGTATCTCGCGCTGGCCGAACTCGTCTGCCGCCTGCACCTGCTCGCGCACACGGCGCTGGAACTTCGCCCCGACACGATCCTGGAACTGTTCGAACGTCTGGATGCCTTCCGTCAGCCGCGCCGCCTGCCGCAGTTCCTGCTCGCCTGCGCCGCCGACAAACGCGGCCGCGCCGGTCAGGCCGACAGCGACTACCCGCAGGCGCGCTATCTCACGGCCCTGTTCCACGAGGCGCTCAAGCCGACGGCGCAACCGCTGCTCGAACAGGGGTTCGCCGGACCCGAGCTCGGCCGCGCGCTGCGCGAGGCGCGCCTGGCGGCGATCGCCGCTGCGGCGCCAGCGGCGAAGACCGACGCCGCCGCGGGTGCCGCCGGAAGCTAGGTGCTACGGCCGGCAGCCGTCGAAGCCGTCGCTGAACAGCAGATCGGCGTTGGCGAGCACGCCGAATTGCGCGCTGATCTGGGTGAGCCCGGCCGCGGTGTCGTTCGCCGTGATCGAGAGGCCGTTGGCGACGGTGTAGAACCGCTGCGTGCTGGTGAGCGTCGCCACGCCATTGCTCATCGGCGCGCTGCCGAGATCGACCGAACCACCACAGGCGGCGACGACGAAATCGACGCTGGTGGTGTTGTCCGGAATGACGTTGTTGCCGGCGTCGTATTCGGTCACCGTCACCGTCGCGAGCGCGTTGCCGCGCGTCACGTCGCCGGGCTGGGCGGTGAAGATCAGCTTCGAGGGCTGTCCCGGCGCGATGGTGAACGAATTGCTGACCGTGATGAGCCCGCCGGCATCGGCGGCATCGCTCGCCTGCAACGTGTAACTGCCGGCGGTGTTCAGGATCAGATTGCTGAAGGTGGCGATACCGTTGGCGAACGCGACCGTGGTCGTGCTGCTCGGGTCGAAGCCGCCGGGACCCGAGGCCACGGTCATCGTCACCGTGTTGGCGTCGCTCGTCACCACGTTGCCGGCCGCATCCTGCACCGCCACCTGCACCGCCCCGAGATTGACGTTGGCGGTGCCGTTCTGCGGCTGCGCCGTGAACACCAGTTGCGCCGGCGCACCCGGCGTGATCGCGAATGCGCTGCTCGCCGTGCCGGTGAGGCCGGTAGACGCCGCATTGAGTTGATAGCCGGACCCGACCTTGTCCACCGACAGGCCGCTGAACGTCGCGACACCGTTGCTGGCGTTGAGCGTGGTCGTGCCGCTCAGCG
>JAJPHA010000029.1 GCA_021325475.1 Rhodanobacteraceae bacterium | reverse complement strand
TCAGCGCGAATCAGGAAGAGCCAAGGCCGGCTGCTCTGGTTGTTCGGAGATTCCCTACCGATGGGGCAGCTTGCCGGCATCGAAGCCGGCGACTTCGAACACCAGCGACTGGACACCGCGGCCGGCGATCGGCGCGGCGATCGTCACCGTCCGGGCCTTGATCAGACGCGCGCGAAATCCACGGTCGTCGTCGATGAACAACGCCGGTTCGCCGGTCGGCGGCACGACCGCCTTCATGCGCTCGGCGGGCGCGTCGTCGAACGCGACGGCGAGCGTGGCGCAGCCCTTGGCGCAGTCGAAGCGGGCGTGGTCGAGCAGCAGATACACGCTGCTGCCCCACTGCGGATGCTCGCGCAGCACCAGCCGCGCCCGCGCCGACGGCGCCGGCGGGCTCTTGCTGTCGATCGCGGCGGTGTACTGCGTGCCGCCGCTCATCGCCGCCGCGGCATAGGTCCACAACCGCGCGAGGCGTCGCGCCTCGGTTTGCGCGGCGGCCTTCGCGCGCAGCTCGTCGATCGAGCGCTGCACCTGCGCGGCCGCGGCAGTACCGGGATAGCGGGCGAGGATTTCCTCGCCGAGCGACGCGGCGAGCTCGACGCTGCCGCCGGTGCGCATCTGCTCGTACAACGCCAACTGTTTCGCCGCCGCCGTTTCGCGCGCGGCTTGCGCGGCCGCCGCGGCATCCGGCGGCGGCGCTTCGGGCGCGCGCGAGCAGGCGCCGAGCAGCACCAGCGGCAGGACGAAGGTCAGGGATCGAACGTGCGGCATTGCATTTCCCGCGAGTGAGGCAAACGCAACGATAGCCGCTCGGCCGGCACGATGCCAGCCGTGCTAGCGGCACGGATCGTGGCCGAGATTGCGCTCGTAGGTCGAAACGACCTCGTCGTGTTCGTGACCGCGGCGGCCGATCGCGCCGGCGCGATGCATCTCGGCGCAGGCGAAGGCGAGCGGCACCGTGCGCGCGCTCACGCCGACGCCGCTGCGGCCGTGCCGCGGCGAGGCCGCGCCGGTCTCCGCCGCGAGCGAACGCGGACAGCCACCGAAGCGGTAGAAGCGCGCGCCGTCGGTACTGCGGCACTCGTAGGCGAGATCGCCGCCATGCCGCACGGTGGCCGGGCGCTCGCGCATGGCGCGCACGCGGGACGCCGACTCCGCCAGCGCATAACGCGGCGAAGGCGCGGCCGGCGGCGCCGGTGCGAGCATCACGGTATCGGCGTGCGCCGTGGCGACGCAGGGCCGGTCCTGATAGGCGACGCCACCGGCGGGGTCGGTACACTTGTACACTTCGGCCGCGCGCACCCCGCCGAGCAGGCCGAGCAGCAGCAACAACAGCAGCCATTCGTACAGACGCAGCGTGCGGTACGGTGTGACGGGCGGGCGGGAATCCATGGCGGTCGCTCCGGGGATCGGTCCTGGCGCATCCTCGCCGCGGCGCGCCGCGACGGCGATGGCAAAACGCGCCGCCGGCTTGTAGGAATTCGGCTACGGCGCACGCGGCCGCCGTACAATGGCGCGCGGCCCGAGCCGCTCCCTCACGCCCCGCCGTGCGCAAGATCGTGCACATCGACATGGACGCGTTCTACGCCGCGGTCGAACAGCGCGACGATCCCGCGCTGCGCGGCCGGCCGGTGGTGGTCGCCTGGCGCGGCGCGCGTTCGGTGGTGTGCGCCGCCTCGTACGAGGCGCGCCGCTTCGGCGTGCGCTCGGCGATGCCGGCGCTGCGTGCCGCGCGGCTGTGCCCGCAAGCGGTGTTCGTGCCGCCCGACTTCGCCCGCTACCGCGCGGTGTCGCGGCAGGTGCGCGCGATCCTCGCGCGCCACAGCGAGCGGGTCGAGCCGCTGTCGCTGGACGAGGCCTATCTCGACGTCAGCGTGCCGAAATCCGGCCTCGGCTCGGCGACCGCGGTAGCAAAATCCATAAAGCAAGAAATATACAATGAGACCGGACTCACCGCCTCCGCTGGCGTCGCGCCGAACAAGTTCCTGGCCAAGATCGCCTCGGACTGGCGCAAGCCGGACGGCCTGACCGTGATCCGCCCGCACGAGGTGGATGCCTTCCTCGCGCCGCTGCCGGTGGCGAGGATTCCGGGCGTGGGCCGGGTGATGGAAGCGAAACTCGCCGCACTCGGCATCCGCACCTGCGCGGAACTGCGCGCACGCGATCCGGCCGACCTCGGCGAACGCTTCGGCCGGTACGGCTGGCGCCTGGCCGAACTCGCGCGCGGCATCGACGAGCGCCCGGTCGAGCCGGAGCAGCCGGTGCGCTCGCTCTCGGCGGAAGACACCTTCGCGCACGACGTGCCGCTCGAAGCCACCGCGCCGATGATCCGCGCGCTGGCGGCGAAGACCTGGGCCGCGGCGAGCCGCAGCGGACGCGTCGGCCGCACCGTCGTGCTCAAGCTCAAGACCGCGGACTTCCGGATCCTGACCCGCAGCCACACGCCGGCGGCGCCGCCCCGCTCGGCGCACGAACTCGCCGACATCGCCCTGTCGCTGCGCGCGCGGGTGGCGCTGCCGGCGCAGACACGCTACCGGCTGGTCGGCGTCGGCCTGAGCCACTTCTGCGACGCCGACGAGGTGCTGGCGTCGGCGTCGCTGTTTCCGTCCGCGCCGGCTTGAGAGGGCCGCCGCGCGCAGTCGACACGCGCGCTCAGATCGCGTCGGCGTCGAGAAATTCGACTTCGCCGGTCTCCAGCGAATACTCGGCGCCGACCACGCGCAGACCGTCGTGCTGGATCAGTTGTTCGAGCAGCGCCGAGCTGTGGCGCAACTGGTTCACCGACATGCGGATGTTGGCGCGCACCGCCTCGCGCACCAGCGCCGCCGGATCGTGCCGCAAGCCGGTGACGAGCAGCGATTCGACCGACGGCCGCACCCGATCCACGATCGAGCGCAGATGGCGCGATTGCTCCTCGGAGCGGCGGCCGAGCTCCTCGAGCGTCGCCAGGATCGCGCCGCAGTTGGAATGGCCGAGCACCACCACCAGGCGCGTGCCGAAGCGCTCGGCGGCGAATTCGACGCTGCCGATCTGCGACGGCGCGACGATGTTGCCGGCGACCCGGATCACGAACAGATCGCCGAGCCCCTGATCGAACACGATCTCGGCCGGCACGCGCGAATCGGAACAACCGAGGATGATCGCGAACGGCGCCTGCGAGGTGGCCAGTTCACGGCGGCGCGCGGTGTTCGCCTGTGCGTCGCCGTGGCTCGCGCCGGTGACGAAGCGGCGGTTGCCGGCACGCAGACGTTCGAGGGCTTCCTTGGCGGAGATCATTCGGGCCTCCCGGAGCGGAACGAGGCCCGGAATTGTAGCAGCCGCGCGCGGCGGCCGACGTGGCGCTACTTCAACCAGTCGTGAAAGCGCTTGCGGAACTTCGCCACCTTCGGCGCGATGACCAGTTGGCAATACGGCTGGCTGCCGTGCAGCTTGAAGTATTCCTGATGATAGTCCTCGGCGCGGTAGAAGGCGGTGAACGGCACCACTTCGGTGACGATGCGGCCGTTCCACTCGCCGCTCGCCGCGGTCACCGCGATCGCGCGCTCGATCGCCGCCTTCTGCTCGGCGTTGCGATAGAACGCGATCGAGCGGTACTGCGTGCCGACGTCGTTGCCCTGGCGGTTGAGCGTGGTCGGATCGTGGATGGCGAAGAACACGGCCAGCAGCACCTCGCGCGGGAGGATGCGCGGATCGAAGGTGATCTCGACCACCTCGGCATGGCCGGTGGTGCCGCTCGAGACCTCGGCGTAGCCCGGATTCGGCACGTGGCCGCCGGCGTAGCCCGACTCGACGCGCAACACGCCCTTCAACTCCGTGAACACGGCCTCCAGGCACCAGAAACAGCCGCCGCCGAGGGTCAGGGTTTCGGTCGCGGCGGGCGCGGTCTCGTCCGCCGTCGCAAGCATCGTCGCCATCAGCAGCCACCCCAAGAGCAGTCGTCGAGTCAACACGTCGCGGCCATTCGTTCCGGTCCCGTCCATGAGACGCATCCACCGTGCGATTCCTTGCACGCCGGTCCGCAGCGAAGCTCCGGCGCGGGCGATTTTCACGCGGCCTGCACGAACGCCGTGCGGAACTGCGACGCGGCGCACAGGGCCGCTGCCGACGCCGCCACCGAGCGCCGTGGCGCCACCGGCTACGCTGGATCGCGCATCCAGCCGGGAGACGATCATGCCACGCAACGAGACGCCGTACGAACTGCATTGGACGCGGCACGCCGAACACTATCTCGCCCTGGTCCAGGCCGCGCTCGAACGAAATCCGGACGACGAGGAACTGCGCGAACTGCTGCAGGCGATGGAGGCGACGATCGCGCGCCGGCGCGCGCCGACGCACTGAACTCGCCGCCGCGCGGGCGGCGACACGCCGCCGGCATCCGCACCGGGCGTGCGGCGTGCGAGAATGCGCCGTCACGCCGACGTCCGCGCCATGAATTCTCCGCACGAGTTTGCGCGCCTGCACGCCGCCGTGCGCGACCTCGCCGCCGCCGGGTTCGCGCCGGCGGCGGCGCTGGCGACGATCACGCGCACGCACGGCTCCACGTTTCGCCACGCCGGCGCCAGCATGCTGGTGCGCGCCGACGGCGCGGTGGTGTGCGCCCTGTCCGGCGGCTGTCCGCAGCGCGACATCGTGCTGCGCGCGCAGCGGGTCATCGCGCAGGGTCGCGCCGAACTCGCGCGCTACGACCGCGAATCCGGTCTCGACGTGCTGCTGGAGATGGGCTGCGGCGGCGAGCTCGAGGTGCTGATCGAACCGTTGCGCGAACCGGCCGACGTGCGGTTCTTCGACGCCGTCGCCGCCGCACAGGCGGCGCGCGCGCCGGGCGTGCTCGCCACCCGCTTCGCCCGCGACGGCCGCGCGCTGACGCCACGGCCGCAGCGCCTGGTCGCGGCCGGCGCGACGCAGTGGCATGACCTCACCGATCCCGCGCTCGCCGCGCGCCTGCGCGCGCTCGGCGAGGCAGACGGCGCGGCGCAAACGCGGGTGGTGCCGCTCGCCAGCGCGGCGGGCACGGACGAGGTGCTGCTCGAGCCGCTGCGGCCACCGCACGTACTGCACCTCGTCGGCGTCAACGCGGCCGCGTTCGCGCTTGCGCGCCTCGGTGCCGCGCTCGGCTGGGAATGTATACTCGTGGACGACGCCGACGCGCCGCGCGAGCTGCCGCCCGGCGTGCGCTTCGTCCGCGCCGCGCCGGCGACCTGGCACGCGGCGATCCGCGCCGATGCCGCGGCCTCGGTGGTGGTGATGACCTTCCGGCTCGAACGCGATCTCGCCTGGCTCGCGGCGCTGCGCGAGGCGCCGCTCGCCTACCTCGGCGCGATCGCCTCGCGCGAGCGCAGCGCGCGCCTGCGCGCGGCGGCCGGCGCCGCGCTCTACGCTCCCGCCGGTCTCGATCTCGGCGCGGAGACGCCGGAGGAAATCGCGCTGGCCGTCGCCGCCGAGATCCTCGCCGTGCTCAACTGCCGGTCGGCGGCGAGCCTGGGCGCGAGCGGTCAGCGGTGAGCGGCAAGAGCCGCACAGCCCTCGGCCCTCAGCCCTCAACCCTCCGCCCTCGCCTCACAGCCGCTCGGCGAGTCGGCGCAGCACGGCAAGGTAGCCGGGCAGCCGCGCATGGATCTCGCGAGCCAGCGCCTCGCGATAGGTGTGGGAGGTGAGATTGCGGTCGCGCCACAGGTCGAGCCAGATCGCCTCGTCGTCGATCAAGTGCAGCCGATAGGCCTGCTGCAACGCCGGCTTCGGCGATGCCACCTCGACGCCATGATCGCGCCGGAGGACTTCCTGCAGGCATTTCCAGGCGAGCTCGGCCGAGAATTCGAAGCGCTGGATCGCGGCATCGATATACAGCGGATCGGCATCGCCGGCGGCCAGCGCCTCGCCGAGCCGCACCACCGCGCGGCGAAAATCGGCGAGGCGCGGCGAGTCGCTCATGCCGCGCTCCGCCGGTAGATCGTCCGTCCCTCGCGCGCGATGCCGGCGCGCAGCGGATCGTCCGCCGGCAGGGCGTCGAGGCGCACGCAATCGATGCCGAGCAGGGTATCCGCTTCCTCGACCAGATCCAGCACGCGCCGCCAATCGGCCGCCGAGGCGCGCGGCGCGAGCACGGCGAGATCGATGTCCGAGCGTTCGCGATGGTCGCCGCGCGCGCGCGAACCGTACAGGATCAACGCTTCGACGAACGGCAACGCCGCGAGCCAATCGAGAAAGCCGTAGTGCGGCAGGCCGGGCGGAAGCTGCAATCCACCCGGCGCGTCGCCGGACCGCGAAGGCAGCGGCGTGCCCACGCCATTCACACCGTCGCCGGATTCGGCTTGTCGCCGTCGAGCTTCCAGGTCTTGATCGCGCGGGCGACGTCCTTGGCGCTCATCTTGCCCTCGGCGGCGAGCGCGCAAATCGCCGCGTGCGCGATGTAGTAGCGGTCGACCTCGAAGAAGTGGCGCAGGTTCTCGCGCGTATCGCTGCGGCCGAAGCCGTCGGTGCCGAGCACGATGTACTTCCGGCCGTCCGGCAGGAACGCGCGGATCTGGTCGGCGTAGGCGCGCACGTAATCGGTCGCCGCGATCACCGGGCCGGCGCGGTCGGCGAGGCAGCGGGTCACGTACGGCACGCGCGGGGTTTGCTCGGGATGCAGGCGGTTCCAGCGCTCGCAATCGAAGCCGTCGCGGCGCAGTTCGGTGAAACTCGGGCAGCTCCAGATGTCGGCGCCGACGCCGAACTCCTTCTCCAGCAGTTCCGCCGCGGCGATCGCCTCGCGCAGGATCGTGCCGGAGCCGAGCAACTGCACGCACGGCGTCTTGTTCTTGCCCTTGGCCTTCTCGCGCGCCCCGAGTCCCGATTCCCGGAACAGGTACATGCCCTGGATGATGCCCTGCTCCACACCCGGCGGCATGTCGGGGTGCGGGTAGTTCTCGTTCATCACCGTGATGTAGTAGTAGCAGTCCTCCTGCGCGGCGAGCATGCGGCGCACGCCGTCGTGCAGGATCACGGCGACTTCGTACGAGAACGTCGGATCGTAGGCGCGGCAGTTCGGAATCGCCCCGGCCATGAGGTGCGAATGGCCGTCCTCGTGCTGCAAGCCTTCGCCGTTCAGGGTGGTGCGGCCGGAGGTGCCGCCGACGAGGAAGCCGCGCGCGCGCATGTCGCCGGCCGCCCAGGCGAGATCGCCGACGCGCTGGAAACCGAACATCGAGTAGTAGATGTAGAACGGCAGCATCGGCGTGTCGCTGACCGAATAGCTGGTCGCCGCGGCCAGCCACGCGCTCATCGCGCCCGGCTCGCTGATGCCTTCCTGCAGCACCTGGCCCTTGACGTCCTCGCGGTAGTACATCAGTTGATCGGCATCCTGCGGCCGGTATTTCTGTCCCTCCGGCGCGTAGATGCCGATCTGGCGGAACATGCCCTCCATGCCGAAGGTGCGCGCCTCGTCGGCGACGATCGGCACCACGCGCGGGCCGATGGTCTTGTCGCGCAGCAGCAGGTTGATGCCGCGCACGAACGCCATCGTGGTCGAGATCTCGCGCTCGCCGGTGCCCTTGAGCAGCGGATCGAACACGCCGAGTTCCGGCACCGGCAGGCTCTGGCTCCTGCGGCGGCGCTGCGGCAGGAAGCCGCCGAGCGCGGCGCGGCGCTCGAGCAGGTATTTCACCTCCGGCGAATCCTTGCCCGGATGGTAGTACGGCACCTCGTCGACCTGGTCGTCGGGGATCGGGATGCGGAAACGATCGCGGAACGCGCGCACCGCCTCGTTGTCGAGCTTCTTCTGCTGATGCGTCGGATTCTGCGATTCGCCCGCCGCGCCCATGCCGTAGCCTTTGACGGTCTTGGCCAGGATCACCGTCGGCATGCCCCGGGTGTGCACCGCGGCGTGATAGGCGGCATAGACCTTGTGCGGATCGTGGCCGCCGCGGTTCAGGCGCCAGATGTCGTCGTCGGACAGATTGCGCACCATCTCCAGCGTCTCGGGATACTTGCCGAAGAAGTGCTCGCGGGTGTAGGCGCCGCCGAACGCCTTGCAGGCCTGGTACTCGCCGTCCACGGTTTCCATCATCAGCTTGCGCAGCGTGCCGTTGCGGTCGGCCGCGAGCAGCGGATCCCAGTAGCCGCCCCAGATCAGCTTGATCACGTTCCAGCCGGCGCCGCGGAACACGCCTTCCAGTTCCTGGATGATCTTGCCGTTGCCGCGCACCGGGCCGTCGAGACGCTGCAGGTTGCAATTGATGACGAAGATCAGGTTGTCGAGCTTCTCGCGTCCGGCGAGCGAAATCGCGCCGAGCGACTCCGGCTCGTCGGTCTCGCCGTCGCCGAGGAAGCACCACACCTTGCGATCGGTGGCCGGGATCAGGCCGCGGTTCTCGAGGTACTTCCAGAAATGCGCCTGGTAGATCGCCTGGATCGGGCCGAGACCCATCGACACCGTCGGCACCTGCCAGTAGTCCGGCATCAGCCAGGGATGCGGATACGAGCTCAGGCCGCGCCCCTGGCCGGCCACCTCCATGCGGAACAGGTCGAGCTGGTCGGCTCCAATGCGTCCCTCGAGGAACGACCGCGCGTAGATGCCGGGGCTGGAATGGCCCTGGAACAACACCAGATCGCCCGGGTGCTCCGCACTCGGCGCGCGCCAGAAATGGTTGAAGCCGACGTCGTAGAGCGTGGCCGACGAGGCGAAACTGGCGATGTGGCCGCCGAGTTCGCCCGGCTTGCGGTTGGCGCGCACCACCATCGCCATGGCGTTCCAGCGGATGATGCAGCGGATGCGCCATTCCATGGTCGGATCGCCCGGCATCTTCGCCTCGAGATGCGGCGGGATGGTGTTGACGTATTCGGTGGTCGGCGAGAACGGCAGATGGCCGCCGGCGCGCCGCGTCGCATCGACCATGCGCTCGAGCAGGTAGTGCGCGCGCTCCGGACCGTCGGCCTCGATCACCGCGGCGAGCGCCTCGGTCCATTCGCGGGTTTCGACCGGATCGAGGTCCTGGTCGAGGATGTCGTTCAAGATGTTCATGGCCTGACCTCCGCGCAGCCGCGGGCCGCGCCGTTGCGACCGCCGTTCGACCGCGCCAGTGTAGCGAGGCGCGCGGGCAACGTCGATCCGCGCCGCGCGGTCAGACGGCGCCGCCGACGGCCTGGCGGATCTGCGCCTCGACGCAGGCGATGGCGCTGATGTTGACCACGCGGCGTACGGTCGAGGCCGGGGTGAGCACGTGCGCCGGCTTGGACACGCCCATCAGGATCGGACCGATCGCCACGCCGTCGGTGAGCTGGCGCACCATGTTGTAGGCGATGTTGGCCGCGTCCATGTTCGGAAACACGAACACGTTGGCGCGCCCGCGCAGCAGCGAATTCGGGAAGATGCGCTCGCGGATCTCCTCGTTGAGCGCGGTGTCGGCCTGCATCTCGCCGTCGATCATCAGGCGCGGATCCTTGGCGCGCACCAGCTCGAGCACGCGCCGCATCTTCTGCGCGCTGTCGTTGCCGTGGCTGCCGAAGTTGGAATGCGACAGCAGCGCCACGCGCGGCGTGATGCCGAACAGCTTCAGGCGCAGCACCGCCTGCAGCGTCGCCTCGGCGATCTGTTCGGCGCTCGGCTCGTACTGCACGTGGGTATCGACGAAGAACCAGGTGCCGCGATCGTTCTGCACCGCGGTCATCGCCGCCGGCGCGGTCACGCCGGGATCGAGCGGCAGCACGTCGAGGATGTGGCGCAACTGCCGCTGGTAGCGGCCGACCATGCCGCAGATCAGGGCATCGGCCTCGCCGCGCGCCACCATCAGCGCGCCGATCAGGGTCGGCCGCGACCGCACCAGCGATTTCGCCAGCGCCGGGGTGATGCCGCGCCGCGCGTTGAGGTTGAGATACAGGTTCCAGTATTCGTGGTAGCGCGGATCGTCGTCGATGTTGGTCAGCTCGAAATGCTCGCCGGGGCGGATGCGCAGGTTGAGCCGGCGGATGCGGCGCTCGATCACCGCCGGCCGGCCGATCAGGATCGGCCGCGCCAGCTTCTCGTCGACCAGCGTCTGCACCGCGCGCAGCACGGTGTCCTCCTCGCCCTCGGCGTAGACCACGCGCTTCGGATCGGCGCGGGCACGGTCGAACACCGGCTTCATCACCAGACTGGTGCGGAACACGAACTGGGTGAGCTGATCGGCATAGGCGGCGAGATCGGCGATCGGCCGCGTCGCCACGCCCGAGTCCATCGCCGCGCGGGCCACCGCCGGCGCGAGCGAGACCAGCAGGCGCGGATCGAACGGCTGCGGGATCAGGTAGTCCGGACCGAACGACAGCAACTGATCGCCGTAGGCGCGCGCGGCGACGTCGGAGACCTCGCGCCGCGCGAGTTCGGCGATGGCGTGCACGCAGGCGATCTTCATCGGC
>JAJPHA010000090.1 GCA_021325475.1 Rhodanobacteraceae bacterium | reverse complement strand
TTCATGTCGCGGAATGAGGGCTGAGGGCCAAGGGCCGAGGGCTGCAGCTCTTCGCACTTCCTGCTTCCCACTTCCCATTCCCGATTCCCGGCCTCCATGTTCGATCTCGCCCGTACCCTCGACTGCGCCGGCCGCGAACTGCGCCTCGACCGGCCGCGCATCGCCGGCGTCATCAACGTCACCCCGGATTCGTTTTCCGACGGCGGCAGGTATTGCGACACCGCGGCGGCGCTGAAACACGGCCTGCGGCTGCTCGAAGAGGGCGCGGATCTGCTCGACGTCGGCGGTGAATCCACGCGGCCGGGCGCCGAGCCGGTCGCGGCGGAGGAGGAAATCGCGCGGGTGGTGCCGGTGATCGAGGCGTTGGCGCGGCAAACCACCGTGCCGATCGCCGTGGATACCAGCAAGCCGGAGGTGATGCGTGCCGCGGTCGCCGCGGGCGCCGGCATGATCAACGACGTTTATGCGCTGCGCCGCGAGGGTGCGCTCGAAACCGCGGCGGCGTTGAAGGTGCCGGTATGCCTGATGCACATGCAGGGCGAGCCGCGCACCATGCAGGACGATCCGCAGTACGGCGATGTCGTTGCCGAGGTGCGGCGGTTTCTGGCCGAACGCATATTCGCTTGCGAGATGGCGGGCATAGACAAGAAGCGCATCGTGGTCGATCCGGGCTTCGGCTTCGGCAAGACGCTGGAACACAATCTCGCGCTGCTGCGCGGTCTCGGCCAGCTCGCCGCGCTCGGCGTGCCGCTGATGGTCGGGTTGTCGCGCAAGTCCATGATCGGCGCGCTGACCGGGCGCGCGGTCGGGGAGCGCGCCGCCGGTTCCGCCGCCGCGGCGCTGATCGCGGTGCAGAACGGCGCGCTCATCGTGCGTGCCCACGACGTCGCGATCACCCGCGATGCGCTGGCGGTCTGGCGGGGCGTGGCCGCCGGCCTCGCGCCCGCGCCGAAGCCCGTCAGGCCGTTCGGCTCGCAGCGGTTCGATGAGGACTGAGCGAGCGGGACCAGCTTACGAAAGTCGGCCGCTCGCTGAGGCTCGCTCAATCGGCAATCGGAAATGGGTGAGCGGTCAGCGGTGAGCGGTGAGCGGAGGCGGAGGGGATGCGCTGCTCAGCCCCTCGGCCCTCAGCCCTTGGCCCTCAGTCCTCAGCCCTCAGCGCCGCACCATCCCAACCCGCCTTGGGCGCGAAGCGCTTGCCGTACTTCGCCGCGAGCGCCTCCAGTTGCGCGCGGATCTTGTCCGGGCCTTCGCTGCGGATGTGCTGGATCGGACCGCCGCGGAACGGCGCGAAGCCGGTGCCGAAGATGACGCCGGCATCGAGCAGATCGGCGTCGTCGACCACACCATCGTGCAGGCAGGCCACGGCCTCGTTGAGCATCGGCAGGATCATGCGATCGGTGATGTCGGCCGGCGGCTGGTAATTGGGATCGACTTCCGGCTTGACCGCCTTGCCGTTCTCCCATTTGTACAAGCCCTCGCCGGTCTTCTTGCCGCGCTTGCCGGCGGCGAGCAGGGCATCGAAGCCATCGGGGATCTCGAGGCCGAGATAGGCGCCGACTTCCTTGCCGACCGAGGCGCAGACGTCCAGCCCGACCGTGTCGGCCAGCTCGATCGGTCCCATCGGCATGCCGAACTTCTTCGCCGCCTTGTCGAGCACCGGACCGGGCACGCCTTCCTGGTACAGCCGCAGGGCTTCGAGCAGGTAGGGCATCAGAATCCGATTGACCAGGAAACCCGGCGTGCCCTTGACCGGCACCGGCAGCTTGTCGATCGCTTTGCAGAAGGCCAGCGCGGTTTTCTCGTTCGCCGGATCGAGCCGGTCGTGGCGCACGATCTCGACCAGCGGCATCTGCGCCACCGGATTGAAATAGTGCAGGCCGAGGAAGCGGCCCGGCGCATCGACCGCGGTGCGCAATTCGTCGAGCGGAATGCTCGAGGTATTGGTGGCGAGCAGCGCCGCCGGTTTCATCTTCGGTTCGACGCTGCGATACAGCGCCTGCTTGGCCTCGAGATTCTCGAAAATCGCCTCGATCACCAGATCCGCGTCGGCGATGCCGGCGCCGTCCACGTCCGCGCGCAGGTTGTCCGTCGCCGGCTTGATCCGCTCGGGGGTCTTCAGGCGTTTGGCGAACAGCTCGCGGGCACGGTCCAGCGCCGGCTGGATGAACTTCATCTCGCGGTCCTGCAGGGTGACCGCGAATCCGCGCAGCGCGCACCAGGCGGCGATGTCGCCGCCCATCACGCCGGCGCCGATGACGTGGACGCGGCGGATGCTGGCCTCGCTGCCGGCGCCGAGACTCTTCAAGCGCTCCTGCAAAAAGTATACGCGGACCAGGTTGTGGCAGGTCGGCGTCTGCGCGAGTTTGGCAACCGCGCGCGCCTCCAGTTTCAGGCGCTGGGCGATGTTGGCGCCGCCGCGGCGCCAGACGTCGATCAGGGCGAACGGCGCGGGATACTGGTCGGGCCGCACCTTCGCCGCGGTTTGTCGGCGCACGATCGGCGCCAGGATCTGCCGCACCGGCCAGAGATTGGTCGCCCACGCGCGCAGACGTTGCGCGAACGCCCGGACGGGCGGGTGGCGCACGGCCTCCTTGGCGGCTTCGAGCAGGAGTTCCGGTGTGGTCAGCACATCGACGAGACCCAGGCTCCGGGCTTCCTCGGCCCCCGCCGCGCGGCCGGTCAGCATCAGCGGCAGCGCTTGCGGGGCGCCGATCAGGCGCGGCAGGCGCGCCGTGCCGCCCCAGCCTGGAATGATGCCGAGCATGACTTCGGGCAGGCCGATGCGAGTCTTTGGATCGCGGGTGGCCACGCGCGCCCGGCAGGCGAGCGCGAGTTCGGTGCCGCCGCCCATGCAGAAGCCGTGGATCGCCGCGACCGTGGGGCAGCGCAGGCGCGCAAGGTTCTGGAACACGCGCTGGCCGCGTTCGACGCTGGCGAGCACGCCGCCCTGTTTCTCGTAACTCTCGAACTCGCGGATGTCCGCGCCGGCGATGAAGCCGGTCGGCTTGCCGGAACGGATGACGACGCCTTTGGGCGGTTCCAACGCAAGCCGCTCCAGAATCTGGGTGAGTTCGTCCATGACCTCGCGGCCGAGGGTGTTGACCGAGGCGCCGGCGCGGTCGAGGGTGAGGACGACGATGCCTTCCGCATCGGTTTCGGCATGCCAGTGGGAAAAACGCAATCCTTCGAACATGGCGGCCTCAAGCGTGCGCTGTCGTGGGCGGCTATAATCCGTGCAAGCCGCGCCTCCGGTCAAATACCGGCGGCGCAGTAACCCGCCGGCGCAGGCAATTTCGTGGAATCCGTCGCCAACGTGTCCAGTACCGCCAGCGAAGTTTTCGTCACGCCGAAGCTGTTCGAGCGCATCGTGCAATCCCCGCACAATCTGATCGCGATCGAAACCGCCAATCCGGCCGACGTGCTCGCCCAGTTCCGCCTGCTGGCGTTGCGCACCGGCCAATCGGTGTACTACTGGCAGGAGGACGCCGGCATCACCAGCCTGCGCGAGCGCGACGTCCGCGTCCCCGGCTCCAAGCGGGTGACCGACGCGCTGCGCTACATCCTGCAGAGCATGCAGTTCGGCGTGTATCTGTTCACCGATTACGCCGAGCACCTGCGCGCGCCGAACATCGGCCTGCTGCGGCAGATCGCGCGCGTGCGTTCCGTCAATGGCCGCAAGGTCGTGTTCGTGGGCGAGGAAGTGCGGTTTCCGGAAGGATTGGACGCGTTGGTGGAACGTATCGCGCATGTCCCCGAGGGACAAAGCCGGCCGCGCCTGCGCGACGGCCGTTGGGTGACCTGATGGCGCGCGAGGAATCGAGCCAGAGTTCGGTGCTGATCGTCACCACCCGGCGCGACGACCGCCGGGTGCTGTTCGACACGCTCGACGCGCAGAATTTCGAGGCGGTCTATACCGCCAAGGATCTGGCGCAGGCATCGGCGTTCCTGCAGCAGGACCCGCAGATCGACGTGGTGGTGATGGAGTTCACCGGCGAGGCGCGCGAGGCCGTGGCGTTCTGCACCCAGCTCAAGGGCGATGCGCGCCTGGCCGAGGTGCCGGTGATCGGCATCGTCGCCCCGGAGCCGTCGGAGCGGCGCTGGGACTGGGGTCATGCGCCGCCGGGCGTGGTGGACTGGATCCGCAGCCCGGTCGATGCCGGCGAAGCGCTGGCGCGGGTGCGCGCCGTGCTCGCCGCGCGCGGGTCGCCGGGCACGACCGCCGCGGCCGGCGCCGCCGACCGTTACCAGTTCGCGTTCGAGACCAATCTCGACGAAATCGTCGTCTCCGACCCGAAGAGCGGCGTGATCGTCGACGCCAACACCACGTTCGAGCAGCGCGCCGGTTTCTCCCGCAACCAGGTGATCGGCCAGCCGCTCGACATGCTCGATCTCAGCCACGATCGGCAGCAGCGTGCGGCCTTGCTGGCGCAGCTTGGCCGCGAAGGCAGTGTGCGCTACCGCTGCCGGCGGGCGCGCGGCGACGGCGGCGGGCAGCTCGTGGAGGCGCACATGCGCCTGGCCGTGCAGCGCGGACGTCTGCTGCACGTGACCACGTTCCGCGAGCCGGCGGACACGGCGCGCTATCAGGCGGCGCTCGGTCTGGCCGCGGCCGCCGCCGAATGCGGGGGCGGCGACGAAGGTCTCAATCGCGTGATCAAACTGTTGAGCGACTGGCTGGAACTGGACTTCGCCATGGTCGTGTCGGCACGCCCGGAACAGGCCGGCGAAGCCCAGCCGTTGCTCACCTATCATCGCGTGGCGCAGCCGCCGGAGGCGCCCGATCCGCTGAAGCAGCCGACGCTCAAGCGCCTGCTCGACGGCGACCGGGTGATCCACGGCGAACACGCCTGGAGCGCGGTGGAGCAGGACCAGTTCCTGGCGTTCTTCCGCTACGAAACCTTCATCGGCCTGCCGCTGCGCGACGAACGTCACAGCACGCTCGGCGCGATGCTGCTGGCGCGCAAGCGTCCGCTCGGCACCGACCCGCTGGTGATCGACCCGCTGCGCATGGTCGCGGCGCGCCTGGCGCTCGATCTGGAATTGCGCCGGGCGCGTGAGCAGGGTCGTGCCAAGGGCCTGCAGGACGCGCTCACCGGCTTGCCGAACCGGCTGCTGTTCAACGACCGGCTGGAGAACACGATCAAGGAAG
This sequence comes from Rhodanobacteraceae bacterium, assembly GCA_021325475.1. Taxonomy (GTDB): domain Bacteria; phylum Pseudomonadota; class Gammaproteobacteria; order Xanthomonadales; family Rhodanobacteraceae; genus Rudaea. Next base: position 67,138 of record JAJPHA010000090.1, on the reverse strand, counting down.
CGCATCGCACCGGCGAGATGTTCGCGGTGCTGTTCGTCGACCTCGATCGCTTCAAGAACATCAACGACTCGCTCGGCCACTCGGTCGGCGATCAGGTGCTGGTGGCGGTGGCCAAACGCCTGCGCGCCAGCGTGCGCGCCTCCGACACCGTCGCCCGCTACGCCGGCGACGAGTTCACCATGATCCTGCGCCACATCGTCCAGCGCGACGACGTCATGCGCATCGCCGAGAAGATCGTGCGCGTGATGGAGGTGCCGTTGACGCTCGCCGACGGCAGCGAACTGCACATCACCGCCAGCATCGGCGTCAGTTTCTACCCGGACGACGCGACCAGCGCCGAGCGCCTGCTGAAGCACGCCGACGTGGCGATGTACAGCGCCAAGGGCATGGGGCGGAACAACTTCCAGTCCTACGTGGCGGTGCCGGAGGAATCGCATCAGCAGCGTCTGGCGCTGGAGGCCAAGCTGCGCCAGGCGGAAAAGAACGGTGAGCTGCGCGTCTACTATCAACCGCAGGTGGAAACCCAGACCGAGGACATTTCCGGCATGGAGGCGCTGATCCGCTGGGAGCATCCCGAACTCGGCATGATCAGCCCCGGCTTCTTCATCCCGCTCGCCGAGGAAAACGGCCTGATCATTTCGATCGGCGAATGGGTGCTGCGTACCGCCTGCAGCGACGCCAAGCGCTGGCAGGAACGATTCGGCCTGAATCTGCGGGTCAGCGTCAATCTGTCGGCCCTGCAACTGCGCCAGCCGAACCTGGTCCAGGTCGTCGCCAACGTGCTGCGCGACACCAAGCTCGAACCGGCCCTGCTGGATCTGGAGGTCACCGAGAGCATCAGCGTCAAGTCGATCCCGAACCTGCTGGAAACCCTGCAGGGACTGCGCGATCTCGGCTGCAAGATCTCGATCGACGACTTCGGCACTGGCCAGTCCTCGCTCGACTACATCAAGCGTTTCCCCGCCGACCGCATCAAGATCGACCAGACCTTCGTGCGCAACATAGGCGTCGACCCGGACGACGAGGCGATCGTGCGCGCGACGATCGGCATGGCGCACAATCTCAACCGCGCCGTCGTCGCCGAGGGCGTGGAGATCGAGGAGCACTTCGACTTCCTGCGCGCGGAAGGCTGCGAGGAACTGCAGGGCTACCTGTTTTGCCGGCCGCTGCCGGCGGCGAGCTTCGAGAACCTGCTGGTGGAGCGCGAGCGCGTGTTCCACAAGCAGCGTTCCGCCGAAGCGGTGCCGTAGGCGCGGCGGGAATCCCGAAAGGCGAGTGAACCATGGGCGCGATCCGCGGTCTTTCAGCGAGGCTTGACCGGGCCGCCAGCGAACGGAGTGCAGCCCGGATGGGCGAACAAGAGGCGGACCAGGTCCTGGTGGAGCGGGTCCAGAAGGGCGATCGGCGCGCTTTCGACCTGCTGGTGCGCAAGTACCAGCACAAGGTGGTGGCGGTGATTTCGCGCTACGTGTCCGACTGGAGCGAGTGCCAGGACGTGGCCCAGGAAGCCTTCCTGCGCGCCTATCGGGCCATGGCCGCGTTCCGCGGCGACAGCCAGTTCTACACCTGGATGTACAAGATCGCGATCAATACCGCCAAGAATTACCTCGTCTCCCAGGGGCGTCGGCCGCCGACGGAGGACATCGCCGTCGAGGACGCGCTGCTGCTCGACGGCGGCACCCGGCTCAAGGACCGGGCCACCCCGGAGCACGAACTGCTGCGCCAGGAAATTGAACAAACCGTGTTCGCCGCGGTCGAAGAGCTGCCGGAGGACTTGAAGACCGCCATCACCCTGCGCGAGGTCGACGGCCTGAGTTATGAGGAAATCGCCCAAGCCATGAATTGTCCGATCGGCACCGTGCGTTCGCGCATCTTCCGCGCGCGCGACGCGATCGATCAGAAGCTGCGTCCGCTGCTCTCGGACGCGAAGGTATCCGAGCATGAGTGAGCAAATCCGCGAACAACTCTCCGCGCTGATGGACGGCGAACTGGCCCGCGACCAGTTGCGCTTCCTGCTGCGCCGGCTCGACGCCGAGCCCGATCTTGCGCGAACCTGGTCGCGCTACCAGCTCGTGAGCAGCGTGCTGCGCCGCCAGGGCGCGCTGCCGCGGACGGATATCGCCCCGGCCGTCATGCGACGGTTGCGTGGCGACGCGGCCGCCGACCGGCGGCGCGGGCTGGCCGTGGCGCGCTGGCTCGGCGGCGGCGCGATCGCGGCGGCGGTCGCGGTGTTCGCGCTGGTCGCCACCTCGCCGCAACCGCCGGAAGTCGCCCCGGCCGGTGGTCGCGCGACCGCCGCAAGTGCGGCGGCGACGATTCGTGCGCCCGCGCCGGACCTGCCGTTGCCGTTGCTGCTCAATCCGGAGCTGGCCCAGCCGGCGAGCTTCGAGACCCCGCTGTATCCGTTGCCACGGTACGACGTGCGCTATCGCGATGAACCCGGCGCCATCGATCCGCAGAACGCGCTGATTCCGTACCTGCGGGTGCGGTTTCCGGAGAGCCCGGCGCAAAATGCGTTGCTGGCGCCGGCGCCAGCAACGCGACAATAGCGACACGCACAGCGCCGGTTCAGACTCGGGTGGAACTCCCGCGCGGCGGTACGATCCAAGCGCGCGGCTTCGTATTCTTGCGATTTCGTATCGAGGAACTTCCATGTACCAGAGCGTGCTTTGCAGGATTCTGCTGCTGTTTTCGCTCGCTTTCGCCGCGGTCGGCGCGCGCGCGGAGCTGCCGGACTTCACCCAGCTCGTCGAGAAGAACGCGCCGGCGGTGGTCAACGTGCAGGCGACCCACGGCGGCGATGCCAAGGCCGGGGACGAGATCGACGATCAGGACATCCCGGAGATCTTCCGCCACTTCTTCGGCCCGGGCGCGCGACCGCGCTTCGACGGCATGCGCGTTTCGCTAGGTTCCGGCTTCATCATCTCGAGCGACGGCTACATCCTGACCAACAACCACGTCATCGACGGCGCCGAGCAGGTCGTGGTGCGCCTGTCCGACCGGCGCGAGCTCGACGCCAAGGTCGTCGGCACCGACGCCGAGTACGACATCGCCCTGCTCAAGGTCAATGCGACCGGCCTGCCGACGGTCTCGATCGGCGATTCGAGCAAGCTCAAACCCGGCCAGTGGGTGGTCGCGATCGGTTCGCCGTTCAATTTCGACCACTCGGTCACGCACGGCGTGGTGAGCTACGTCGGCCGCGGCTTCGGCCGGGCCGATCAGCAGTACGTGCCGTTCATCCAGACCGACGTGCCGATCAACCGCGGCAATTCCGGCGGCCCGTTGTTCAACCTCGACGGTCAGGTGGTCGGCATCAACTCGCAGATCTTCAGCAACACCGGCAGCTCGGTCGGCATCTCCTTCGCGATTCCGATCAACATCGCGATGAACGCCGTCGAGCAGCTCAAGACCACTGGCCACGTCTCGCGCGGCATGATCGGGGTGATGATCCAGGACGTCGATCGGGCAATGGCGCAGAGCATGAACCTGCCGCGCGTCGGTGGCGCGCTGGTGAACAAGGTCACTCCGGGCAGCGGTGCGGACAAGGCCGGCGTGCAGGTGGGCGACGTGATTCTGGCGTACAACGGCCGCGACATCGACAGCTCGCGCGATCTGCCGCCGCTGGTCGGCGCGACCAAACCGGGCACGACGGCGGAACTGAAGGTGTTCCGCGACGGCAAGACCCTGACGTTGCCGGTCACGGTCGGCGAACTGCAGGGCAAGCCGACGCTCGCCAGCGTCGAGGCGGGCGAGAGCAAGGCCGGCAACACGCTCGGCATCGTGGTCGACGACCTCACCGCCGAGCAGCGGCGTCAGCTCGGCCTCAAGGATCAGGGCGTGGTCATCACCGACCTCCGTGGCGCCGCCCGCCGCAGCGCGCTGCAGCCGGGCGACGTCGTGCTGATGGTCGGGCGCAGGTCGGTCAAGAGCGTCGGCGAGTTCAACGACGCGGTCAAGGACATCAAGGCCGGCGAATCGGTGATGCTGCTCGTGCGCCGCAACGACGTCACCCAGTTCGTGGCGGTGACGGTGCCCAAGGGCAAGGGCTGATCCGGTCGCGCCGCTCCGGCGGCGAGGCGCGAGACCACGCTTTCTGCGATAATGCGCGCTTTGCCGTCCGCCACCCGGCGGACGCAGGCGCGCATCGCCGCATGGAACGGATCCGCAATTTCTCCATCATCGCCCACGTCGACCACGGCAAGTCCACGCTCGCCGACCGCATCATCCAGTTGTGCGGCGGGCTGGAGGAGCGCGAGATGGAAGCGCAGGTGCTCGATTCGAATCCGATCGAGCGCGAGCGCGGCATCACCATCAAGGCGCAGTCGGTGTCGTTGCCGTATACCGCACGCGACGGCAACACCTATCAGCTCAATTTCATCGACACCCCGGGACACGTCGACTTCTCCTACGAGGTGAGCCGCTCGCTGGCCGCCTGCGAGGGCGCGTTGCTGGTGGTGGACGCCGCCCAGGGCGTGGAGGCGCAGTCCGTCGCCAACTGCTATACCGCCGTCGAGATGGGGCTCGAGGTGGTGCCGGTGCTGAACAAGATCGATCTGCCGACCGCCGACCCGGAGCGCGTGAAGCAGGAGATCGAGGCGGTGATCGGCATCGATGCGCGCGAGGCGATCGCCATCAGCGCCAAGACCGGCGAGAACGTGCCGGCGGTGCTGGAGGCCATCGTCGCCCGCATTCCGCCGCCGAAGCCGCGCGACACCGACCGGTTGCAGGCGCTGATCATCGATTCCTGGTTCGACAATTACCTCGGCGTGGTGTCGCTGGTGCGGGTGATGCAGGGCGAGATCAAGCCGGGCGACCGGATTCTGGTGATGTCCACCGGTCGCGCGCACGAGGTGGATCAGGTCGGCGTGTTCACGCCCAAGCGCAAGCTCCGGGAACGGCTCGGCCCCGGCGAGGTCGGCTGGGTCACTGCCTCGATCAAGGACGTGCACGGCGCCCCGGTGGGTGACACCCTGACCCACGCCGCGAAACCGGCGCCGGCGCCGTTGCCCGGTTTCCGCAAGATGCAGCCGCGCGTGTTCGCCGGCCTGTTTCCGGTGGTGGCCGACGATTTCCCGTCGCTGCGCGAGGCGTTGGAGAAGCTCAAGCTCAACGACGCGGCACTGCATTTCGAGCCGGAAAGCTCGGAGGCGATGGGGTTCGGCTTCCGCTGCGGTTTTCTCGGCATGCTGCACATGGAAATCGTGCAGGAGCGGCTCGAGCGCGAGTACGGTCTCGATCTCGTCACCACCGCGCCGACCGTGGTCTACGAGGTGCTGCTGACCGACGGCAGCGTGATCCAGCTCGACAATCCCGCCAAATTGCCGCCGACGCAGAACGTCGCGGAGATTCGCGAGCCGATCATCGTCGCCAATATCCTCACGCCGCCGGAATACGTCGGCAACGTCATCACCCTGTGCGAGGAGAAGCGCGGCACGCAGCGCTCGATCCATTACCTCGCGACCCAGGTGCAGATCAGCTACGAGCTGCCGCTCGCCGAGGTCGTGCTCGACTTCTTCGACAAGCTGAAATCGGTTTCGCGCGGCTACGCCTCGATGGACTACCATTTCGAGCGCTTCGCCGCCGGGCCGTTCGTGCGGCTGGACGTGTTGATCAACGGCGACCGCGTCGATGCGCTGAGCGTGATCGTGCACCGATCGCAGGCGGACCGCCGCGGCCGCGACCTCACGGAGCGCATGAAGGACCTGATTCCGCGCCAGCAGTTCGACGTCGCGATCCAGGCCGCGATCGGTTCGCAGATCATCGCCCGCACCACGGTCAAGGCGCTGCGCAAGAACGTGCTCGCCAAGTGCTATGGCGGCGATGTGACGCGCAAGCGCAAGCTGCTGGAGAAGCAGAAGGAAGGCAAGAAGCGCATGAAGCAGGTCGGCCGCGTGGAAATCCCGCAGGAGGCGTTCCTGGCGGTTCTGCAGGTGGACAAATGAGCCGGGAGTGGGGAATCGGGAATCGGCAATCGGAACGGCCCGCCTGAGTTCCCGATTCCCGATTCCCGTTTCCCGATTCCCGTTTCCGAAGGAAACCAAATGGATTTCGATTTTGCCCTGTTACTGGTCATCCTGACCTTCCTGACCGGCATCATCTGGTTGTTCGACCGCCTGTTCCTGCAAGGCGGGCGCAAGGCCCGCGCCGAGGCGCTGACGCGTGCGGCCGGCAGCGAGACCGAACGTCAGCAGCGCGCGCAGGAAGCGCTGCGCGAGCCGGTGGTCGTCGAGTACGCGCGCTCGTTCTTCCCGGTCATCCTGATCGTGCTCCTGTTCCGTTCCTTCGTCGCCGAGCCGTTCAAGATCCCGTCCGGTTCGATGATGCCGACGCTGCTGGTCGGCGATTTCATCCTGGTCAACAAGTTCGCCTACGGCTTGCGCCTGCCGGTGCTCGGCACGAAGATCGTCGCGCTCGGCGAGCCGCAGCGCGGCGATGTGTTCGTGTTCCGCTATCCGAATCCGGACCACGACCCGAAAAAGGAAGGCGTGGACTATATCAAGCGCGTGATCGGCCTGCCGGGCGACGAGATCACCTACCGCAACAAGACCCTGTACGTGAATGGCAAGGAGGTTCCGCAGAGCTACGTCGGCCCGTTCGTCGGCAGCGGCGAGGAGGGGCGCAAGATGGCCGGTGCGGAAATCTACGAGGAAAAGCTGCCGGGCGCGACCCACCAGATCCTGCGCCTGCCGCGCGGTGCTGGCGCCGAGGGTTCGTTCCGCGTGCCGGCTGGACACTATTTCGCGATGGGCGATAATCGGGATAATAGCGAGGACAGCCGCTACTGGGGTTTCGTGCCGGAGCGCAACATCGTCGGCAAGGCGTTCGTCATCTGGATGAACTTCGACGGCGGCATCGATTTCAAGCGGATCGGTACTCTCATCAACTAGAGGCCAGCATGCAAATCCAGCGCGCACAACAAGGCATCACCCTGCTCGGTTTCGCCGTGGTGCTGTGTGTGGTCGGTTTCTTCGCCTACGCGGCGATGAAGCTCATCCCCGCCTACAGCGAGTATTTCGGCGTGGTCAAGTCCATGAAGTCGCTGCAGACCGAGGCGGGCATCGAAAACATGCCGATTGATCAGATCCGGGCCAAACTCAGCATTCAGTTCGATCTACAATACGTCGACGAGAAAGACGTGCCACTCAGCAACGTGACGCTGCTGACGGAAAACGGCCAGCGCAGCCTGCACGTCGCCTACGATCGCGATATTCCATTCATCTACAACGTCGATCTGCTCGTCCACTTCGAGAAGACCGTCGACCTTTCGCGCGGCGCGACGTATTGATCCTTGAGCGCACGACTCGCCCACACCTTCCGCGACGACAGCCTGCGTGAACGCGCCCTCAGCCACCGCAGCGTCGGCGCGCGCAACAACGAACGCCTGGAATTCCTCGGCGACGCGTTGGTCAATTTCTTCGTCGCGGAGTTGCTCTACGGCCGCTATCCCGACGCCCACGAGGGCGAACTGACGCGTCTGCGCGCGCGGCTGGTGAGCGAGCCCGCGCTCGCCGAGGTCGCGCGCGAGCTCGAGCTCGGCGACCAGCTGCGGCTCGGCCCCGGCGAGTTGAAGAGCGGCGGTCATCGACGCGATTCGATCCTCGCCGACGCCTTCGAGGCGCTGGTCGCGGCGGTGTATCTCGACGGCGGCTGGGAGGTCTGCCGCCGCTGCGTGCAGGAGCTGATCGAGCCGCGCATCGAGGCGGCCGCGCGCGGCGACGACAAGGATGCGAAGACCCGCCTGCAGGAACTGCTGCAAGCGCACGGCCTCGCCCTGCCGGTGTACGAACTCGCTGGCACACAGGGCGCGGACCACGCCAAGACCTTCGAGGTGGAGTGTCGCGTCGGCGCGCTCGAGGTGCGGGTGCAGGGCCGTGGCAGCAGTCGCCGTGCCGCCGAACAGGCCGCCGCCGGCGCGGCGATTCCGCTCGTGCAGGCCCGTTTGCCGCATGCCGCACGCAACCGCTGATTCGGCGCCTGCGGCGCATCGCTGCGGCACGGTCGCGCTGGTCGGCCGGCCGAACGTCGGCAAATCGACCTTGCTCAATGCCCTGATCGGCTGGCGGCTGAGCATCGTCGGACCGCGGCCGCAGACCACGCGCCACCGCATCCTCGGTGTGTGCACGCGGCCCGCAGGGCAGATGCTGTTCCTGGACACGCCCGGGCTGCACCGCGGTCGCGACCATGCGCTCAACCGTCTGCTCAACCGCGCGGCGCGGGGGGCGATCGTCGAGGCGGATGTCGTCGTGCAGGTGATCGAGGCCGGGCGCTGGTTGCCGGAGGACGACGATGTCTACGCGGCGCTCGCCTCCGCGCGCCGGCCGCGTCTGCTCGCCATCAACAAGGTCGATACGCAGAAGGACAAGCGGCAGTTGTTGCCGTTTCTCGCCGCGATCGAAGCCGCGCATCCGTTCGATGCGGTCTATCTCGTTTCGGCGCGGCGCCGCGATGGCCTGGGCGAACTCGAACGCGGTATCCTCGAGCATCTGCCCGAAGCTCCCGCCGCGTTTCCCGAAGACGCGATCACCGACCGCAGCGAACGCTTTCTCGCCGGCGAACGGATCCGTGAGCAGGTGATGCGGCAACTCGCCCAGGAACTGCCCTACGCGGCGACGGTGGAGATCGAGAGCTTTCGCGAGCAGCGTGGCGCCGTGCGCATCGAGGCGACGATCTGGGTGGAGCGCGAGAGCCAGAAGGGGATCGTGATCGGCGCCGGCGGTGCCCGCCTCAAGGCGATCGGCACGGCGGCGCGTCTGGCCATCGAGCGGCTGTTCGAGCGGCGCGTGCATCTGCGGCTGCACGTGCGCGTGTGCGAGAACTGGAGCGAAGACGAAACGGCCTTGCGCCGGTTCGGCTATGCGGATTGAGCCGCAGCCATGCGCGTCGAGCAGCAACCGGCCTTCGTCCTGCATGCGCGACCGTGGCGCGAGACCTCGCTGCTGCTCGAGGTGCTGAGCCGGGACCACGGCCGCGTCGGCCTGGTCGCGCGCGGCTGCCGGCGCGAACGCCCGCATCGGCCGCGCACGCTGCTGCAACCGCTGGTGCCGCTCAGCCTGAGCTGGAGCGGGCAGGGTGAGCTCGCCACGCTCGGCGCGGCCGAGGCGAGCGGCCCGGCGCTGGCGCTGTCCGGCAGTGCGTTGCTGTGCGCGTTGTACGTCAACGAGGTCGTCGCGCGCCTGTTGCCGCGCCACGATCCGCATCCGGCGCTGTTCGCCGATTATCTCGACACCTTGCGACGGCTGGCCCGCGGCGAATCGGAAGCGTGGACGCTGCGCCGTTTCGAACGCGATCTGCTCGCCCATCTCGGCTATGGGCTGTCGCTCGAATACGATGCCGAGAGCGGCGCGCCGCTCGATCCGGAACGCGAATACGCCTATCGCCTCGAAACCGGCCCGCTGCCCTGGCGCGGGCCCCAGGACGGACTGCGCCTGCGCGGCCGTGCGCTGCTCGCGCTGGTGGCGGATCGCGAACCCGCCGCCGAGGATCTCGCGGCACTGAAACGGCTGTTGCGCGCGCTGATCGCGGCACACCTCGACGGCGGCGAACTGCGCGCCTGGCATCTGTTCGGCGACTCGCCGGTCAATCCGTTTCCAGCGCGGCGAGAGTAGCTTCCGTGGCGGCGCGCAGCGCGGCGACGAGCGGCGCAGGATCGTCCACGTTCGCCTCGAGCGCGCGCTGCAGCGCTGCGGCGGCCGCGGCGAGCGCGTTGGCGCCGCAGAATCCGCAGGAGGCGCGCAGCCGATGCAGGCGTTCGCCGAGCTGATGCGGCTCGCGTCGTGCCGCATCGCCGTCGAGTTGTTCCCGCAGCGTGCGCAATTCGCCGGCCAGCAATTGGCGTAGTCCCCGTAGGGCGTCGCGGCTGCCGCCGAGAGCCGCCAGCGCGCTGGCGTCGTCGAGCAGCGCCGGCGTGGGTGGCGTTGCCATCGGCGCATCGGCCCCGCCAGACGAGGGCAGGTAGGGACGCAGCGCCCGCTCGAGTTCGGCGAACGTGAGCGGCTTTTCCAGCACGGCGACGAATCCGCGATCGAGCAGGCGCGCGTTGGTCGCGGGATCGAGCTCGGCACTGGTGGCCATCGCCGGCGCGGCGACGCCGTGTTCGCGCAGCGCGGCGAGCAGGGCCGCGCCGCCGAGGTCGGGCATGCGGCAATCCAGCAGCAGGAGATCGAACGACGCGGATGAGGCTTCGCGGAGCGCCTCGGCGCCTCCGGCCGCGGCGGTCGGCGCGCAACCCAGGCGACGCAGCGCATCGGTGAGAAACGCCAGGCTGACCGGATCGTCGTCCGCCACCAGCACGCGCGGGAGGGGTCGGGATACGGGACAGGGTGGTGGCGATTCGCGATGCATCGGCGGCTGCTATGATCCTCGTTTTTCCGATCCGCGCCGCTTTGCGCGGCCAGACTCATGGTAACAGTCGAAGCCGATATTACCGATCTTGCGCTCGACGGGCGCGGCGTGGCGCACGTCGATGGCAAGGCCGTATTCGTCCGCGGGGCCCTGCCGGGCGAGCGCGTGCGGCTGCGCGTGGCGGCGCGCCATCGTCACTACGACGAGGCGATCGCCGACGAGGTGCTGCGCGCGGCGCCCGAGCGCGTCACGCCGCGTTGCGCGCACTTCGGCGTCTGCGGCGGCTGCGTGCTGCAACATCTCGCGCCCGAGGCGCAGATCGCCGCGAAACAGCGCGTGCTGCTCGACAATCTCGCGCGCATCGGCAAACTGCGGCCGCAGGAAGTGCTGGCGCCGCTCACCGACGAAGTCTGGGGCTACCGGCGCCGGGCCCGACTGAGCGTGAAGCATGTCGAGAAGAAGGGTCGCGTGCTGGTCGGCTTCCGCGAGAGCAATGGGCGCTACGTCGCCGATCTCGCCCGCTGCGAGGTGCTGCATCCGGCGGTCGGCGGCAACCTGCGCGCGATCGCCGATCTGATCGGGTCGCTGGACGCCCGCGCCGACGTGCCGCAGCTCGAGGTCGCGGTCGGCGACGATCGCGTCGCGCTGGTCTTCCGCCACCTGCAGCCGCTGTCGGCGCGCGATCGCGCGGCGCTCACCGAGTTCGGCAAGGCGCGAGGCTGGGCGATCTATCTGCAACCGGGCGGCACCGACAGTGTGTCGGCGTTGTGGCCGGACGATGCGCGTCTGATGTTCCGGCTGCCCGACCACGCGATCGAACTCGAATTCGAGCCGCTCGACTTCATCCAGGTCAATGCCGGCATGAACCGGCGCATGATCGAACGCGCCCTGGCGTTGCTCGCGCCGCGGCCGGGCGACCGCGTGCTCGATCTGTTCTGCGGCCTCGGCAATTTCACGCTGCCGCTGGCGCGTCGTGCGGCGTCCGTCACCGGGATCGAGGGCGAGGCGGGTCTGGTACGGCGCGCGGCGGCGAACGCGCGGCGCAACGGTCTCGACAACGTGCGTTTTTTCAGCGCCGATCTCGCCGCCGATCAGCGCGACGCGCCGTGGGCGAAGGCCGAGTACGACCTCGTCCTGCTCGATCCGCCGCGCAGCGGCGCGGCGGCCGTGTTCGACTATCTGCCGGGCCGCACGGTGCGGCGCCTGGTCTACGTCTCGTGCCATCCCGCTTCGCTCGCGCGCGATGCGGCGACGCTGGTCGAACGCCACGGCTTCACCCTGCGGAGCGCGGGCGCGATGGACATGTTCCCGCACACCGCACACGTGGAATCGATCGCGCTGTTCGAGCGCGACTGAGGCGCGTTGCTACAATCGGCGCCGGAGGAAGGCATAGCATGCTGATCATCGGCATCGAGGGTACCGAACTTGCCGCGCACGAGCGCGTGTGGCTCGCGCGGCCGGTCGTCAGCGGTGTGATTCTGTTCGCACGCAACTTCGTGACGCGCGAACAGATCGCCGATCTCATCGCCGAACTGCGCGCGCTGCGGCCCGGTCCGTTTCTCGTCTGCGTGGATCAGGAGGGCGGCGTGGTGCAGCGCTTCCGCGCCGGGTTCACGCGCCTGCCGGCCCTCGCGCGCCTCGGCGAGTGCCACGATCGCGATCCCGAGCTCGCTCTCGCCCTCGCCGAGGAACACGCCTGGCTGATGGCGAGCGAGATGCGCGCGATCGACGTGGATCTCAGCTTTGCGCCGGTATTGGATCTGCGCCGCGGCAACCGCATCATCGCCGAGCGCGCCTTCCACCACGACCCGGCCGTGGTTTCCGCGCTCGGTCTTGCCTATCTGCGCGGCATGCGGCTGGCCGGGATGGCGGCGACGATCAAGCACTTCCCCGGTCACGGTACGGTGGCGGAAGATACCCACCTCGAGTCGGCATGCGATCCGCGCTCGCTCGCGGAATTGCGCAGCAGCGATCTCGTACCTTTTGCCGACGCCATCGTCGCCGGCGCCGAGGCGGTGATGATGGCGCACGTCACGTATCCGGCGGTCGATCCGCATCCGGCCGGTTACGCGCGGCGCTGGATCGGCGAGGTGCTGCGCGGCGAATACGGCTTTCGCGGCGTGGTGCTGAGCGACGACATCAGCATGGCCGCGGCGGAAAGCGCCGGCGGCATCGGTGCGCGCATCGTCGCCCATCGCGAGGCCGGCTGCGATCTCGTGCTGGTCTGTCGGCCGGATGTCGTGGACGAGGCGCTGGCCTCGTCGGCGGACCTGTCGCCATGCGATCCGGCGCGGATCGCGCGTCTGCGCGGCGCGGTGGCACCGACCTGGCAGGGGTTGCTCGACAATCCGCAATACCAGCGGTTCCGCGCCCGGATCGGCGCGCTCGATGCTGCCACCGTTTCCGCCTGAGCGCCGCGATCATGCCTCGTCCCGCCTTGGCCGACGCCCTGAAGACCGCCGAGCTCCTGTACGATCGCGCGACGCTCGACGGCGTCATCCGCCGAATGGGCGGCGAGGTGCATGGCGCGTTGCGCGGCGAGGTGCCGGTCTATCTCACGGTGATGAACGGCGGCCTGATCTTCGCCGGCGCGCTCGCGCTCGCCATTCCCGGCGATCTCGAATTCGACTACGCGCACGCCACGCGCTATCACGGTGGCACGCACGGGCAGGAGCTCGGCTGGATCCAACGACCGCGCACGGATCTCGCCGGACGCACGGTGCTGCTCGCCGACGACATCCTCGACGAGGGCTACACCCTGCGCGCGATCCGCGATCACTGCCTCGCCGCGGGCGCGCGGCGGGTGCTGATCGCGGTGCTGTGCGAGAAGCGACACGGCCGCACCGCGCCCGGCATCCGCGCCGATTTCGTCGGCGTGGCCGTTCCGGATCGGTACGTGTTCGGTTTCGGCATGGACTACCACGAGCAGGGACGCAACCTGCCGGGCATCTACGCACTCAAGGAAACGGCATGAGCCTCGATCTCGCGATCCTCGGCGGCACCGGATTGTATAATTTTCCCGGATTGGAAAATGTGGAAAAGCAGACCGTGCCGACGCCGTTCGGCGCGCCGTCCGCGCCGATCGTGACCGGCCACCTCGCCGGACGCCGGGTCGGCTTCCTCGCGCGCCACGGCGAGGATCACCGCCTCGCGCCGCATCGGGTCAACTACCGCGCCAATCTGTGGGCGCTGCACGCGCTCGGTGCGCGGCGCATCGTCGGCGTCAACGCCGTCGGTGGCATCCGCGACGACCTCGGGCCGCGCACGCTGGCCGTGCCGGACCAGATCATCGATTACACCCACGGGCGGCCGTCCAGCTTCAGCGACGCCGAGGGGGCGAAGGTCGAGCACGTCGATTTCACCGAGCCGTACAGCGCGCCGTTGCGCGCCGCCCTGCTCGCGGCGGCGACGCGCGCCGGCATCCGCATCGTCGATGGCGGCTGCTACGGCGCCACGCAGGGGCCGCGTCTGGAAACGCGCGCCGAGATCGCCCGTCTGCGCCGCGACGGCTGCGATCTGGTCGGCATGACCGGCATGCCGGAAGCGGTGCTGGCGCGCGAGCTCGGCGTCGAGTACGCTTGTCTCGCGGTGGTCGCCAACTGGGCCGCCGGTTGCGGCGGCGAGGCCGGCATCAGCCTCGAGGAGATCTACGCCAACCTCGCGGCGGCCATGGCGCAGGTGCCGCCGATCCTCGTCGCGTTGCTTGCCGGTTGAGCGCTCGAAATGTCACGTCGCAGCAGGCTGCGGCAGCAGCACCGCAGGACGCGGCATCGCCATCCGGAAATGCACCCGCGGACGATCCATGAGCAAGGCGAGGCAAAGCAGGAACAGGGGCGGGAACGGATGCAGATAGCGGAACGACACGATGTGCGCGCACAGCAGCTCGCCGACGAACAGCCCGCAGGCGAGCAGCGCGATCAACAGGGCCGGCGCGGGCCGGTAGCGTCCGTTGCGCCATAGCATCAGCAGCGCGATCGGCGGCAGCGCGAACAGGCAGATCACGAGCCAAAGCGCGGTGTGCTCGAAATAGCGGCTGACCAGGGTCGGCGTGCGCGGCAGGTCGCCAAGCTGGTAGCGAAAGCGTTTGCGCAGCAGGTGCAGCGTATGGTCGTCGGGCAGTTCGCCCGCACCGAGATCGCTGCGCAGGCGCGCGGTGCGGAGCGCGGGATCGAAATAGTCGGCAAACGTGGCGAGCCCCAGACGCAGCAGGCCGAGCGGGTCGTCGGCGACGGCGCGTTCGGCCAGACGCTCGGCGATCTCGTCGGCCCTTGCACCGGCGTGGGCGCGCAGCGCGGCGATCAGCCCGTCGGGCTGCCAGATGTGGGCTTCGCGCAGATGCGGGTCGGCGAGCGGCAGGCGCACTTCGCGGAGGATGTCCGGATCGACGCCGCTGCCTTCGAAATGCTGCGGCTTGAGCAGCGGCACGACCAGGCCGAGACGAAAGATGCCGGCGTCGCGCAGATACATCGGCGCGGTTCCGGCGCGGGCGCCGTACCACGCTTGATACTGGTGATGACAGAACCAGGTGGCAAACACGGCGACGCCGAGATGGACGAAGAACCGCGGCCACTCGAGATAGGGCACGCGGCGACGGCCGCGCAGCGCAGCGAGCAGCAGCGGCCCGATCGGCGCAAGGCCGAGCGCGAGCGGCAGCATGCCGATGCGCAGGCTCACGAGCAAGGTGCTGCAGAGCGCGGCGAACACCAGCCAGAAGGGTCGGGCGCTTCGCAGGTACTGCAGCACGATCCACACGCCCGCGAGCAAGCAGAACGCGGCGACCGTCTCGGTCATGATCATGCGCTCGTAGAAGAGCTGACTGGGATCGAGCGCCAGCAGTACCGCGGCCAGCAGCGCCAGCCAGCCGCGCACGCCGCAGCCACGACGCAGGATCGAGAACAGCGTGGCGGCCGCGGCGATGCCGATGCAGGTTTGCAGCAGCAGCAGCGAGATCAGCGAACCGGAACGCCCGGCAGTCTGGTCGATGAGGATGGGATAGGTAAACGAGCGATCCGAAGGCGTGGCGTGCGTGATCGCGGCGAACAGATAGGTCGCCGAGTCGCCCATGAACAGGCGCACGTGCGGGTCGAGCAGCAGCAGGACGAGCTTGCACGCCGCGAGCAGCAACAACACCCCGACCGCGGCCAGTTGTCCACGCAGCCACGCGGGATCGTGCCAGACATGCCGTCGAGATGGGATCGTTCCGGCGTCCACCATCGGCGCCGTCGGTGCCGAAGCTCCCTGCGGCGTCGTAGTCCCGTCCGTTTGCCTCTCCTGCGCCCCTGTATCCATCGTTGATCCGTCTGACCCACGACCCTCAGCGAACCGCAGCGAGAAACGCTGCGTCCCTGCATCGCGCCGGGATGTAAAGATATGTAAAGCAATGTACGAGAATTTTCTTACACTCGCAAGAGATTCAGCGCGCCGCTCGCAGCATCCAGTCGAATTTGCCATCAGCGACGGCACAGCGTCAGGGACCGTGCCTCTCCAAGCCGTCGCGCGCCATGAGACGTCATGGAGGCAACCTGCGCAGCGTCTTCCCGGAGTCACATACATGGCCCCCGAACTCAAAGTCCTGAACGATCTTTGCTCCATTCTGGAAGCACTCGTGCAAGATCTGACCGGCGAATCCAAGAGCGAATTGAGCCAGCTCATCTCCAACCTTCGGACGAATCCCGCCTATGCGATCGTCGATCGGAATCGCATTGCCAGCGAGATCTACGAGGCACGAGAGGACGTGCGCGAGCGTCGGATCGTCGAATGCGGCATCAAGCTGAGCAGCATATGCCGGCAACTGTGGGCAATCGTCGACTCGCGCGCATGAAAGTCGTGTCGCCGAAAATGAAAAACCCCGGAAATCCCGGGGTCTTTTCGCTTCCTTCGGAATCCTTCGGAAGTGTGTATGGCGTCCCCAAGGGGATTCGAACCCCTGTTACCGCCGTGAAAGGGCGATGTCCTGGGCCTCTAGACGATGGGGACGCCGAAACGCGTGCCGTCAAGGCGGGAAGGATGGTGGAGCCAGTCGGGATCGAACCGACGACCTCGACAATGCCATTGTCGCGCTCTCCCAGCTGAGCTATGGCCCCGGGAAAGGTGCGGGATTCTAGAGGATGCGCGTCGCTTCGGCAACAGCACACCCTCGCCAGAAACGCCGAGGGCCGCGGCGTGCGGCCCTCGGCGGGAGATGGTGGCGGAACACGGAACCGAACCCGCGCTCCATACCCGAGCCAGATAGCAACGCCTTGGCCTTGAGGGCGTGGATTCGACGATTTGGCCGCCAGAGAGTCGTTGAGTAACGCGTCAGCGCTATGCCGAGCTTGGCTTCTTGGCAGAACAGCGCGTTCATGAGACTCCTGCCAACAACAACGTCAGTCCATGACGCCGGTCACCCCCGCCACTTCCCTCCAAACGCCTGGAGAGCCACCCATCCCGAGCTTCGGCAAGGCAGCAGACCGAGGCGGATTGCCGACTTGCATCGCATTGCCGAAGCCGAGTCGATACTGTAGAATGCAGTACATTTGCAGTGGCTTCCGGAGAGGCTATGGCCGCAAGCAAGACCGCTACGCTGACCTTTCGGATCGATCCCGCTCTCAAGGAAGCGCTGCGCCTCGCGGCGAATCTCGAACATCGGTCCATCGCCAACATGGTCGAGGTCCTGATTCGCGACTATTGCGAACAGCGAGGGATCGAGATTCCGCCCTCCGACGAAGCCGAGAACAACAGCGGAGTGCGCTCATGATCAAGACGGTCAAGCAGGCCTGCCGGTTCAATCCGATCATCCGGGACTACCGGATGAGCCAGGGGATCGAGAATCTGGCAGAGCTCATCAATGACGAGGGGGATGGGCGGGAGTTCTTCTCGCGCAACTTCGTCACGCACGGCATGGAGCAGCTGTTCCGTGAGGGGCTGCTGCGCTTGTCGGGCAAGTCAGATCAGGCGGTCTTCGAGCTCACCCAAGCCATGGGTGGCGGTAAGACGCACATGATGATCGCGCTCGGCCTGCTGGCGCGTCACCCGCACCTGCGTTCCGATGTCCTCCCTCCCGATCTCGCTGCCCGTGTGGACTTTGGCACGGCACGTATCGCCGCCTTCAACGGTCGCAACAATCCGGACAACTACATCTGGGGTGAGATCGCAAGCCAGCTTGGCGCCGAAGATGCCATCAAGCCCTACTGGGCCAACGGTCCCAAGGCCGTCGATCAACGCAAGTGGAAGGAAATCATCGGCGACAAGCCGACCTTGATCCTGCTGGACGAGCTGCCACCCTATCTCGACAACGCCAGCACCCAGGTGTTCGGTCAGGGCACGCTGGCCAACATGGTGGTCTACAGCCTCTCCAGCTTGATGAGCGCGGCGCTGGAGTTGCCCAACTGCGCCATTGTCGTTGCGAATCTCTCGGGTAGTTACAAGGCGCAGACGAAGGCCCTTGCCGACGCAATCTCCAATCTGCAGCAGGAGACGCGCCGTCAAGCGATGACCATCACACCGGTGCAACTGGCCGGCAACGAGATCTACGAGATCCTCAAGAAGCGGCTCATCGACGAGCTGCCCGACGAGCGCGTCATCGCGGATGTGGCCGAAGAGTACGCCCAGCAGATCAAGAAGGCCGAAGACGGCGGCTACATCGTGGCCAGCAGCATCGAGCAGATTGCCGAGCAGGTGCGCGAGACCTACCCCTTCCACCCCTCGTTCAAGCACCTTGTCGCGCTGTTCAAGGAGAACGAAGGGTTCCGCCAAACCCGTGGCCTGATGCAGTTTACCGCCCGACTCCTCAAGAGCGTCGAGGAGCGCGAGACGGATGACGTCTTCCTGATCGGCACGCAGCATCTCAACCTCAACGACGATCAGGTCAAGGACGAGATCGAACGCATCGCACCGAAGCTGATGCCGGCCGTCACGCGGGACATCGCCGACAACGGCAACGCAATTGCCGAACACATCGACGACGAGCTGGGCTCTGATGCCGCGCGACAGGTGATGACCCTGCTGCTGGCCTCGAGCCTGTCCCGCGCGGTTGGGGGGCGGATCGGCCTTTCCGAGAGCGAGCTCATCGAGTTCCTGGCTGCCCCGCAGCGCAAGCCTGACGAATTCCTTCAGGCTATGCAGCGGCTGCGGGAGGCCGCCTGGTACCTGCACCGTGAAGAGCAACGCTTCTTTATCAAGGAAACGGAGAACCTCTCGCGCCAGATCGAGCGCAACGCTAAGGAGGTCCCTCAGCCCAAGATCGATCAGGCGCTGATCAATCGTCTCACCGGCATCCTTGAGCCGGTTCGCAAGATTGCATACCAGGATGTGCAGGTCCTGCCCAAGCTCGATGAATTGAAGCTCTCCGGCCCGCGGACGCTCATCGTCATCAAGCCCGATGGCAAGGTTCCTCCGAGCGAACTTCAGAACTTCTTTGACTATCAGCAGGAGAAAAACAACCTGCTGGTGCTCACGGGTCAGGATAGCCTGTTGGCGGATGCTGTCGAGGAGCGTCTGCGTGAGCTCTACGCCATCGAGCAGATCCACAAGCGGCTTCGCCCTGGTGACACGCTGTTCGAAGAAGCGCGCGACCGCCTGGAAGAAGCGGAAGACCGCTTCGGCAAGGCCCTATCGGCCGCCTACAACCGCCTCTACTTCCCGGTGAACGACCCGGTCGATGGCCGCGACGTTTTAGCCGGCGTCACCATCGATCAGGGGCTGAAGATCGGCCAGGGCGATCAGTCCGCCGAAGCTCAGATCGAGAGTCTGCTCGCAAGCCCCAGAGCGGATTACAAGCTCGTGCGAGAGCTGACGAAGGACAACCTGGACGAGTACTTCGCGCAGGCCGAGGAGTACCTCTGGCCCTCCGGCAAGGACAACCGCCGCACGCCGTGGAAGGACGTCGTCACGCGCGCCAAGTGCTCGCCCATCTGGCCCTGGATGCCGGGCGCGAGCGGCCTCGACGCCCTCAAGACGGAGGCGTTGAAGCAAGGTCGCTGGCGTCTCGGTGAAGACGGCTACATCGAGAAAGGCCCCTTCCCCAAGGACAAGGCCACGGTCAATGTGTCCGTCGTCAACGTCAAGGCCGACTCGGGAGAGACGGTGTTGAGTCTGACGCCTCGCCATGCGGGCGACAGCCCGGTGGTCTATTGGTCGACCAAGCCCGAGGTCACGGACAAGGACCAGAAGGTCGATGACCTCGACAACTTCACGACGACGGAGGGGACCCTCTACTTCTGGGTGAAGGACACCACTGGGCAACATGAAAGCGCTCCAGCCGTGCGCTGGTTGGCCGACCTGAAGATCCGTCACCAGGTCGAACCGGCTGCCGACAAGCGCCGTGTGCGCCTCGAGGCCACCCCGCGGGCAAATCTCTACTACACACTGGACGGGTCCAACCCTAAGGACGGCACCCGGTACGACGGCCCCTTCGAGATCGGCCCCGGTGCTTATCGCCTGCTGGTGTTTGCACGGGCGGGAGAAGCCAACAAGACGGCCGACTTCCAGATCCCGGCCAGCGGCGACAAGACGGTCCAGATCGTCGATGCCAAGCCGGCCCGCCTGCAGAGCAAGCGTGTGTCTCTGGACACCACCGACCGTGTATTCGGGGTCATCAATCGCTTCCGCGATCAGCCGGGCACGCGTTTCAAGGGCGTTCGCATCGAGATTGGCGAAGGCGAAAACACCGTGACCGTGCGCTTCCAGGAGCGCGAGGTCACGGCTGCCATGATCGAAGGCGTCGTCAACAGCCTTCGCGACGTTCTGGGTGAGCCCGAAGCCTTGGTCAACATCGCCATTGCGGAAGGCATTCAGTTCGACACGGGCTTTGCGCTCAAGGAGTTCGCAAAGATCGCCGGTGTTGAGCTCAAGCCGGGCGACGTGAGCCAGGAGGAATGACCATGACGCGCGCCAAGGCCGCAGCACACCGGACGCCAGCAGGGCGTGTGCAAGTCCAGCATACGCTGGGCTTCGGGGTGCCCGCGACCTCGGACCCGCATCACTTCAAGGTGCTCATCCCCAAGAGCAGCACGGGCAAGGTTCAGATCAGCGAGTACCTCGGGCTGCAATCGGCCTCGGCGGACACCGCGGTGATCGACCGCGTCTTGCTCGACCGGCCGCGCTGGACGGCCATCCGTGCCGAGGTGCAGCGGGCCTTCAACGCACGCCTCACCGCGCACGGATTGAAGCCCAGTGCATGGAAGATCGGCGAGAACCCTGTGGATCGCCTGCTCGGCAAGGAACTCTGTGTCCTGGCCTGGGCCGTCGAGCAGATGGAGGCAGCCAAGATCCCCGTCGCCGTGAGGAACTGGCTGGCGCTTCGGCCCGAGGAGCGCTGGTGGCTGTTTGGCATGACCGCCATGGCCACTGGCGGCGTCATGGACGCCGGCAAGGGGTGGCGCATCGCGCTTCAGCATGCCCTGGGTGATGTCGCGCAGAGCGATTTGCTCGGCACCCGCGCCCGCCGCGGCCGCAACGACCGCGACGACAACCGGCCATCGCTGGACCTGTTTGGGGACGACACGGCATGACCAACGGCCTCGTACCCCCGCAGCCCAAGATCTACCACATCGCCCATGTGGATCGTTTGCCCTCCATCGTGGCCGACGGCTTCCTCTGGTGCGACGCGGCGGTCATTCGTCGTGCGCCCGCGGGTACGACCATCGGCATGAGCGGCATCAAGCAGCGGCGCTTGACCCTGTCATTGAACAGCCACCCCGGCCTGCACGTGGGCGACTGCGTGCCGTTCTACTTCTGCCCGCGCTCGGTGATGTTGTACCTGATCCACCAGGGCAATCATCCGGAGCTGGGTTATCGCGGTGGACAGGCCCCGATCCTGCATTTCGAAGCGGATCTTCACGCCACCGTTGCTTGGGCACAAGCCCAACAGAGGCGGTGGGCCTTCACCCTCTCGAACGCTGGTTCGTACTTCTTCGAGGACCGTTGCGATTTGGCACGCCTCGACGAAATCGACTGGGTGGCTGTTCAAGCGCGGGATTGGCGGCAGTGCAAGGAAGGCAAGCAAGCCGAGTTTCTGCTGGAGCACAGCTTTCCCTGGCACCTGATCGAGCGCGTTGGCGTACTCAATCGCACGATCTACCAGCAAGTTGTGAACGCCCTTCCGGTAAACGGACACCGACCTACGGTCGAAATCCGCCCGGATTGGTATTACTGAGAAATGAGAGGGGCACAGCCATGATCGAGTTCACCTCGGGCGACATCCTCAAGTGCGAGGCGGACGCTCTGGTCAACACCGTCAACTGCGTCGGCGTGATGGGGCGCGGGATCGCCTTGCAGTTCAAGAACGCCTTCCCTGAGAACTTCAAGGCTTACGAGGCGGCCTGTAAGCGCGAGGCCGTGCAGCCGGGCCACATGTTCGTCTTCGAGACGGGTCAGCTCACGCCGCCACGCTTCATCATCAACTTCCCAACCAAGCGCCATTGGCGCGGCAAGAGCCGCATCGAGGACATCGAAGCGGGCTTGGTCGATCTGGCCCGGGTCATTCGCGACAAGGGCATCCGCTCCATCGCCATACCACCGCTGGGCAGCGGCCTGGGGGGCTTGGACTGGAGCAAGGTGCGTCCACGCATCGAGCGAGCGCTGGGGCAACTGGAGGACGTGCACGTGCTCGTGTTCGAGCCCAACGGCGCGCCCACCACTGACAAGATGGCGCATGGGCGCGAAGTGCCGGCCATGACCGCAGGACGCGCAGCCTTGGTCGAGTTGATCCACCGTTATCTCGGCGGCTTGCTCGACCCCTTCGTGACCTTGCTGGAGGTGCACAAGCTGATGTACTTCATGCAGGAGGCAGGAGAGCCGCTGCGCTTGAAGTACGTCAAGGCGCCTTATGGCCCCTACGCCGAGAACCTGCGCCACGTGCTGCGCACGGTCGAGGGACACCTGATCGCCGGTTACGCCGACGGCGGCGATGCGCCCGACAAGCCGCTGACGCTGGTTCCCGGCGCCATCCAGGAGGCATCCGCCTTCCTCGACCAACATGCCGACAGCCGCCAACGCTTCGAGCGCGTCACCCGCCTCATCGAAGGTTTCGAGTCGCCCTATGGCCTCGAGCTGCTCTCCACCGCGCATTGGGCCATGACGCGCGAAGGCGTCTGCCAGCTCGACGAGGTAGCCAAGCGCATCCACGCCTGGAACCCGCGCAAGCGCCAGTTTACGCTCCGACAGATCGCCATCGCCGCCGACAGACTGGCCTCCCACGGCTGGGTGCAGGCAGCGACCGCTTGAAGATCACCTAGCCATGCATGCACAAACAAGAACAACCCTCACCCCACTGGCGCTGAAGGATGCCCCGGCTCTGATCGAGACGGTCTTTCCGGCGCAGAAGGTGTCCTTCGAGGCGCAGACCGAACGCAAGGCGGTGGCGGCGCAGACCCTGACGGGTCTGGGCTCCTACTGGAAGGGCAGGAAACCCTTGATCCTGGTGCGCGCCATCGTGCTGGGCAGCCTCTTGCCGCCTACCGATGACCCCGAGGCTGATCTGGCGGTGTTCGAAGCGCTGATGGCCTTCGACGAGGAGGGGCTGGCGCGGCGGGCGCTTGCAGCCAATGCCATATCGCCATCCGAGATCGCTGCGCGTATCCAGCTTGATGAACCTTGGGACTATTTCAAGGCAACCATCAAGAGGAGCGATGTCACCGGAGGTGATATTCGCTGGATGCGGTTTCCGATGGATGTGGATGCCGAGGGCATCTCGCTGCGGTGGAAGCGCGATCTGAGCGATGACGACAGGCTGGTGATCTATCGCAAATTGCTGGCCACTCTCGGAAGCTACGAAGAGAAAGCGAGCCTGTGCAAACGCCCTGAAGAGGTCGATCCCGATTGGCTCTACGCACCAGTGTGGCCCAAGGTCAACCGCCACTACGCGCATTTGGGCATCGATGCCCATTCGTTCCCGGAGCTCATCGAGCAATTGGGCATCCTGCGCTATGGCCACCGCCCGCGCGTGGGCGACACCTTCAGCGGTGGCGGATCCATCCCCTTCGAAGCAGCACGCATCGGGTGCGATGCCTATGCCTCTGATCTCAACCCCATCGCCTGCATGCTCACCTGGGGCGCGCTCAATGTCATCGGTGCCCCGGGCGACCGGCGCGCCGCCCTGGAGTCCGCGCAGCAGCGGGTGTTTGCCGAGGTGGATGCCGAGATCACGCGGTTAGGCGTCGAGCACGACGAACACGGCAACCGCGCCAAGGCCTACCTCTACTGCCTGGAGGCGCGCTGCCCGGAAACCGGCTGGATGGTGCCGCTCGCCCCCAGTTGGGTGATCTCGCCCAAGCAAGGCGCCATTGCCAAGCTGGTGCCGAACCCTGCCCTGAAGCGCTTTGACATCGAGGTCGTCACCGGTGCCTCGGCGAAGGCGATTGCAGCAGCCGAGACCGGCACGGTGCAAGACGGCGACATGGTCTATCAGCTCGATGGCAAGACCTATCGCACCCCGATCAAGACCTTGCGTGGCGACTATCGGCTGCCTGATGGCAGCACGGGCAATCGGCTGCGCCGCTGGGAAAAACACGATTTCAAGCCGCGCCCGGAAGACATCTTCCAGGAGCGGCTCTATTGCATCCAGTGGATCAAGAAGGAAACGATCGAGGCCGCCCGCCAAGAGACCTGGTTTGCCGCCCCCACGGAAGCGGACCTGGAGCGCGAGCGCAAGGTGGAGACCATCGTCGCCGAAAACCTCGCTCGCTGGCAGACCGAGGGCCTCGTCCCCGACATGGCCATCGAGCCGGGGGACAAGACCGACGAGCCGATCCGCACGCGCGGCTGGACGCATTGGCATCATTTGTTCAATGCAAGGCAGTTGTTGTCAATGGGGCTGACGATCCAAGAATGGCGAGCCTCACAAGTGGCTAATGCAGGCTGGATCAACATAGCCAAGATGCTGAATTTCTACGCCAAGCTTTGTCAGTGGTTGCCGACCCAAGGCGAAGGCGGCCCTAAGCATGTTTTCTACAACCAAGCACTCAACGTTTTTTACAACTACGCCGTGCGAGGTTTTGTTCGATTCACACCGAATTTCTTCGAGTTAAGTAGTGTGACGATGCCGGATGTAAAGCGTGAGGTCGTATCTGTCCCGGCGGATCAGCCGAGACAGCACTGCGAATTCTGGATCACCGACCCCCCCTACGCCGACGCCGTCAACTACCACGAGATCACCGAGTTCTTCATTGCCTGGCTGCGCAAAAACCCACCCCAACCGTTCGACGAATGGGTGTGGGATTCGCGCCGGGCGCTGGCGATCAAAGGCGCAGGTGAAGACTTCCGGCGCGGCATGGTGGCCGCCTACCGGGCGATGGCCGAACACATGCCCGACAACGGCCTGCAGTGCGTGATGTTCACGCACCAGGACACTGGGGTGTGGAGCGATCTGATCGGCATCTTCTGGGCGGCGGGCCTACAGGTGGTGGCCGCCTGGTACATCGCCACCGAGACGACCTCCGAACTCAAGAAAGGCGGCTATGTGCAGGGCACGGTGATCCTGATGCTCAAGAAGCGACCCGCCGGCGAGCGCACGGGGTTCAAGCAGCGCATCTTGCCTGCCGTGCGGCAGGAGGTGGCGCGGCAGATCGAAACCATGATGCACCTCAACGACACGGTGAGGGCACATCACGGCGAGCCGGTGTTCAACGACTCCGACCTGCAAATGGCGGGCTATGCGGCGGCGCTCAAGGTGCTCACCGCCTACACCCACATCGGCGGCGAGGACGTGACGACTTTTGCTCTCCGCCCGCGGGCGCGCGGAGAAGTGACGGTCGTGGACGAGATCGTCCAACAGGCGGCAGAGACGGCGTCGAGCCTGCTGGTGCCCGAAGGCCTGGCCCCGGACACCTGGGCCAAGCTCACCGGCATCGAGCGCTTCGTGTTGCGCATGCTGGACATGGAGACGACCGGTTCGACCAAGCTGGACAACTACCAGAATTTCGCCAAAGCCTTCCGTGTGGAGGACTACAGCCGCGTGATGGGCGACATGCGCCCCAATCACGCGCGGCTCAAGCGCGTGACTGAGTTCGCCTCCCGCGATCTGACCGAGTCCACGGAGATCGGCGTCACCAAGCTGGGCCGGATCATCATTGCCCTGCAGCAGATACTGAAGGACACCGAGCCGCAGGTCATCGTCGAACAGATCAAGAACGAGATGGCCGACTTCCTGGAGGTGCGGCCTCTACTGGTGGACATGCTGGCCTTCATCCAGCGCAAATCGCCGGAGGCCAATGTGCGCGCCGCCGCCGAGGTGCTGGGGGCGAGGCTGAAAAATCTGCGGTTCGGGGGGTAAGGGATGCAAGCGGATTTTCTCGACGCGCATGAGCGGCACTGGACGGATGCTGAAACGCTCTTTCAGGCACAGCGCTGGGCCAATGCGGACCACCTGTACGGCATGGCGGCCGAGTGCGGACTGAAGCGGCTGATGCTGGCGTTTGGGATGCCCTATGACTCGGTCCGCGACCGTCCCGCCGAGGGCCGGGACCAAGTACACGCCAACGAAATCTGGGCCCGCTTCGAAAGCTATCGCTGTGGTCATCATCAAGGCGCGGCTTATGTGTTGCCAACGCCCGACCCCTTTACCGACTGGGACGTCGCGCAGCGCTATGCCCACCAGTCCAACTTTGATCGGGCGCGTGTGGCGGCGCATCAAGCCGGTGTCCGCCAGGTGCGCGATCTGGTCCAGAAAGCGAAGCGTGAGGGCTTGGTATGACCTTCGATGACATTCTGCCCACCGTCCGAACGATCCTCGATGAGCGTCGCGGCACCTTGAAAAGCTTGGAGTGGCTGCTGATCAACCGCGATCTTTACGGCCGGGTGCGCTTGATCGCGCCAGAAGCCGTGCAAAGGCAGGAATCCGTCCGTGAGTTCCTGGAGGCGCTGGCGACCGAGCTCCCAAACCGGCTTGGCCCTCATGCGTATTCCGCCGAGGCGGCCATCCTCTATGAAGCCGACCGCGAGCTGGCCTGCCAGGGCGCCCCCAGCATCCCCATCGAAGACCTTGGCAACGTGTGGCTGGTGGATCGCTTGGCAACAGAGGGCAACTGGGCGCAAATCGCGCCAGAAACCCAAGGGCCGCCTCGCATCGTGTTCTTTTCGATCAAGGGCGGCGTCGGTCGCTCCACGGCGCTGGCCGCAACGGCGTGGTGGCTTGCACAGGCAGGCAAGCGCGTGCTGGTGCTGGATCTGGATTTGGAATCCCCCGGCCTGTCGTCCAGCCTGTTACCGCCTGACCGGCAGCCCAAGTACGGCATTACCGACTGGCTTGTGGAGGATCTGGTAGACAACGCCGATGTGGTGTTCGAAAGCCTGATCGCGACCAGCGGCCTCTCCCATGATGGGGAAATCTACGTGGTGCCGGCGCACGGTGCCGATCCAGGTGAATATGTGGCCAAACTCGGGCGAGTCTGGATGCCAAAAATTCGACCGGATGGCACACGAGAGCCGTGGTCCAGCCGGTTGCAGCGCCTGTTGCAGGCGCTGGTGGAGCGCCTCCGTCCGGATGTGGTGTTGATTGATTCACGAGCTGGCATCGACGAAGTCGCCTCAGCTTGCGTGACCGACCTGGGGGCAAATCCGGTGCTGCTGTTTGCCCTGGAAGGGAGTCAGACCTGGACAGGTTATCGCATTCTGTTCGAGCACTGGCGACGTGCAGGGGTGGCCGAATTGGTGCGTGAGCGATTGCAGCTGGTGGCGGCCGTAACCCCGGACACCGAAGCTCGACTCAACTATCTTGAGACCCTGCGTGAAAACGGGTATGACCTTTTCGCGTCGTCGCTGTACGACGAAATCCGGCCTGGGGAGGCGGTTGGAGACCGCTGGCACTTCGATGCGGCAGACGATACTGCACCGCATGCCCCCTGGGAGGTACGCTGGCACCAAAGCCTGGCTGGCTTGAGGTCATTACATGGGCGCCTCACCGAAATCGATGCCAATGCAGTGCGCACCATCTTCGGCCCGATGATCGATGGTATCGTGCAAACTACGGGGCTAGAGAACAAAAATGTCTGAAGCTCAACGCTTGCGCGAAGCCATCCTGGCGGCACCCCTGGAAACCAGCAACCATGGCGAGGACCCGCAGTCTGGCACGCTCTACGTTCCTTTGTCCCATCTGAAGGCGCTCAGGCTGGATGCGCACGTTGTGGTCGGCGGCCGCGGTGTCGGCAAATCCTTCTGGACAGCCGCATTGCAGTCCGAAGACCTACGCCGGCTGCTTGGCTCCGCTGCGCCTGAACTGAACGGCATCATGGTGCAAGTGGGTTTCTCGCAGAAGGAAGACATTGATCGATATCCCAACGCCGATGTGTTTCGGCAGCTGCTCGATCAAGGCGAGGATCCCTATGATCTCTGGCGAGCGGTCATTCTGCGCTGTGTGGCGACTCGTGCACTCCAATCCATTCCGACAGGAAGTTGGACAGAGACCGTTGCCTGGTTGAAAGCCAAACCGGAAGAGGTCGCACGCCTGATGCAACAGCCTCGAAGCTGGCTCGGCCTCATCCTCTTCGACGCATTGGACCGCACCAGCAATGACTGGCAGCGGATGGATGAAATCGTCCGCGGCCTGCTGCGGGCGATCCTTTGGCTGAAAAGCTTTCCGGGGTTGTACGGCAAGGTTTTTCTGCGCGAAGACCAGGCGGAACGGACCGTTTTCAACTTCCCTGATGCATCCAAGTTGCTGGCGACCCAAGCCGATCTGACCTGGGCTCGACATGACCTGCACGGTTTGCTCTGGCAGCGTTTGATCAATGCGCCGGGTGAACATGGCGCATTGATGCGTCAAATTTGTCAGACGGAGCGACGCGAAGGCGCCTGGTTGGTTACCAATGAAATGAAACGCGAAACCAAGACGCAACGCGAGGCGTTCGAGCGGCTCGCCGGCGCTTGGATGGGCCGTGATCGACGGCGTGGCGTCCCTTACTCTTGGTCGGTTGGACATCTCGCCGATGGCCGCGGTCAGACGTCGCCGCGTTCGTTTCTTGCGGCCATTCGGCAGGCGGCAGAGGATTCCCGTGACCGGTATCCGGATCATGCCTATGCACTGCATTACGAAAGCATCAAACGTGGCATTCAAAAGGCGTCCGAAATTCGGGTAAACGAAGTAGCGGAGGATTATCCATGGGTGCCTGAAGTGCTCTCAGTGTTGCGGGGAATGAATGTCCCATGCACCTACGAGGACATCCTACTCCGCTGGCAGGGGCGATTTCCAAATGGACCACAGGATATTCATTCGCAGCGGCTGCCCGCACAACATGCCAGCCGAGGCTGGGACGGCATTCGCGAGGATTTGCTGCGTCTTGGGCTGATCGAAACCAAGAAGGATGGACGTATCGATATGCCGGACCTGTATCGCGTTGGTTTTGGCCTGGGCCGCAAGGGCGGCGTGAAGCC
Organism: Rhodanobacteraceae bacterium; assembly: GCA_021325475.1. Classification (GTDB taxonomy): domain Bacteria; phylum Pseudomonadota; class Gammaproteobacteria; order Xanthomonadales; family Rhodanobacteraceae; genus Rudaea. The sequence continues at coordinate 38,452 of JAJPHA010000090.1, read as the reverse complement.
TCGGAATTGAGGTGCAATGACCATCCGCCGCTTCTCGTCGCGTACCCATCGGCTCGATGAGAGCTTTCTGCTGCGGCATCTCAAGGGGGCGAGGAGCTACAAGCGTATCGCCGGCTACTTCACGAGTTCCTTGTTCGAGGTGGCCGGAGAGATCTTGGAGGATATCCCCGAGGTCAAGATCGTCTGCAACGTCGATATCCACCCGGACGACTTAAAGATCGCCCAGCTGCGCGAGAGCAAGATGTTGGGTCGCTGGAACGAGCGTGCGTTGGAAGCCGAGGCACTCTTGCATCGCGATCGTTACCGCCGCTTGGATGCCTTCCTGCAGCAGCACGGTCAGGCCGTGCGGGTTGCACCGGACGACATCTGCGGCTTTGTGCATGGCAAGGCGGGGGTGATCACGCTGGCGGACGGACGGCGACTCGGTTTCATCGGGTCTATGAACGAAACCCGCAGTGGCTGGCAGCGGCACTACGAGATCTTGTGGGAAGACGAGTCCCCCGAGGGGGTGGCCTGGATCGAGGAAGAGTTCGACTTCCTTTGGAACGCGGCAAAGCCGCTGCCCCAGGCGGTCATCCGAGAAGTGCATCGCCGTGGCTATCGCCGCGAAGTGGTCTTCGACGAGATTGATGAGGACGAGCACCTTGCGCCGGCTGCGCTGATCGAGTCCCCGCTGTACCGCGAGGGGCAGCAGTTGCAGCCTTGGCAGCAAGGATTCTTGACCGAGTGTTTGCGCCACCACCGGCTCTACGGCGCGGTGCGGCTGCTTCTGGCCGATGAGGTGGGGTTGGGCAAGACGCTGTCGCTGGCGACGGCCGCGCTGACGCTGTGTCTTCTCTCGGACAAAGAAAACGGCCCGCGACGCCCGGTCGTGATCTTTGCGCCGGCCACCCTCACCGAGCAATGGCAGACCGAGATGCTGGATAAGCTCGGCATCCCGACCGCACGCTGGGATACGGTACGCAAGGTGTGGCTGGATGCGGACGAGCGCGCCATCTCTGCAGCGGGCCGCGAGCAGATCGCACGCTGTCCGCTTCGTATCGGCATCGTGTCCACGGGCCTCATGATGCGCGACTCGTTGGAGAAGCAGCACCTGCTGGGCTTGAGGTTCGGCGTGGTGATCCTGGACGAGGCTCACAAGGCGCGCACGCGCCAAGGCTTCGGCAGGGACGCCGGAACGCCGAACGAACTGCTGGCCTTCATGCGCGAAGTCGCCGCCCGGGCGGACCATGTGTTGCTCGGCACGGCGACGCCCATCCAAACTGATCCGAGAGACCTCTGGGACCTGTTGGGTATCCTGCACCAAGGCCGAGGGCACTTCGTCTTGGGGCATGACCTGGCGGCATGGCATCGGCCCGATGAAGTGCTGGAGATCTTGGCTGGTCGCCAAGAGGTACTGGACCCCGGCCATGCCTGGGAGTTGCTGCGATCTCCGCTGCCGCGCGTCGAGTCCACCAGCGAGCCACGTGCCCGTAAACTGTTCTCGGCCATCCGGCAAGACTTGGGGCTAACCAACGGAGAATGGCAAACCAATCGCCCCTTGACCGATCTCGCCGAGGAGACGCGAGAGATCCTGGAAGAGGAACTAGAGCGGCGCATCGCCGGAGCAACGTTGTTCCAACGTGAGAACCCGTTGGTCAGGCACGTCGTGCTTCGTAAACGACAGCAGCTGGAAGACGCGAACCTGCTAACACGGGTCGGGGTCGAGATTCACCCGGATCGCTCCAAGGTGGCCGAACCGCGGATCTTCGACGTCCTGTTCGAGGGCAAGGCGCTTCGAACTTCAGAAGACTTCCGCGAGGCCTATAGCCAGGCACGCGCCTTTGGCAAGGCACTCGCCAAACGCGGCAAGGGCAGCGGGTTCATGAAGAACATGCTGGAGCAGCGCATTTGCTCCAGCATCCAAGCCGGACTCGCGACAGCTCGACGACTGTTGCAAGGGGAGGCCGTGCATGAAGAGAGAGACGAGTTCGAAGCCGACCTGGCCGTTGAAACGCAGGAGGAACGTGAAGTTCTCGAACGTCTCATCGACAGACTTCAACGGCTCGACGCGGACCCCAAGATGGAGGCCGTCATCCACTTCCTGGATAAGGAGAGGTGGCTCGAACTCGGCGTGATCATCTTCAGTCAGTACTACGACACCGCGAAATGGCTCGCGGATGAACTGGCGGTCCGTTATCCAGATGAGGCCATCGGTCTTTACGCCGGAGCGGGGCGTAGCCGCCTCTATCAGCGTGGTGACAGCGTCGCGGTGGAGCGCGAGACCCTGAAGCGCATGGTGGCCGAGCACCAAATCCGGATCATGGTAGCCACCGATGCCGCGTGCGAAGGTCTCAACCTGCAAACCCTCGGCACGCTGATCAACGTGGACCTGCCCTGGAACCCGACGCGCCTGGAACAGCGCATCGGACGAATCAAGCGCTTCGGCCAGAGGCGCGAGACTGTCGACATGCTCAACCTGGTGTTCGAGCAGACCGTGGACGAGAAGATCTACGAGCGGCTGTCCGAGCGGATGCGAAATCGCTACGACCTGTTCGGGTCCCTGCCCGACACCATCAAAGATGAATGGATCGAGGACATCGAATCCCTCGGTGAGAAGCTGGACGAGTACATCAACGCCCAGAAGAAAGCGACAGGTTTTGATCTGCGTTACACCGGCACGATGATGCCGCCGGAGAAGGACTGGCGCGAGTTTACAGAAGTGCTCTCGCGGCGAGATCTCGCCACGCTGATGAGCGCGGCTTGGGGCTGACGGGCAGTCAAATGAGGACGTCGACAGCCAGGTGTTGATTCCGGCGCGCGAGCGGGACGAGATCGATTGGGACATGGCCAATCGTCTGGCGACCGAGAACAAGGACTTCCTCGGCTTCGTGAAGCTCGTCAAGCAGTTCTACCAGACCGGCGAGACGCGCGCGGCGGACTGGGATCTGCCCACGGCGACTGTCTGCCCGCGCTACTCGAGGTGCCCGACCACGTCGAGCCGCTGGTCACCACGCTGGAACGCGCCGAACCAGGAGTCTCTCGAATCGGCGCGGGCGCGGCTGATGAGCATGGCGAAGCCCTCGCATCCGCGTTGACGAGACGTGGCGAAGTCGGTGGTGTCGAATCGTGCCTCTCTCACCAGCGTGGGCGCGACTGACTTCATGGCATACTCAAAGAATTCGAGCAGGCTGCTCTGCAGCTTGTCGTCGATGTTCGCTGCGGTGACGTCGTCGATGATGGCTTTCCTGAATCGGGGGGTCATAGAATCGCTCCGGGATCGATGGGATGACATGAACGCGCTGTTCCGGCGAAAAGCCAAGCGCGTCTGACCTGCCTTGCATCAGGTGTTGCCGAGCAGCCAGGTGGCTTCGGCAGCTCGGCGCGCTACCAAGCCCGGGAGTACCTTTCCGCCGCCGTAGATCCATCGGCGCAGTTCCGTTGCTGCTGCGATCCAATCCCGTTGATTGACCCGCCGCCGCAACGTCGATGTCTGCAGCCGCCCGGCGCCGAGGTTGAAGGTGAAGTCCACGATGGCCGCGAGCCGCCCTTCCGGCTCGATTGCCAGTACAGGGCAGTAGCGCAACGTGGCGGCGAGCGCCACCCTCAGATCCTGGGCGAGGTAGGCCTCGGCCTCGCCTTCCGTGATCGGCGGGTGCTTCGGATCGCAGAGGTGACCATAGCCGATCGTCGGATAGCCGGCCGGACAGATGTACGGATAGGCGCGGTTGGGATCGTGCTTGGGCACGCGGTGGAAGCCCTCGAAGCGTTTGGCCAGCTCGATGGCCGCTTGGGGTACCGCAATCACGGCCGCACCCGGTCGAACACGCGGCCGAGGAACCAGAAGTTCAGCACCCCGGCCCACAGGGCCTGGTCGGCCTCGGTCCAGGCCGCCTGGATCGCCGGGATCCAGTCCGCCCCGGCCTCGACGGCGCCCACGAAGGCGGCAGTCTTGGCCGCGCAGTACAGCGCCATGAACCAGTAGGTGATGACGGGCCGCACGCTGCTTGAGAGCGCATCGGCCCAGCGCGCGCCCGATCGCTGTCCCTGGGCGGCCACGGCCTCGCGCAAGGCCTCGATGGCCCCGGTATTCCACGCCGCATCTGCACTCGCGCCGATCTCGGCCATGCGGCTTGCCCCGCGCAGTTTCTCGAACTCCAAGGCCTTGTCCTGCATGGCGAGTTCGTGACTGCGCTCGCCCTTGCGGTCGAGCCACTTGAGGATCTCCGGCGCGAGGCGGAAGGCCCCGCCCAGCAGCCCACCGAGCAGGGTCTCGATCATTGGCCACCTCCCATCAGCTTCAGCTTGAGGGCGCCCCCGACCAGCAGGGCGGCGAGGATGGCGGTCGTGGCCACCTTGATGGTGGTCTGCCATGCCGTGCGGCGCGCGTCGCGCCAGGCTTCGAGCAGATCGCGCAGTTCGCGGATGTCCCTTGCTGCGTGGCCATTCTCGAGGCCGAGGTGCGCGAGCACCCGCTCGGCCCCGCGTTCGGCGGCGCGGTCGAGCAGGTCTTCGAAGTCCTCGCGGCGCAGGAGCAGCATGTTCTCGACGAGGGCGGGAGCTTGGGTCGGTTCAGTCATGGGCGGTCTCCAAAAACGACGAACCCGCCACGCGGGCGGGTTCGGGGATGACGGATCGGGGTAAGGGTTCAGACGGAAATGCCGGCGCTCCAGCCGACGGCCTTGTAGACGGCGAGCCTGTCCTCGGCGGCAATAAAGGCCAGCCAGCCGACCTTCGGGGCGTGGTACTCCCAGGCACCATTGACCCACACTGCAATCTGGTCGGTCCTGCCGGCCCAGGCGCCGGTGGCACCGGCCGACACGATGTAGCGATCGCCCTCGGTGGGACTAGCGGGCGGCGTGGTCGTGGTGCGGCTCGTCACCGACAGGCCCACGATGGCGCCCAGGCGCTTCAGGTTCGCGTCCATCCCGGTGTGCCAGCCGGATTCGCCCAGCGTCCAGCCGTAGACGAGGCCCAGGTTCGGATCGGTCTGTGGCATGGGTTCAACTCCTCTCAAGGTGGGTCATCGCCCGCCGGTCAGGCAGAGCGCGGCGGTGGTGTTGGTTCGGGTGCTGCCGCCAGTGGCGGCCGACGAGGGGCAGGTGCAACACGCTGCCCTGCCGGGCCACGAGGCGGGTGAGCAGCCAGTCGGTGCCGGCGTCGAGATCGGCGATGCGTGTCAGCACCGGCTCGACGGCGCTTCGGCGCATCACGATCAGGCCGTGGACGTGGCTGGCCGAGTGGGCGTGTTGCAAGGCGCTGTAGGCCAGTCGCCGCACGCCGAGGCTGTCGCCGTGCTCGTCGATCAGGGCCTCGTCGGTGTAGGCCAGCACCGCCTGCGGGTAGGCATCGAGCGCATCGGCCAGGGCCGCGAAGGCCGCAGCCTCATAGCGGTCGTCGGGATCGACGAAGGACACGAGCGGCAAGGCCCCTCGCGCGAAGCCTGCCGCGCGGGCCTGCCCCACACGCCCCGGGATGCCTGGCAGCAGATGCAGGCGGATCGGCGCGCCGACGAGGCTCGCCAGACATTCCTCGCGCCAGTGTTGGGGCTCGTCGAGGGTGAGCAAGTGCACGTCGATGCGCGGCTGCGGGTGCAGGTCGAGGGTGGTCTCCATCACACCCTGCCCCAGTACTGCCCCCAGCGCAGGCCGTAGCCCGCGCGCTCGACGGTGCGCACCTGCGCCTGCCAACTCACGAGCCCGTCGCGTTCGGCCTCGATCTCGACGGTGACGCGGTCGCCTGCGACGCCGGCGTCCGTCGCGCTACTCGCCACGTCCCAGGTCCAGGCGTGGCCGGTGAGGCCGGTCTCGCTGCGCACGAGGGTGCCGTTGCGGTCTCTGATGCGCACGGTGTAGGTCGTGCCCGGCTCGGGGCCGATGTCGCCCTCGTCCTGCCGCACGAGGTAGGCGGTCTGGAGGGTGCGGTCGCGGTGTGCCCAGGTCAGGATCAGGTCGCCGGCGACCACGGCTGGCTCGCGCTGGCCGTTGAGCCGCACTCGCCCCGGTGGGTACGGCCTCGCCTGGCGCCCCGCGAGCACGAGGGGCGCGCCGTTGGCGGCCAGCACCGCATCGCCATCGTCGCTGGCCGTGCGCGGGATGGCGGCGACGAAGACCGACTCGCCCGGCGCGCGCTCGGTGGTCTCGGCGGCCAGCCACTCGCCCACGCCCACCAGCCGGGTGCCGACCGGATGCATCTGTGGCGTGGTGTCGAGCACTCCGCGGGCGAGATCCACCGTGCCCGCGGCGGCATCGAAGGCGAGGATCGCCACGGCCTCGCGGATCGCACCAAGCGCATCGACCAGGTAGGCGTAGTCGCCGACCGCCAGGCGCTCGGGCTGGGCCAGCGCCGTCACCGGCACGGCCAGCGCATCGGCTTCGGTGGCCGGCAGCGCCTGGCCGAGCGTGAGCAAAGGCGCGTAGTCCTCCGGGGCCACCGCCTCGAGCTCACCGCCCGTGGGCCCGGTGGCGAGCTGCCAGTTCAACTGCCCCGTGCCGCCCGCGCAGGCCAGGGCTCCCACGTAGGTGTCGGTGTCGGTGAGGGTGGCGAGATCGGCCCGGCTCAGGCGCCGCGCGAGTTCCCAGTACGGCACCTCGACGGCCAGCACCAGGGCCGGCGACATGGGCACGAGGGGCGGCTCCTCGACCGGTGGCGGCGGGGGAGACAGCACCGTGTCGTTCATGCCGAAGACGTCCTCCACGGCCTCGATGCGCCATTCGGTGGCGCCCAGCGTGCCGGTGTCGATGCCGGTGACGCGCACCACCATGCGCTCGATGCCAAGGCGTGGCCAATGCAGCAGGAACACGTCTCCCGGCAGGGGCGGACGCTCCAGGGCGCCGGGGACGATGGTCAAGCTCATGCGCGCCAGGGGCGAGCCGAGTGCGCGCAGGTCGCGCAGCGCGAGCCGTGCGGCCAGCGGACCAAAGTTCACGCCCGGATAGTCGCGCCGCTGGTTGATCACCCCGCCTTGCAGTTGGATCGCGGCGAGGTTCTCCACCGTGACGGTGGACTCCTTGGCCGTCGCCCAGTCGGTGTAGACCACGGTGATCTCGTTGGGCAGTTCCCCCCACTGCGCGCGCTCGAAGCGTTCCACGCGCACGATCTCGTCGGGGCCCAGGAGCGGCAGGCCCTCGATCCAGTAATCGTCGCGCAGGAGCTTGAGCTCGAAGCGGCCCCGTTCGGGGTCGAGGTAGAGGATGCCGCCGACGTGGTCGAGCACCTGGGCGATGAATGCCTCGATCGGCTGCTGGCGCGTCCAGACCAGGTTCAGGCCGAAGCCTTCGGCTTCGAGCGCCCAGGCCGCGTTCCAGAAGCTTGCGCCGAGGGTGGATGGCGGATAGCCCATGCCCCAGTGCGGGTCGGTGAGGCACTGCACCAGGATGTGGGCCGGGTTCATGCCGACGGTGAGAGAGGTGCCGGTGTCGGCATCCCAGGTCCGCACCTCGGCGTTCCAGGGCATCCAGGGTTCGCCGTGCCAGCCCGCCGTGAAGCGCCGCACCCGCACCGCCCAAGGCTTGAGGTAGGGGTTGTTCGCGGCGAACAGGATCTTGCGCGCCACCAGCGACAGCACCCCGCGAAACGCCGGGATGGCCGCGCCCAGGCGGCTCATCAGGTAGTCGTTGCGGCCTTGCGTCGCATCGCCGCTGAGCACATCCACCTCACCCACCACGCCGCCTTCGCGTTCGTCGCCGCCGAAGAGCGTGGGCTTGTGGATCGAGAGCCGCCCCAGCCCATGGCCGCTCGCCAGCGGCGCGCGGCTCGCATCGCCCCAGGCGCTGCGATCGCCGACCTGGATCTCCTGCACCGCATCCACCGGCCCCTGGCACAGCACCAGGTGCATGCCGATGCGGTAGCGGTAGCCGACGGTCTGCTTCTTGCGGCGGCCGCCCATCAGCGCGGCTCCTCATGGCAGGCCTGCGCGACCTCGACCACGCGTGCGGCCATCGCGTCGCCGGTGGCCAGCAGCACGGAGGCGGGCAGCCCCCGGGCGAGGAAGTCACGGAAGTCCAGGCCTTGGCGCGCGAACCAGGTGCGCGTGCCGTGCACGCACAGGCCTGCGGCGCGCACGTGGGCGATGGTGACGGTCACGTCCTTGCTCATTTCTTGCCGCCCTTCTTCTTGATCGGTTCGGCCGAAAGATCCCCGTACCACACGACGTTCGCCCCGCGCAGCAGCACCGCGCCGAAGACGACCGGGATCGGTCGGCCCTCCTCGGCCGTGGGCGCGTCGAGGTCGGAGAGTTCGGCGGGTTTCGGGGTGGGCGGTTTGGGCGCGAGGGCGACGGAGACCAGCGCCGCCACGACGATGACGACCAGGTACCACATGGGAGGTCCTGCGGGTTTCAGAAGACGCCCGTCGAGAACGGGTTCTTCGTCGGAATGAAGGGGAAGCCGCCGTAGTTGGCGAGGTTGTCGAAGCGCGCGGCGCAGGTGGGCATGCTGTGATCGCAGCCGGCCACGAGCTCGACCGGCGTCTGCGGCGCAAGCCCCACCGGATAGAGCAGTTCCACGCCCGCATATGATTCGCTGACGATCATGTGGCGCGCGCCTGCCGGCGTCTGCAACCAGCCGCCGGCGAGCATGCCGGCCACCTCGGGCGGGAGGCTCGCCAGTTCCACCTGGCGGCCTTCGGAGCGGATCACTTCGGCGGTGGCCGAGATCGGCGTCGCCCCGCACGCGGCCGAATACAGCACGTGCGAGCAGGCGCGGCTGTAGAGCCGCCTGAGACCAATGCGCTTCAAGCTCACCTGGGCGGACTCGCAGCGGATGCGCGCAGAGTCATCGGCCACCTCCACCCCGAGCACGCGGCCCATCCAGCGCGTGCCGGAAAGCCACCAGGCATCGCCCCAGGCGTCACGTCGGGCGATCCGTAGCCGCACCGCGGTCGCCTCGCCGGTGAGGGTCGCCTGCAGCAGATGCCGCACGAGCGCGTGGTCGGGTGGCAGCTTCAACTCCAGCGCCGACTTGGCCGCCTCGGCCCCGAGCGCGAGCGCGCTGCGCTCGAGGGGGCAGCGCTCGTAGCGCTGGCCGCCGATCTCCACGTCGAACTCGTGCGGGGTGAGCCGGAAGCTGCCGCTCGTGCCCTCGAAGGCGTAGAGCTCGACCTCGAACAGGGGGCTCTCGCTCATGGTCAGGACGGGGTGTACGTGATGAGATCGTTGCCGCGCGGCTCGGGCAGCCGGCGCAGGGTCAGGGGCATCTCGACCAGCTCGGGGGTGTGCCAGTGGAGCTCCACCGCGTCGTGGTCGAGCCGGCAGCGCGAAAGACGCAGGACGCGGCTGCCGGCCGGGACGGGGGCTTCGAGCCCGGAGCACAGCACCAGCACGCCGCCGCCGTCGTGATGGCAGGTGGCGGTGAGCACGTGCTGGCGCTGGCCGTCGGGATGCACGATCAGCGCACCGGCCGGGCGGTGCCAGAAGGCCGAGAGGTCCTCACCTGTGACGCGCAGGAAGCCGTCTTCTCCATCAGCCTCACGCGTCACGCGCAGCACCGGCGCCAGACCGTCGGGCAGCCAACAGGCACCGAGCCGCCCCTGGGCGCGGTACAGCCGCGCGCGCCAGCGGGCGATGTCTTCACGCCCGGCAGCCAGAAACCGCCGCTGGAAGCTCGTCGTCGGCCACGGGTCGTCACGGCGGACCCAGGGGTCGGCCGGCGAGACGTCCTGCCGGGTGACCACGCCCTGCGCCGTGACGGAAGGGTCGTCGCGCCAGTTGCCGTCGGGCCAGACGGGCAGGCCGTCGAGCCAGGGATCGTCGAGCAGCCCTTCGTCGGGCAGCGGCGCGAAGGCGACCTGCGCGGTGACGCTGCCCGCGACGATACCGGGCACCCACTGCGCGAACTCGGCCGGCTCCACCGCGAGGCCCTCGACCAGGGGTAGGACGGTCGCGCCCGCGGGGACCGCCCGCGCCAGCGGCTCGGTGAGCCAGAGCCGCTCGGGCTCCACCTCGGCGAGCGCCAGCACCTGCCAGCCGTCCGGGGCCATCAGCAGCGCGAAGCGACGATCCGCAGGCCAGTGCAGGCCGTCCTCCTCCAGGCGCAGCTTGGCTGCGGCCGGCGCAAAGTCCGCCTCATCCACCGGCGTCACCGGAAGCAGCCGCGCGCCGGTGTCCGCCGCCGAGGTCAGCCTCACCACGTGCTGCGGCAGCGGCCACCACGCGAGCCGGCCCAGATGGTCGGCCAGCCATTCGGCCGCCAGCGCGTCGCTCGCGCGCCCGTGGCCCACGTGGTAGGTCAGGAAGCGCCGCGGCACGCGCCGCAGCCCCTGCCGCGCCTCGTTGCCCGAGGCGAGCCGCACCACGCCGGTGGCCCATTGCAGGCGCTCGACCAGGGGCTCGGCCCAGTCGTGACGGAAGGCGAACACACCGCGCTGGGCCTCGGGCCAGGGCGTCTCGCCGAAGGCGTCCATCGCGGTGGCGACGATCGCCGCCGCGGCGGTGTCGCGGCGCAACACCTCGACGAGCAAGGCGGGTGCGTGCAGCGGCGGCGCGTGCTCCGCCAGCGTCTCGGCCCACAGCGTCGAGAGATGGGGGGCCGGCAGCGGCTGGGCCGAGGTCTCGGCCAGCGCCGTGGCGGCCAGCGCCCCGAAGGCCGCGCGCGAGATTGCCTCGGCCCGTTGCTCGACAACGCTCACCCCCGGCGTGGGTTGGCCACCGACCTCGGCCACCACCTCAGGCAGGACCCGATCCGTCATGCCGACTCCAGCCCGAACTCGGCGGCGTTGAAGGCGCCTTCCGTCCACTGGACGTTGCCGTTCGGGTTGCGCTCGAACAGCGCCGTGTGCCAGGCCAGTTGCTCTTGCAGATTGATGTCGGTGCTCACGGCGGTCTGCGCACCGCTCGCCACGAGCCCACGCACGCGGCCGCTGCCCGCATCCGTCTTGCGCGCGAGCAGGGTCACCTGCACGCCGTGGATCGCCGGGGTGGTCATCACGGGCAGCGCCTCGACGTCGAACGTCTGGCGCAGGCCCGCCGTGGCCGCGCGCAGCGCCGTCGTCTCATCGCCGTCGCTCACCGCAGCCCAAGCGGGCAGTCCCGCGGGCTCGACCGTCCATTGGTTCAGTGCCCCAGACGCTTGCGGCTTCAGCGCATCGACCCGCACGTCGCCGAGGAAGGTGTTGTTGATCGTGCCCGAGGTGTCGGCGAGGTAGAGGTCGTCCACATCGACGGTGACCGGGCAGGGTTGGCCCGGCACGCTGCCTGCGAAGGCGGTGAGCAGCGGCCCGCCGCCCTGGGTGGTGTTCTGCGCCGACAGGGTGATCGCGAGCACGCCGTTGAGGCGCACGTTCAACGTGCCGTTGCTCGTGCCCTGCACGACCTGCAGTTCGACGTAGTGCCACCCCCGCACGGCCGCCGTCATGACCGAGGTCGAGATCAACTGGTCCCAGCCGCCCTCCCATCCCATCCGCCGGTAGAGCTTCAGGCGCCCGTCCTCGCCGATCTTGACGAGGTGCGCCACCTGCGCGGTGGTGTCGCGCACGCCGAGCAGCACCGGCTCCTCGCCGGTGTTCTCGAACGGCGCCACGCGCAGCGCCGCACCCACGATGAGGCTGGTGCGCCCGGTCTCCAGGTTCTTGACGTAGCCGCCGCCGGCACCTGCCGGCAGACGCAAGGCGTAGGACGAGGGTCGCCGGCCCTGGATGCGCTGCGCCTGCGGCGACAGGTACGCCGCCTTGCCGCGCGCGAGCCACGGATCGCCGAAGGGGTCGAGTGCCTGTGGGTCGTAGTGATCGAAACCGTCGATGAAGAGCAAGGCCATGGCTATCCCTGGAGCGCCGCGCGCACCGCGCGCGCGTTGCGCCCGATGATGTTGAGGATCACCCGCTCGCCCGCGGGGGTCTGCAGGTGGTCGTGGGTGACGCCCGGGTCGATGGCGTTGACGATGCGCACGGCCTGGCTGACCTGCGGTGCGGCCGGCTGCACCTGGACCTGGGGCACGAGGCCCCCGGCGGCCAGGGCCAGACGCCGCCCGTCCCACACCGGCGGGGCGTGCAGGCCGTTGAGGGCATCGAGGAAGGCCACGCCGACACGCCGGACCGCCGCCGCACGCACCACGTATTCGCCGGCCGACAGCCGTGCCGGGATCGAATCCGAGGTCGCCGTGCCGGGACCCGTGACGAAGCCGCCGGCCGCGAACTTCTTGATCCCGCCCAGCAAGGCCATGACGGCGGCCACCATCGCCGCCATCGCGGCGATGGCCAGCGCCGGCCCGGCGATGGGGATGGATGCCTGCGAGGCCGCCGCGCCCGCGCCGGCCTGGGCCGCGTCCATCGACACCTTGGCGGTGGTCTCGGCGGACTTCTGCGCCACCGACTGGGCGGCCGCCGCTTGCTCGATCGCCTGCTCCTGCTGCACGAAGCCGAGCTTGAGCGCCAGCATCCGCGCCTGCATCGCCACCCACTTCTGGAAGGGCTGGATCACCATCTGCTGCAGGAAGGCGTCGGCCACTTGGCGGAACAGGTTCGACAGCGCCTCGCGGAAGCTTTGCGCGCCGGTGACCATGCCCTGCAGGGCGTTGCCGAAGCCCTCGCCGATGCGGTTCCACAGCGGCGCGAGTTCGTCGGTGACCAGCCGCGTGCGCTCCAGTTCGTTGCGCCAGGCGGCCACGCGGTTCACCGCCTCCGGCCCGATCGCCTGCGCGGCCTGCTGCATCGCGGGCAGCAGGCGCTGCATCTCATCGGCGGACTCGCGCTGCAAGGCGACGATCCGTTCGCGGGCCTGGGCTTCGGTGAGCAGCCCGGCCTGCTGCTGGATCTGGATCGCCTCCTGGGCATTGCGCAGCCGCTCGGTGACGAGCCGCCACTCCTGTTCCAGCCGGGCGAGGTTGGCCTGGGCGGCCTTCACGTCGATGAGCCGGTCGATCAGCGCCACGCCCGCGGCGTCGTTCTCGGCCGCCAGGCGTGCGCGAAGATCCCGGACGCTGCGCTCGATCGCGGCGCGCCGGTCTTCCGCCGTGTCGGTGCCGGTGAGCTGGGCGAGTTCCTCGCGCGCCTGGGCCAGGGCCTCGGCCAGTTCCCGCTCGGCCCGGGCGGCGGCGCGGGCGTTGGCGACCTCGATGTCGGCGCGGCGGTCGTTGAGGACGATGAGGTCGGCCTCGAGCTTGGCGATCTCCGCTTTGGCTCGCAGGCGGTCCGATTCGGCAGCGCGCGGGTTGGTCGCGACGGCTTGGCTAGCTGCGAGTGCCAGCCGGCGACGGGCGATCTCGGCGTCGAGTTCGCGCTGCTCCAGCGCAGTCTTGCGGCCGTGGTAGTCGCGCACCGACAGCAGCCGGTCTTCCAGTGCTTGATCGAGCGCGCGCTGTTGGCGCTCGAGGCCGTCTTTGAGCAGGGCGAACTCGGCGTCCATCTGCGCCTTGCGCAGGGCCGCCAGGGCGCTGGCGGCCTCGCGGGCCTGGCCCGGAGCCGTGAGCCGTTGCAGCAGCGCCGGGTCGGCCTGCACCTTGGGCGCCTGGACCTCGATGGGCTTGGGGTCGAACAGGCTGTCCCGGAACTCGGCCAACTCGTCCAGACGCCGCACGAGGCTGCCCTTGAGTTCGGCGATGATGGCCTTGGCCCCGGCGGTGTTGCCGCGCAGGGCCTCGACCGCCGCCGCGACACCAGCGCCGATCGCCTCGCCGAGTGCGACGAAGGCCTTGCCGACCGTGGCGGCACCCAGCGCCAGGGTCTTGAGCACCAGCACCACGCCGTCCAGGATCGCGCGCAGCGTGCCGCCCTGCTTGGCCGACTCGACCATGCCGCCGGCCATCTCGTTCAGGGCCGGCAGGAAGGCCTCGATCACCCGGTTGGCCAGACTCGTCGCAGCCAGCCGCAGCTTGGCCAGCGAGTCGTTGAACACCTCGGCCTGCGCCGCGGTGTCGCCGCCGATCTGCACGCCGAGCGCTTCCATCTCGCCGGTCAATGCCGCGATGCCTTCGCGTCCCTGGTTCAGGAAGGGGATGAGCTCCGCGCCGCTCTTGCCGAAGAGCTGCACCGCCAGCGCCGACTTCTGCGCCCCGTCGGGCATGGCCTGGAAACGGTCGGCCAGATCGAGCAGCACCGCATCGGTCGCGCGCAGCGTGCCGTCCTGGTTCTGGAACGCCACGCCCAGCGCTTTGAGGCGCCGGGCGGACTCCTCCGAGCCCGTGGCCGCCTCGAACATCGTGGTGGCGAGCTTCTTGAGCCCGGTCTCGAAGGTCTGGGCGGAGACACCGGACAGTTCCGCCGCCGGCACCAGGGTGGACAGAGCCTCCACCGTGATGCCCACGCGCTGCGAGAGCTTGTTCAGCGCATCGGCCGACTCCAGCGCCGACCTGACCATCGCCGCCAAGCCCGCCGCCGACAAGGCCACGCCGAGCCCGGCCAGCACGCCGTTGACCCGGCGTGCGGCGTCGGCCAGGCCGCCGAGGTTGCGCTGGATCGAGCCGAAGGCCGCGCGCGTCTCGTCGACGGCGCGGATGAGGATCTGGGCTCGCTCGGTTGCCATTAGAGTTTGTCCAATTCACGCCCGATCGCGGCAGCGAGCTTGGGCAAGGCGCCTTGCACGCCTGCTGCGAGATCGAACCGGCGCTTCAGATCCACCCGCCGCACCAGCACGGCGATGGGGATCTCCTGGCCGCGCTGCAGGCGCTTGACGCCGCGGCGCTCGCGCTCGGCGCGCTTGAAGCGGTTGAGCTGCGCGGCGTTCTCGCGGAGGTTCTCGGCCATCAGCAGCACGCGGCCGTTCTTCTCGACGAAGAAGGCATTGCCCGAGCGCATCAGGCCGTCGATGACCTGACGGAAGCGCTTGGGGCCGATCCGTCCCGGTAGCAGCGGGATCAGCATCCGGCCCGCGACCGTGCCACCCTGGGTGTGGATGCCCAGCCAGGGGATGCGGCTGCCCACCCACAGCGCGGGCAGGCGATCGGGCTTGCGGTCGAACACCTTGGCCTGCAGCGAGGCGACGAAGCTCGCGCGCCGGATCTGGAAGGCGCTGCGCATCTGGGCGCGGGCGGCCTCGCGCACCTCGCGGCCGCCCGAGACCATCCCTTTGGCGACGGCGGCATGGATCGCCCGTCGGCGTTCGGCGCTCCAGGCCGAGAGCCGCCTCGGATCGAGCAGTCCGGAGGTGGCCAGCGTCAGTTTCATGGCTGCATGTCCTCCCACAAGTCGCGCTGCAGCCGCTCGATGGCCGCCCGGTCGCCCTGGGCCGCCACCGCGTGCAAGGCCAGCCGCAAGGCGTTCTGCCTACGTTCCAGCCGGCCGTGGGCGGCCAGCAAGCCGCGCACTTGCGCGAGCGTGTAGCCCATCACCTCGGTGTGGCGGTGGCCGCAGGCGACGAGCCGGGCGACGGCATCGTCCCAGCCGAGAGGATCGGCGCCAGCCGCTCGCCCACCTGCGCGATGCTCGGCGCCACCTGCCGCACGAAAAAATCCGCGTTCACCTCGAACACGGCACAGGCCAAGGTGACGGCCTCGTCGAGCGCCAGCCCCTCGATCCAGGCGCGCTCGCGCCGGGTGGCGAGCGCGAGCAGCTCCAGCACCGCTTCGCCGTGTCGTCCCAAGAGGTCGAGCCAATCCGGCTCGGTCGAGAGGTCGGCGGCGATGGGCCGCACCGCGGCGAGGATCCGGGGTAACTCGCCCAGCCGGATCGGCGTGAGTTCCAGCGCGGTGCCGGCCACCGTGACCACCTGGGGCACGGGCGGGAAGGTCTGGAAGTCGGTATTGCTATCGGTCATCGCCATCCCCTTACAAGAGCACCAGGCGGCCGAACTGGCCGAGTTCGCCGTCGGCGGGCTTGGAGAGGTCCGCCAGCACCTGGCCGGAGAGTTCGAACTTCAGCAGTTCGTCGGTGATGATCGAAAGCTCCTTGGCCGGGTTGATCGCCACGCGATAGAGGTCGATCACCACCTCGCGGTTGGCGTCGGCGGTGTTGAGGCCCTCGAAACGGATCCAGCGCTCGGGCAGCGGCCGGGTGAACATCGCCGTGCTCTGCGCGGCACCAAAGGCGTAATCCACGGTGAAGGGCTCGACATAGGGGCCGCCGGTCGTGGCGTCGAGGATCAGCACCGAGCCGTGCCGGGCGTGCACCTGGACCTGCGTCGCCGGCAGGGTCTTGGGCGGGCTGCTCCCGTCCTGGATCTGCACCGCCGAGACGTTCTGGTGCGCGAGCGGATAGAGGTGGCCCGCGGTGACCGGGTTGGGCAGCGCCTCGCCCGTGACCGTGCCTGGCGCCACCGTGGTCGAGTGGCCGTAGAGGGCGAGCGCGAGGTTGCCGGCGCTGAGTTCCTCCAGCGTGCAGGCGAACTCGCCCTTCTTGGTCTTGATGAGCTGCAGGTCGGTCAGGCGCTGGCCGGACTGCGCCTCCTGGTGTTCCAGCGTCTCCACCGACAGCGACACCTTCAGTTCCGGCACGTTGCCGACGAAGGTGAGGCCGGCGGGGTTGCCTGCCGAGTCGCGCGCGCCGATGTAGACGCGCCCTTGTCCAGAGAAATAGGCCATTGCCGTCCCTCCTCAGCGATCGGCAATGTGTCCGGACAACGCGCCGTGTCGGCGCGTTGCGGCGAAGGCTAATGCCCGCGTAGCGGGCGTTAAGCGAAGCGGCCGAAGCCAGAAGTAGGCCATGGTCAGTCTCCCGTGGAGCTTGCCGGGACAGCGGGACCGTCACGGCGCGAGGGTTTGGGGGGTGGGATCAAGGAATCCGGCGTGACGATCCGAGCCACGCCCTGGGCGATCAGCCAGCGGGCGCTGGCCTCGGGCAGGTCCAGCCGCGCGCCCGCGGGCAGGCGCCGACCGGCGTGGGTGTGGGGTTGGAGCAGTTCGATGTGCATGGGGGTCATCCCGGGGTCGTGAGGTCGGTCAGGGCGGTGCGGTAGCGGATCTCGTAGCGCGCCGGCAGCGTCACCGTGCCGGCATCGAGGTCGTCGGCGTCCCAGTCGGCGTCGAGCTCGCGCACCGCGAGCGCCAGGCCGCCCAGGTTCGGGTCCGCGAGCACGGCGGCGTGAGCGGCGACGATCAGCCGGTCGGCCGCGTCGAAGGCGTCCATGCCGCGCGCGAGCGCGACCAGGCGCACGGTGAGCGCCCGGTCCGTCAGCCGGTTGGCATGTGCGATGAGGGCGTCACCCTCGACGAAGACGAGCAACGCAGGGCCGGCCTCGCGGGGCAGCGGTGTCGCCGGCTGGCGCAGCACGGGCGCCGGGGCCAGGGCCGCCGTGAGCCGATCGACGAGGGTGCGCAGCAGGCGCTCGCGCACCGAGTTCATGGCAGCCTCGCAAGCTGGGCCCGGCACTCGCGGCCGTCGCCGAGCGCCCTCACCTCGCGCACGCGGTAGGACTCGCCGGCGATGGTGACCACGTCGCCCGGTGCGAGATGGATGCGCGAGGCCGCGTATTCGATCTCGAAGTCGCGCGCCAGCGCCAGGCCGTCGAGCACCGTCTCGTCCGGCGCACGGAACGCGCAGGACACGGTGGTGGTGCCCACCACGACGGGCGTCAAGAGTCCCGCGCGCTCGGCGGCGTCGTACAGATCCTCCACACAGACCATCGGACAGGACCCTCAGACGGTGAGCTTCACCAGCACGCCGGGCCGGTGGCACATCGGCAGCGGGTTGCTCTGGGTGTGCAGATCGGTGCCGCGGTCGAACTTGCGCGGCTCCTGCTTGGCGTAGAGCGGCTGGCCCAAGGTGTTGACGGTCTCGTTGAAGTCGGCAGGCGCGAAATACGTGGCGAAGGTGTCCACCGTCCCCAGCGGGAAGGCGTGAGCCTCGCCCGCGGCGATGAAGCGGCGCGCGTTGCCGTTGGCATCGGTCGCCTGGCCGCGGTACTCCTCGAAGGTGATGCCGGCGAAGACGAAGCCCGCGCGCACGTCGTTGATCAGGATCGCGCCCTGTTGCCACTGGGTATAGGCCTCCTTGACCGACTTGTGGCCGGTGAGCGCCCGGAAGAACTCGGGCGAACAGAGGACGTGCACGCCGGTCATGAACTCGCCCTTCAAGTTCTCCTCGATGTGCGCCAGCACCTCGTAGCAGTGGCCCTTGACGTCGCTGTTGGCATTGGCCAGATCGAAGGCGATGGTGGCCTGACTGAGCTCGAACTCGTCGAACAGGTCGTAGATGATGCTGCCGTCGGCGTCCAGGATCTGGCCCTTGAGCGCGCCCATGCGCAGGTGCTCGAGGGTGATCGCGTGCTTGTTGCGCATGGTCTCGAGATGTCGAGCGAGCACGCCGGCGACCGCCTCCATCTCGGTTTCCGAGCCGAAGGCCCGGATGCCCTGCACCTCCTCGGGCAACACCACGTCGTCGTGCGGGATGTGCGGGACGACGAAGGAACGCAGCCGGCGCCGGCCGCGTTCGCCCACCGTGCCCGGCGAGCCGGGCGGCCGGGTGGGCAAGAGGTTCAGGCGCCCGGCGTACTCCTCGATGACGACCTGGCGCGTGCGCACGGGCTTGGCCGGAAACAGGTTCAAGGCTTCCAGCCGCCCGTAGCGGTTGGGGATCAGGTTGATGGCGGCGGTCAGGCTCGCCATCGAGAAGCCGGGGGAATCGAAGGGGTTGAGCATCGGGAGACTCCAGAAACGACGAACCCGCCGAATGGCGGGTCGTCCGAGGTGTGGGGAGGGGCGGAATCAGGCGCTGTCGCGCACCACGATGCCGCGCGCTTCGAGTTGGGCGATCGCAGCGAGCTGCTGCGCGGTGGTGATCCCCGCGGGCCAGACGAGCGCGTGGCGCGCGACGATGGCATGGCGAGCGATCAGGATCGCATCCTCGCGGTCGATCAGCGTTGCATCGACCGCGTTGCCCAGGACGCCCGCGGCCACTTCCGTGCCGTCGGTGGCGCTGGGGTCGAGGGCCTTGAGCTTGCCCGTGGCCGTCACGCGCCCGACCACGGCGCCCAGCGGTAGGTTCTGCCCGGCGGCCACGGTCGCCTGCTCGCGCGAGTACAGGTTCGGCGCCTCGTACTTCACGAGGTCGCCGAGGTGGGGGGCTTGGGTGAGCGTGGGCATGGTTCACTCCCGGGTGACGAGTTTCTTGACGGCGGCGACCACGGGCGAGGCGGCGGGGTCTGCGCCAGGGGCGGCCCAGTCCTCGGGGCTATGGGTCGAGCGCACGGCGGACTCCGTGCTGCGCTCAGCGCGCGCTTCGATCAGGGTGCGGCGCACCGCGGCCTCGGTGTGGCCGGCCGCGATGAACTCGGCGGCGCGCTCGGGGCAGCCGGCGATCAGACACAGTTCCGCGATCGCTTGCGCGGACTGCGCCACTTCGCGGCGGGCCTCGGCCACCAGGGCGGCGGCTTCATCCACGCCGAGCGTCTCGGGCGGGGTGTCGGTCATGGAGGGGGTTCCTCGGAGAACGGTCGCCTTCCCGGTCGGGGCTTGGCGCGGCGGGGAAGACGGACGCCGCGCGGCAGAAAGATGTCGGTCGAACTCGGCGAGCACCGCGGCAAGCGTGGCCACCCCGTCGGCCAGCCCCGTCTCGAGGGCCTGCGGGCCGAAGAAGAGCGCGGCCTCGGTCGCGCGCACCGCGTCCTCAGGGAGGCCGCGCATCGCCGCCACGTGCGCGACGAAGAGGCCGTGGAGCCGGTCTACCTCGGCCTGCAGCGCCGCGCGCGCGGCGTCGTGAAGCGGCTCGTGCGGCGAGTAGTCGTTCTTGCGCGCGCCCGCGGTGATCGCCGTGTAGCGGTAGCCGTCCTGGGCGTCCTTGGCCGATTGGTCCACGTGCAGCGCGATCACGCCGATCGAGCCCACGCCGCCGGTCTCGGTGACGTAGAGCCGCTCGGCGGCGCAGCCGATCGCGTAGGCCGCGGAGAAGGCGGCGTCGTTGGCCACGGCCCAGACCGGCTTGAGGCCGGCCGCCTCACGCACGCGGCGGGCGAGCTCGAAGCAGCCGCCGGTCTCGCCGCCGGGCGAGTCGATGTCGAGCACGATGCCGGCCACCAGAGGGTCGGCCAGCGCCGCCTCCAGCCGCGCGCCGATGTCGGCGTAGCTCGTCAGCCCCGAGGCCGCCTCCAGCCCCAGCGTGCGCTTGACCAGGGTGCCGTGGATCGGCAGGACGGCGATCGAAGCTTCCGGAAACGCCTGGGGGGTCGCGGGCCGCGGCAGCGGCGGCGCGAGTTCGACGTCCGGCGCGGCGAGATGGAGGCGCTCGGAGAGCACCGCGAGGATCAGGTCGAGCTTGGCGCGCTGGACGAGCAAGGGCGTCCCGAACAGGCGGGCGGCGAGGTGGGGGAGCATGGGATTGAACGCCTTGCGAGACGCTACTACAATTGTGGTAAATTCGTTGCAGGGCCTACCCAGGTGACGCCATGACGACGTCGATTTCCATCCGCATCGACCAAAAGCTTTACGAACAAGCGCGCGCCGAGGCGCTGGCCGAGCATCGAACCATCGCCGGCCAAGTCGAGTACTGGGCCAAGGTCGGCCGGGCCGCGCTGGACAACCCCGATCTGCCGGTCGGCTTCATCGCCGAATCGCTGGCGTCGATGGCCGAGCCGCGTGAGGACGCGACCCTCTTCGTGCCCCGGTCCCGCCGCAAGGCATGAGCTACGGTCTCAAGCAAACCCGTCGGTTTGCCCGGGCCTACAAGAAGCTGCATGACAACGTCGCGGCCGATGTCGATGCCGCCACCGAAGTCATCGCGGCCGACCCGAACGTCGGGGAACGCAAGAAGGGTGATCTCGCCGATCTGTTCGTCTACAAGTTCCGCAGCCAGAATCAGCTCTACCTGCTGGGCTATACCGTCGATCACGAAGTCCGCTTGATCTATCTCGAAGCGGTTGGCCCGCACGAGAACTTCTATCGCGACCTCAAGCGCTCGTAGGCTCTACGGCATCAGCATCTGAACCATCCTTCTGCGGTGATTGAGGCGCGGCAGCCGGTGTCTGGTCGTGCCGCGGATCCGAGTCGAAGACCAGCCCCAGTTCATCGGCGCGGGCGTTGTCCGCCGCGATCTCGCGGTCGATGTCCTCGGCGTCGTAGCCGTAGGCCGAGATCGCCTCCGAGCGGCTCATCAGCCCTGCGCGGATCGCGAGCTTGAGCGCGTTGAACTCCTTCAAGGGATCGACCCACTGCCAGCCCTGCGGGATCCACTTGGCGGCCTGGTACGCGCGCCGGCGGCGGGCGTAGCCGGGCAGGCTCAGCGCCCCTTCGAGCACGGCCTGCTCCATCCAGGCCCGCCACACCGGGCGGCACAGCTGGTGCACGATCACCCCGTGCTGGATGGCCTCGCAACGGCGGCGGAACTCCAGCAGCCCCGCGCGGATGCTGGAGTAGTTCACCTGGGTGAGATCACCGGTGAGCATCTCGTAGGTGATGCCCATGGCGGCGGCCACGGCCCGGAACTGCTGGCGCATGAACTCGCCGTAGCTCGCGCCCACGTCGGCCGGCGCCGAGAACTTGATGTCCTCGCCCGGCTCCAGGATCTGCAACGTGCCGGGTTCCAGTCCGGCGAGCGCCGCGCCCTGCGCGTCCGGCAGCCCTTCGCCCATCAGGGTGTCCTCGGGGGCGAGCCGCGTGATGAAGCCGGCGAACATCGCCGCGGTCTTCTTGCGCACCAGTTCCGCGTCGTCGTACTGGTCGAGCTCGTGCAGCTTCACCAGCGCCCGCGCAAGCCACGGCTCGCCGCGGATCTGCCCCGGGCGCAGCGGGCGGAACAGGTGGATGACCTCGGAGGCACCCACGCGCACGGTGTCGAGACCTCCCGCGGAGGCGCCCGTGCCCGACATCGGCGCCAGGCTCCCGTCGCCCGGATGCGAGCGGGTCAGGTGATAGGCCACGCGCCGCCCGAGCCGGTCGAACTCGATGCCGGCGCGGATGACGTGGCCCGAGGGCAGGTCGCGGTCGAGCGTCGTCGGCAGGTGTTCCGGCTCGAGCACCTGCAGCTGCAGGCCCACCGGCAGACCGTCCTCGAGACGGCGCCAGCGCAGGCGCACCAGCGCCTCGCCGCCTTCGAGCATCGCGCGGCAGGCGAGCGCCTGCAGGCCGTAGAAGTCGGTGAGTCCTGCGGCGTCGGCCTCCTCCACCCAGTCCCACCATAACGCGTGGATGGCCTCGCGCACGGCCGGGTCCTGCACCATGCTCTGCGGCTTGATGCCGGTGCCGATGGCATTCGCCACGAACGCCTCGATGCCCGCGGCCGCCCAGGCGTTGCGCCGGGCGAGATCGCGGCTCTTGGCGCGCAGTTCGTTCTGCGTGAAAGCCAGCGCCGCGACCGCCCCGGGGTTGCCCACCTGCCAGGCCACGGCCCTGCGGCCGCCGCCCACGCCGTCGTAGGTGGGGCTGGTGCCGAGCAGCCGGCGCTTGAGGGTGCTGAGCCAGCTTGCTGGCGTTTGTGAGGTGCGCCAACCCATCACGTCCCCTTGGTCGTGTGAAGGCGGATCTGCCGCGGCGCGCCGGGCCACAGCCCCGTGGCCACGGCCTGCTCGAAGAGGTCGCGTTTCACCTGGCGAATAGCAGCTTGCAGTTCCTCCACGCTGCGGTACTCGACCGTCTTGTCGCCGAAGCTCACGCGCTTCTCGCCCTTGGCGAGTGCGGCTTGCAGGGCCTCGAGGTCGGCTTGGGTGTAGGCCATCAGCGGTAGACCACGAGGTCGATCTCGGGGGAGTCGGCGAAGGACGCGGCGGTGGTCGCGCAGCCCACATCGACGTGCGTCGGCGTTTTCTCGTCGGCGGTCGAGCGCACGATCAGCAGCCGCTGCGTGCCCGTGTTGGTGTTGCTGCGTGCGACGCCCACCCAGCAGTAGTTCGCGTCCGGCAGCGGGCTGGCGAAGCTCACGCGGTAGCGGCCTGGGGCGAGCCGCGTGACCGAGGCGACGTTGTGCGCGGCCCGCACGACGATCTGGTTGCCGACATGGCCAAAGCACACCCAGGCACGGGCCAGCCCCGGATGGCTGACATCGATCTTGGTCTTGACCTCCAGGCCGATGCGGCTGGCCAGGGCGGCAAGGCGCAAGGCCAGGCTCATCAGACCAGGGCCCCTTCGAAGATCGCGACGAAGTCGGTGTCGGTGTCGCCCACCTCGGCGGCGGCCACGGCGCCGATGTTGCTGCGCGCCTGGGCCTGCTCGGCAGCCGTCAGGGACTGCGCCGCGTCGAAGCGCACGCGGTGGTTGACCGCAGTGAGCAAGGCATCCAGGCCGCTGGTGCCATCCTGCAGCAGCTGCTGGATCTCCAGCAACGTGTCGTAGGCGGCATCGGCCCCGCCCAGGATCTCGGCCTTGAGCGTGTCGAGCAGCGTGACGATCTTGCTCGACGAGTAGGTGCTGGTGGTGGCGACCTGGGTGTCGTCGATCGCACCCGAGGCCACCACCGCGGCCTTCAGCTCGTTGATGGCCGCCACCAGGCTGGACTTGTCGGTGGTGGTGAGGTTGGCGAGATTCCCGGCCTTCGCGCGGACGTCGTTGAACTCCTGCGCGACGCGGATGACGAGGCTCTCGATGCGGGTGGCCAGGGACATGGGTTCTCCTTCGGGGTTCGGGACGGCCGGCGGGGATCAGCGCAGCCAGGGGCTGCGGATGACACGCCGGCCGGGGTGGCGGGTTGCAGAAACCTCGAGGCCACCGCGATGGGTGGCCTCGGGAGGTCGTTCGATGGGCATTTCGTTCGACGGCATGGATTCGCCGGGCGGCGGCAGCCCCAGTTGCCGCTCCAGTTCGCGCCAGTGGCGTTCCTCGAAACGATCCAGCCCCGCGGCACTGGCCGCGGCGCGGGCGTAGACGTAGCAGTCGAGGGCCTCGTTGCGCTCGCGCATCTTCTGCCACTCGCGCACCGCAAAGCCGTGGCGATTACGCCGGGTGACGAGCTGCTCGGCGCACAGTTGCTGCAGGAACTCGGCGTCGATCTTCGGCAGGTGCACGTAGCCGGCAGGGTAGGCCGGCCTCACGCCGTCCTCGGCCACCTCGGGGGCGAGGCGCAGGTGGTCGTAGAGCTCGCGCTTGGCGATGCCCACCGCCACCGAGAACACTTTCACGCCCCGGCGCAGCCGCTTGCCGCCCTGGGTCACGTCGACCGCGGTGGGGGTGCCGATCAGCGCCACCCCTTTGGGCGCGCCCTTGACCGCCATCACCCGGCCGTCGCGCACCCGGCGCACGAAGGCGTAGGCCTCCTGCGTCGCAAAGCCCGTGTCCACCGCCAGGCGGGCCAGCGGCAGCTGCGCGCCGCTCTCGTGCGTCCAGGTCTCGGCGAGCAGGTCGGCCAGCCGCTGCCAGACCGCTTCGCGCGCCGTGTCCCCCATCAGCACCCGGTGCTCGACGAGCCAACACTCCTTGCCGCGCCCGAAGGCCCACACCGACACCTCGACGCGGTCCTTCTGCACGTCGGCGCCGGCGGTGAGCAAGAGCCCTCCGGCGGGGACGGTGCCGATCGGGTAATCCTCGCGCCGCTCCAGCAGGCGCTGCCAGTCCGGCGCCTCGCCCTCCTCGACCCAGGTCTCGCCGAGCTCGTTGTTCTTGAAGGTCTTGATCATCGCCACCGACCGGCCTTCGGCGCGGGTGGCCTTCTCCCAGGACTCCGCGATCTCGCGCCAGCGGCGCCAGGGGCTGTAGAGCGAGGACAGGTGGAAGCCCGCGGTGCGGCTCTCGGCCTGCGCCTGCCACTGGCCGAGTTCGAGCATGCGCGGCTTGTGGTGCTCGGCGATGGGCTCCTCGCAGGCCTCGCACACGTAGGCCGCGTCTTGCGGCCGCCCCGGCTCCCAACGCAGCTGCTCGAAGCGCAGCCACTGCCGGTGCGCGCAATGCGGGCAGGGCACGAAGTAGCGGCGCTGATCGCTCGCCTCGTACTCGCGCTCGATGATCGAGGCCCCGGCGATGGTGGGGGTGGAGACCAGCAGGATCTTGCGTCGGGCAAACGTCCGGGTGCGGGCTTCGGAGAGAATGATCGCATCGCCCTCGCCATCCACGTCCAGCGGGTAGGCGTCCACCTCGTCGAGGAACAGGTAGCGCACCGGCATCGAGCGCAGGCCCACGGCCGAGTTGGCCCCGGTCATCACCAGCACCCCGCCGCGAAACTCCTTCATCAGCACGGTGTTGCCCGAGTCGCGGCTTCTCGCCGGGGCGATGAGTTCGCAGAGCACCGGCGACTCCTCGATCAGCGGGTCGATGCGCTGCTTGGAGTTGCGCTTGGCCATCTCCACGGTGGGCCACACCGCCATCATCGGCCCGGGGGCGTGGTGGATCACGTAGCCGATCCAGTTCGAGCCGGTCTCGGTCGCGCCCACCTGAGCGCCCTTCATGAACACCACGCGCTCGACGGGCGAGGTCGGCGACAGGCAGTCCATGATCGCCTTCAGATACGGCGTGCGCGCGGTGCGCCAGCGCCCCGGCTCGCTCGAGGCCTTGCTCGACAGCACCCGGTGACGGTCGGCCCATTCGGAGACGGTGAGCAGCGGGTCCGGCGTGAGGCCCTCGCGCCAAGCGCGCTCGATGACGTCCCAGCCCTCATAGGCGAACTCGTCCATCAATCGACCCGAACCTTGAGTTCCCCGAGCTCGGCGAGGTGCTCGCGCACGGCGGCATCCAGGGCCACGTGCAGGGTGTGAGCCTCCACGCCGAGCCGGGCCGCCATCTGCGCCGAGATCCGCGCCGGCCAGTTGAGCCAAGCGTCGCGCTCCGTACGGGCGAGCTTGAACACATGCGCGATGGCCTGGTGGCGATCGACCAGTTCGCCCTTGAGGCGGGCCAGCCGCACCTTGTTGGTCTGCGCCTTGACCACCTCGTTGACCGTGCGCGCCTGCACGAGCGTGGTGCCGCCAGCGGGCAGGCCGGTGGCGAGGTTGGGGGCCGGATCCTCCGCCACCCGCACCTTCACGGTCCGGGAGCCCGTTCCCGCCTTCGGCGGCTCGGAGTTCCGGGTCCAGTCGCGGTCGGCCCGGTCTGGGTCGATGGTGCCGTCCGCCTCGGGCGTGATGCGCCCGGTGCGGATGGCCTTGTGCACGGCGGTGTCCGATACCCCACGGTGGCGGGCGTAGGCGCGAATCGAGATGCCCATGGCCCTCTTCGATCAAGTCATCGTCAGTTCTTGGCCAACACCCGCAGAAAACGCTTGGCTTCACGGGCGAGAAGCGCGTTCATCACGTCACTCCGAACCACCCGACCGAAAGGACGCCCGATGAACCCCCACATCCCCGACCTTCTCGCCACCAAGCTCGCCGAGGCCGCCCTGACCGTGCTGGTGCGCACTTGCCGCAAGGAGGTGGCCGCCGCCAGCCGCGACGAGCTCGAAGCCGCCTGCGCCGCGATGCGCGCCAAGGCCCGGCCGGTCATCGACCGCTTGTTTGACGACGCAAGGGCTGCGCCCTGGGTCGGCGAGATGGCCTTCCACGCCGCCGCGCTCGAACTGGCGCAGGCCGGCATCTCGGTGTTGCGCAAGGTCTGACGAGCAATGCGAAGCCAAGCAAGAACGCTTGGCTTCTCACGCGAACAGCGCGTTCATCACCTCACCCAATCACCACGCACCAAGGAGCAGACCATGACCCTGCGCATCCGCCAACCCCAGGTCACCGACACCAACGGAAACGCCCTCGGCACCCGCCTGATCCGAATCGAGTTCGACGAGCAAGGCCCAGCGACCGTGATGCACGACGGCCAGCGTTACGACTTCACCGGCAAGACCGGCACCCACCTCAAAACCGGCTTGGCGGTGCGCGAGATGGCCACCGCGCGCGATGCGCGCCTGTGGATCAGCCTCGATGGCGAGCACCTCTGGGAAGACTGACTCGCGCCGATCCATCCCTATCCAGGAGCAGACCATGAGCACCATCACCCTGACCCCCGCCCAGCACGCGATCCTGGCCCATGCGCTCGAGCACAGCGACGGCCGAATCGACTGGTTCCCCGAGCACATCCAAGGCGGTGCCCGCCGCAAGGTGCTCGACGGCCTGGCCAACCGCGCCCTGATCGCCCGCCAGGGCGAGGTCTGGGTCGTTGCCGACGCAGGCTACGAGGCCTTGGGCGTGCCGCGCCCGGGTGCCCGCACCGCCCCGCGCCAGTCCTTCGTTGCGAAACTCGGTGCGGTGATCGCCCGGGCCGAGCAGGCGCAGACGGCGCGCGACGAGGCCGACCTGGAGGCGGCGGTGAACGCCGCCGAATCGGCCTGGGCGCAGGATGCGCATCGCAGCGCCGAGCCGCGCCGCCCCCGCGCCCACAGCAAGCAGGCGCAGGTGATCGCGATGCTGCAGCGTCCCGAAGGCGCCACCCTCCGCCAGATCATGGACAGCACCGGCTGGCAGGCGCACACGGTGCGCGGCACCTTGGCCGGGGCGCTGAAGAAGAAACTGGGCCTGACGATCGTCTCCGAGAGATCCCCGGGCGGCGAGCGCGTCTACCGGCTTGCCTGAGTCGCGATGGGGCAGCACATCCCGCGCGGGCTGCCCAATCTGACCGGGTTCGTGATTCACTGCGCGATCGCCGACGAGTCGCTCGCCGCCTGATCGAAGGCCAGGCCATCCGCCTCGCGGGTGGCTTGCTGGCCCGTCCAGTCCTGCCAGCGCCGCACGATCACGTCCGCATACTTCGGGTCGAGCTCGATCAGCCGCGCCACGCGCCCGGCCTTCTCAGCGGCGATCAAGGTCGTGCCCGAGCCGCCGAAGGGGTCGAGCACCACGTCGCCGGGGCGGCTGGAGTTGCGGATGGCCCGCTCGACCAGATCCACCGGCTTCATGGTCGGGTGCAGATCGTTCTTCGCTGGCTTCTTGATCTGCCAGACGTCGCCCTGGTCGCGGTCGCCGCACCAGTGGCGCGTCGCGCCTTCGGGCCAGCCGTAGAGGATCGGCTCGTACTGGCGCTGGTAGTCCGAGCGGCCCAGCGTGAAGGTGTTCTTGGCCCAGATGATGAAGGTCGACCAGTGCCCGCCGGCGGCGCGGAAGGCCGCTTGCAGCGTGTCCAGTTCGCTGGAGGACATGGCGACGTAGATCGCGCCTCGGGTGTGCGCCATGATCAGCGCCAGCGCATCAAAGAGGAAATCGTAGAAGCCTTCGCCCAGCGCATCGTTGAGGATGGGGCGGTGTTTGCCGCGCAGCTTGTCCTTCGCGCTGTTGGCGTAGTTCACGTTGTAGGGCGGATCGGTGAACACCATGTCCGCCCGCTCGCCGTCCGGAAACAGGCGCGCATAGGCCTCGGCGGTGGTCGCGTCCCCGCAGACCAGGCGGTGCGGCCCGAGCCGCCAGACGTCGCCCGGCCGAGACACCGGCTCTTCCGGCATCTCCGGGATGGCATCGTCCTCCGTCCGGCCCTCGATCTGTGGTTCCTCATCGGCCAGCAGTTCTGCCAGTGCATCGGCGTCGAATCCGGTGAGATCGAGATCGAAGCCATCGTCCTGCAGCGCCTCCAGTTCGATGCGCAGCAGGGCATCGTCCCAGGTCGCGAGTTCCGCGAGCCGGTTGTCCGCGAGCACCAGGGCGCGGCGCTGGGTCGGCGTGAGGTGATCGAGCACGACCACCGGCACTGTGGGCAGGCCCAGCTTGCGCGCGGCGGCAAGCCGCCCATGGCCCGCGACCAGCACACCGTCGGCGCCGGTGAGAATGGGATTGACGAAGCCGAACTCCGCGATGGAGGCCGCGATCTGGGCGATCTGCTCGTCCGAGTGCTGGCGGGCATTGCGCACGTAGGGCAGCAGCTTGTCGATCGGCCAGAGCTCGATGCGATCGGCCAGCCAGTGGGCGTTCATTTCCTGTACAATACTTCTGTCCAATTCCAGAGGTGCCGCCATGACCATCGAAACCACCTACAGCCAGGCGCGCGAGCAGCTCAAGGCGCTGATGGACCGCGCCGTGGACGATCGCGAGGTCATCGTGGTGCGCCGTCGCTCGGGAGGAGCCGTGGCGATGATCGCGGCCGATGAGCTCGAAGGCTTGATGGAAACGGCGCACCTGCTGCGCTCGGCCAAGAACGCCGAACGGCTGCTCACGGCCCTCAACCGGGCACGCACGACAAGCCTGAAGCCCACGACGCTCGCCCAGCTCAAGCAGGACGCCGACCTTGAAGCGTGAGGCCTCGCGGCTTGCGGTCTGCCATCCGGAATTTCTCGAAGACCTGCGTCATTGGGTGGAGACCGACCGTCGCACCGCCCGCCGCTTGCTCGAACTCGTCGAGGCGGTGCTGCGCGATCCCTTCGATGGCATCGGCAAACCCGAGCCGCTGAAATACCTCGGCCCGGACGTCTGGTCGCGACGCATCACCCAGGAGCATCGCTGCGTCTATCTGGTCAAGGCCGATCGCGTCGAGTTCCTCCAGGGGCGCTACCACTACTGACGGTACGTTCGGCCGCCACCTCGTCGAAGGTCCGGCCGCTGCCCTCCAGCACCGGCACCGTGCCCGGGTGGTGCTGCAGCCAGCGGCGCAGCGCGACGTCCACGTACTCTGGAGCGAGTTCGATGGCGCGTACCGGGCGGCCGGTGAGTTGGCCGGCCAGCAGCGTGGTGCCCGAGCCCGCGAACGGCTCGAAGACGATCTCGCCCGCGTCGGTGTAGGCCTCGATGAAGAACTTCGGCAGGCCCAGCGGGAACACCGCCGGATGATCGATGCCTTCACCGATGCGGCCGCGCTGGCGCGTCACCTCGACGACCGAGTCCGGGATGCGGAACGCCTGCGTGGGCTGTCCGGCATGGTTCCAGGCGCCGACCTTGCCGTCCTTGCCGCGCATCGCGGTGGACGATCCGTCGGCGCGCAGGTGCGTCTCGTGCCCGGCCCACTTGCAGGGCACGATCTTGTTCGGCTTGCGCGAGCGTCGGTTGAAGTGGAAGACGAACTCGTGGCGGGGCGCCAGCCGCCCGGCCCAGTCGCCGGGCACGGTCACCGACTGGTCCCACACGTACCAGCCGAAGCGCCGAAAGCCCTGCGTGCGCATCCACTCGATCCAGCCGTCCCAGTACGGCTGCCACTCGTTGTCGCGATGCACGAGCCCGAGGTTGACCAGGAGTTGCGCGTCCTCGCGCAGTGCCGCGCGGGCAGCGCCGAACACGCCCTGCATCAACGCGTCCCAGTCCGCGATGCCGCCGGTGGTGTAGTCGCGCTGGTTGGCATACGGTGGGCTGGTGAAGAGCAGGTGCGCCCGCTCGCCCTCGAGGAGGCGCGCGACGGCGGCCGCGTCGCGGCTGTCGGCGCAGAGCAGTCGGTGTTCACCGATCAGCCACAGATCGCGGGGGCGTGTGACCGCCACCGCGGGCGGTGTGACGTCGTCCTCGTCCGGGTCGCGGACCAAAGCGCTCGTGTCCTCTTCGGCGGACGGTTCCGTCTTCTCGATGGCGTCGAGCAGGCCTTCGATCTCGGAGGCCGAGAAGCCGGTCAGGTCCAGATCGAAGCCGGCGTCGGCCAGTTCGGCGAACTCCAGCGCCAACATCGCCTGGTCCCAGCCGGCATCGAGCGCGAGCCGGTTGTCGGCGATCACGTAGGCGCGCTTCTGCGCAGGCGTCAGGTGCGCAAGCTCGATCACCGGCACCTCGGCGAGCCCCAGCTTGCGTGCGGCCAGCAGCCGGCCGTGACCGGCGATCACACCGTGCTCGCCATCGACCAGGATCGGGTTGGTCCAGCCGAACTCGGCGATGCTGGCGGCGATGCGCGCGATCTGCTCGTCGCTGTGCGTGCGCGGATTGCGGGCGTAGGGGATCAGCGTCTCGACCTTGCGGTACGTGACGGCGAGCGTGTCCAGAATCGGTGCCTCGGAAACGAAGAAGCCCGCCGACGGCGGACCGTGGGCGGGCTGGGGGTGTCGGGGAGAAGGTCTCGGGCTGGAGGGCTGCAAACCGCAAACCCTGCAAACCTCGGTTTGCACCCTGACGCTATCGAAGCGCCGCGCTCGCGCCCCCCGCATGGCTGGGTCGCCAGGAAGGACCCGTGAATGGCCGGGCGGCTTCCTCGACCGTCACCGCTGTCCAGAAGTTAGCCGAGATACTACCCCTGATCGGCCTGCTTTGTTGCACCCCTGAACGACCCCGGATTTGCATCCAGTCCGAAACTGTCTGTCAGCGCGCCCTGCGTTCATCAACGTTGCGCATGGGTTTGGAAGAGCTACCCCATCAGAGCACCGCCTCCAGCCCCTTGCGTTCGATGAGGTCGAGCAGCTTCTGCGAGGGACCACTGGGCTTCTTGTCGCCCACTTCCCACTTGCGCACGGTCGAGACGCTGGTGTTGAGGACCGATGCCAGCACGGCCTGACTCAAGTGCAGGCGTTCGCGCAAGGCGCGCACTTTCTCAGCGTCGTATTCATGCACCGGCTCCAGGCACAGCGCGTCGTACTTGCGCATCTTGCGCTTGTCGATGAAGCCCAGGCGATGCAGGTCGCGCGCCGTTTCGTGAACGGCTTCGAGCAGGCGGCTCTTGGACTTAGGCTCGTTTGTCATGGCAAATCTCCTGCAATGTTCCGTCGGCAACGGATTCATCCAACTGGCGCGCGGGACGGGCCAGCAGATCGGCGGCCAGATCCTGCAGCGCTTCCAGTTCCTCGTCATCGATGTTGGCCCGCTCGTTTTTCTCGAAGCCGTAGACGAAGAACCAGCGATCGCCCTTGTTGGTGGCGATCAAGGTGCGCGCGCCACCACGCTTGCCGCGGCCAGCCAAGCCCACGCGCTTTTTCACCACGCCACCGCCCAGGTCGGCATCGATGAGGCCCGCGGCCATCTCCTCGACCGCTTGACACAACCCGGCGTCTGTCAGTTCGGTCTTGCGCATCCAACGAGCGAAGTGGCGCGTCTTGAAGACTCTTCTCATTAGCGAAGTATGCCACTTAGTGGCACCATGTGTCGAGAAGTTCCTTGCTCTCCGTTCAGACGGTCGGCCACGATCGAGAGCGCCCGCTGCCACCGCCGCCAGGCGGTGGTCCGGTCGCAGCCGAAGCGGGCGCAGATCTCGCGCCAGCGGTGGCGCTCGGCGCGCATCCATACCAGGTGGCGTTCCTCTTCCTCCAGCCACAAGACCCAGCGCATGGTCTCGAGCATGCGCTCGATGGCCTCGGGGCTGGGCGGGAAGCGCCGGATCGTCGGCTCGGCCCCCAGCGTCTCCCAGGGCATGCGCCGGATCGCGGGCCAGGTGTTGAAGTAGCCCTGCACGCGCACGGGCGGCAATCGGTGGGCGGTGATGGCCGCCTCCCGGAAGCGTTCGGCCACCCGCTCGACGGTCCACTCAGCCATGGCGCGCCTCCCGTGCACCGTAGAGCCGCTCGCCGATTCGGCGGATCAGCTCGCGTTCCATCCCGTCGAGCCGGTCGTCGTCGAGGCAGACGACGAGCAGGCGTTGCTCGCGCCAGCCGCGGCGTTTGACGGCCTCCACGTCCATCGGCTCGGGCTGCAGGCGCCCCAGCGGGCAGCGGTAGCGAGGAGTCGGGATGTCCATCTCACGCCTCCTGCGCCGCGTCGTGCTGCTGGATGGCCCAGTGCAACAGCGCCAGGGCGTCGGCTTCGTTGTCGTCGGTGGGCAGGTAGCCGCGCGCGCGCATGGCCGCCATCATCTCGTCCTTGCTCGCATTGCCCTTACCGGTGACGTGCTTCTTGATCGTGCCCACCGGCACGCCCTGGTAGGGGACGCCGTGGTGCTCGCACCAGGCCGTGAGCGTGGCGAGGAACCCGCCGTAGGCGTGCGCGGCATCGGTGGAGGCGTGGCGGCGCACTTCCTCGAAGTACAAAAACTGAAGTTCAGAAACCGATGTCTGAATTTCAGAAATCCAACGGCCAAAGCGCAGGTAGCGCATGCCGCCGCCTTCGAATCGCTGTGGCTTGAAGGATTGGCTGCCGCTGGTGATGCGGCCGGTGCGGTCGCGCAGCGCCCAACCGCTGGTGGTGCCCAGGTCGAGGGCCAGGATCGTTGCTGTCATCGTTGCAGTCCTTCGTTCGTGTTCTCATGCCGGTGACCGAAGGTGACCGCCGTGGGGAATATCCCTTCCGCCCGCGCGCGCGTACGCGCGTAAAGCGATTCAATCCCTGGGCCAGTCACCTTCGGTCACCGTGGGTGGTCAGTCGTCGCGGTACGGGAGCCGTACGCCGGAGTCCTTGGGCTTGAGCGACAGGCCCGCCAGGGCCTTGACGCCGCCGTGGATGCGCGTGCGCTCGAAGCCGCGGTTGGCCAGTTGCTGCGCGAGCCAGCGGCTTGTGCCCACGTACTCGCCGCGCCGGCCGGCCCAGTCCTGCCAGCGCTGGAACACGTCGGCCACGGCCACGCGGGCCTGCGGGTGGCGCTGCGCCTCTTCGTCCAGGAAGTCGCCGACGGCGTCCTCCTCGTCGAAGTACTCGGCGGTGGCCGACACCACGCTGGCCGGGGGCCGGAGCCCCTCGCGCTGCCAGGCCAGACAGCCCTGCACCGCCCAGGCGAGGATCCCGTCGCGTTCGGCCAGGAGCTTGTCGGTGAGCCCGGCGTCGCGCCGCTCGGGCGGGATGGTCACGGTGAAGGGGATCAGGTGCAGCCGGCGCTTCATCGCCTCGTCCACGTTGCGGATCGCGGGCTTGTGGTTGCCGGCGATGACCAGCTTGAACTGGGGCGTGTACTCGAAGAAGTCCTGGCGCATGAAGCGCGCCGAGACCTTGTCGCCGCCGGTGATCGCTTTGACCTTGGACTCGTTCCAGCGCCGGCCCTGCTCGGTCTCGATGGAGGAGACGAAGCGCGCCCCGCGCAGGCCCGCGAGATCGGTCGGATGCCGGTCGCCGCGCGCCTCCATGAAGGTGTCCATCGGCGCGCTGGTGGCGTAGTCGCCGAGGATCGTGGCCAAGGTGTTCACGAACACCGACTTGCCGTTGGCGCCGGTGCCGTAGAGGAAGAACAGCGCATGCGCCGCCGTCGAGCCGGTGAGGCAATAGCCCACCATGCGCTGCAGGTAGGCCTGCAGGTCGGTATCGCCCCCGGTGACGTCGGCCAGGAACGCCCGCCAGCGGGGGCAGTCGCCGCGGGGCGTGGCGGTGGCGAGCTTGGTCATGCGGTCGGCGCGGTCGTGGGGACGCAGCCGCCCGGTGCGCAGGTCGACCACGCCGCCCGGCGTGTTGAGCGCGAACAGATCCGCGTCCCACTCCTGCGAGGTGGAGGCGTGCCGCCGGTCGGTGCGCGCCAGCCGCTCCACGCCGCCGACCGTGCTGCTCGCGGCGAGCTTGGCCGCCAGCCGGTGGGAGTCGGCCTTGAGGGCGGCCTCGCGGCAGATCGCCCGGATGAGGTGGTGCACCAACAGCGTCTCGTCCGCCTGCCAGCGCCGGCCGTCCCACACCAGCCACTTGCCCCAGGCGGCGCAGTAGCGCCAGTCTTCGCTGTAGCGGCTGGTGAAGCTCAGCGCCAGCGCGTCGTCGGTGGCCCAGACGGAAGGCTCCTGCGTGGGCTGCCCAAGTGCTGGCTTGATGCTCATCCGCGGGCCCGAGGCGATGAAGGCGGCGACGTCGAAGCCTTGGGCGACGGCGTCGGCCGCGTCCCACCCCTCGGGCTTGTCGTCGGGCGGCAGCAGCACGTCGCAGGAGGCGGCGCCGGCGGCGAGTGCGGCCTGCGCCGCGGCCATCGCATAGTCCCAGCCGGGTTTGTCGCGATCGGGCCAGAGGAGGACGGCCTTGCCCGCCAGCGGCGACCAATCGGTCTTGTCCACGGGCGCATTCGCCCCGTGCATCGCGGTGGTGGCCACGATCCCGAGCTCGATCAAGGCCTGGGCGCATTTCTCGCCCTCGACCAGCACGACCTGGGCGGCGTCCTGGATCCCCGGCTGGTTGTACAGCGGCCGCGGCTCGGGCGGGGCCATCTTGCGCCGTTTGGCGTCCCAGGGCCGGAATTCCTTCTTGCGCCCGGGCGGGTCGTAGCGGTAGACCACGGCGATGAGGCGCCCTTGTGCGTCGAGGTAGTCCCACTTGGCGGTGGCCGGGCCGAGGTCGTCGATCGGGGCCTTCTTGGCCGCCTTGCGCGGCGGCGCCGTGGGCGCTCGGCCGACGAGGTCCTCGGCCAGGTCGAGGACGCGGGCGAAGTCGCCGTGCACGTCCACGCCGAAGTGGGCGCCGATCAGGTGGAACACATCGCCGCCGGAGCCTTCGGCACGGTCGGTCCAGAGTCCCGCCTTGTCGCCGTCGAGCACGACCTCCAGGCTGTCGCCCGGGCTGCCGAGCACGTCGCCGATGAAGAACTTGCCGCGGCGCTTCTTTCCAGCGGGGAACAGGGTGAACAGCACCGACTCCAGCCTCGCGAGCAGGGCGGCGCGAATCTCCTCGCGGCGCGCGGTGGGGTCGGCGTCGGCGGGCGGGTCCGGGAGAGCGTTGAAATCGATCATGCACCGCCCTCCTCGCTGCCATCCGACGCGCTGCGGGCCATGGCTCTCGCGTGGTGCGAGGCCCAAACCTGCAGTTCCGACAGCCGGTAGCGCACCAGCCCACCCAGAAGGTAGTGCGGGATGCGGTGCTTGGCGCGCATCATTGGATCGGCGAACCAGTAGTACGGCAGGCGCAGGCTGGCCGCGGCTTGCTTGGCGTCGATCATGGGCTCGCCAATCGCGCCCGTCGTCGATACGGATCGGGTCCTCATGCCGCAGCCCTCCAGCACCGGTCCTGCCACGGGCACATCCGGCACTCGACATGGGTGGGATCGGAGAACGAGCGCGGCAGCAGTTCGCCCGCCTCGGTGGCCGTGATGACCTTCACCGCCCGGTCGGACATGCGCTGCGCCAACGCCGCATCGAACGGCACCAGCTCGGCGTGGATCTCCATGGTGTCGGCGTTTACCGCCGTGAACAGGGCCGGGTGCGCGTGCAGTTCGAGATAGGCCTGGTAGAGCGCGACCTGGGCGGCATAGACGGGCTTGGCGACCGCGAGGCGATGTCTCTCCAACTCGCGCCACGATTTGGCGCCCAGGCACTTGTTCTCCCACAGCGCGGGATAGCCGGCCCCAAAGCCGAGGTCGGGCCCGGCGACGAGCACGCCATCGACGTGGCCCTGCAGGCGCCCGTCCAGCGCCGAGAAGCCGAATTGCTCGCCCGCGTCGTCGCGCGTGCGCAGATCGAAGCCCGCCGCGCGCAGCCATCCGACCATGCAGTCCTCCATAAGGTGGCCGCGCTCGAAGACGCGCAGCATGCGACCGTCGGTCTCGCGACCCGGATCGACCGGGGCGTCGGCGACCTCGTATTGCAGCGCGCGCTCGCACGCGGCCCCGAGGCGCGAGGCGCCCAGGTACGTGCGGCGAGGCTGCGCCGCGCGAGACTGCTGCATCCCGGCATCGATCAGCGCCGTGACCTGACCCGACAGGCTCTTGGAGGCGTTGAAGTCCATCATCGCCGCGCCTCCTTGGGTGCTGCCGTGCGTGCCGTCTGCGCTTGAGCCTTCGGCTCCTCCCACGGCAGATCGTCCTCGAGGTCGGCGAAGGGGTCGGACACCGGGTCTTTCAAGCCCCGCACCGGCGGGTACTTGGTCGCTTCGTGGTGCTCGACCATCGCGTCCGTGTAGCAGGTGACGATGGCGTCGATCACCTGGAGCGCCTCGTCCTCGGAGTACGCGCCGAGGGGCTTGTCGAAGCCGATGCGTTCTGCCGCCGCGCCGAAGGCCTTGAGGCACTTCCTCATCGCGGCCATTTCGACGTCAGACGGGTCGATCATCGCGACCTCCCCGAGGGGTGGGCGTCCGTCCCGCACCCGCAGCCACTGACCGTAGAGCGCATGAAACGCCTCCTGGCAACGCCGCGAGCAGAACACCCAGTCGATCGGATAGCGCCGGGCGTCGCCCACCGGATGCCGAAGGTCCGAGTGGCCGTAGCCGCGCGCCTGTCGTTTGCAGACCCAACACTTCACTGACCCTCCTCTCACTGCGCCCAGGCGGGCTTGCCCGGCATGGCGGGGCGTTGCGGGTTGACGGGCGGCGTCGTGCGCGGCGGGGTTGCTGCGGCGGGCGCGCCGGTGGAACCACTGCCGGGGTTCTTCGGCGGCAGCCCCATCAGGCGGGCGTAGTCCGGGTGGTCGGGCTCGACGGCGTTTCGGATGACGTTCTTCAACTCGCCGCGGCCGTCCTTCTCGACGTCGATGCGGGCCGCAAACTCGATGCCGTCGAGCTCGTGGAAGCCCTGGATGCGCCGCGCGGCGGCGGCCTGCGGGCTCATGTCCTGCGGATGGACGTTGCGGGCGGAATTGAGCACGGCGCGCACGAAGCTGCGCCCCATCTGGCCCCAGGCCGGGCCCTTCGCGCTGTGCAAGCCGATGTTCGACCACAGCTTGCGCCGGGCGTACTCGCCCTCCAGCACCACGAACTCGGCCGCCAGATACACCGAGCCAGTTTCAAAGCTCTGCGTGGCGTAGCCGCCGGTCCAACCCTGGGCCGGGTCGTCGTAGCCCCCGGGCTTGAGGGTCATGCGCACGCGGGCGAGCGTGCCCTTGGGGATCAGGTCGAAGTGCTGCTGCTGTTCGGCGTCGTTGAAATCGGACCAATGGGTCATGGCTTACTCCTGGGATGCAGTGGGGGATGGCGGGATTCGAGTGGCGGCGGCGCACTTGTCGATCAGCGCGCGCAGGTTCGGCGGCTCCAGCAACTCGAGCTGGCCGGAGCGGTCCTTGGCCGGGACGCCGTAGGGGTTCACCGTGTGGCAGACGAAGGCGCGGTAGGACGATCCGTCCTCGGCCTTGATCTCGGCCAGCGTCACGACTTCATCGACGATGCCGGGCAGTTCCGCCGCGGTCTTGGCGCCCTCGATCTGCGGCACGAAGACCTTGCGGTTGAAGTCGTCCAGGCGCTCGTCGAGGATGGCCACGAACACCACGTGCTTGCCGCGCGCGTGCTGCAGGTGGGTCAGCGCCCCGATGAGTTCCGAGCCGAGCAGGCCGTAGGCGCCCCGGGTGTCGGGCTTGCCGTTGCGCTCGCTGTAGGCCTGCGGCTGGGTCTTGGCCCAGACGAGCGCCAGGCGCGCGAGTACCGTGATCGAGTCGACGAAGTAGGTGTCGTACTTGGCGAGTTGACCGGGATCGCCGTAGCGCTCGCACACATGCCGGTAGTGCGCCTCGGAGAACGGCGCGTCGGCGGGCAGCGCCGGGTTCGGGCCGGCGAGGAACACCACGAGATCGCGGAACTCCGGCCAGGTGCTCGGGCGCACGCAGTCGCCGCGCCAGTCCTTGACGGCCAAGTCGCCAGCCTCGAGGTCGACGAACAGGGTCGATCCTTCCGGCAGCGTCTTGAGCTGGCTGGTCTTGCCGATGCCGCTCTTGCCTAGAAGCACGAGCTTCACGCCCTGCTTCTCGCGCAGCCGCTGGTCGGCGGTGATGATGGGGAGGGCCATCACGCCACCTCCTTCAGCCGCTCCGCGACCGCCGGGTTCCAGAGGATCTGGTAGCCGCTGTGCCCGTTGCGCGAGTACGGCATGGCTTCGGCCCAGGCCTCGCCGGCCTCGGTCAGTTCCCACTCGTCGCGTTCGTTGCGCAACTGCAGGCCGTGCGCGGCCAGACGCTGGTTGGTGGCCTTGGCCGACAGGCCGAGCAGCCTGCCGAGCTGGGTGGCGTTGAGCGAGCAGATCGCCTCGTTCGCGGCAGTGTCCCTGGCAGGAAGGGCGCGGCGCAGCGTCTCGACCGCCAAGCCCGTGTTCTCCTGGATGCAGGAGAGCGTGGCCGCCATCGCGATGCCGGGTTTGACCCCCGG
>JAJPHA010000102.1 GCA_021325475.1 Rhodanobacteraceae bacterium | reverse complement strand
CGGGTGCAGCAGAGCGTGCGCGAGCTCCGTCCGGAGCGGGTGGGCGAGGCCTGGGCGGAACGACTGCGGGAGAGCGCCTCGCGCGAATCCGCGCTCGCCGCGGCGCGCGCGGACGCGAGCCTGCGCGTGCACGTCTGCCACACGCGCCTGCGCGAGCTCGAGGTGCTCAAGGACGCGCTGCTGGGTTTTCTCGCCGACGATCGGGAACTCACCCCGCGTGACATCGTGGTGATG
Source organism: Rhodanobacteraceae bacterium (assembly GCA_021325475.1). Lineage (GTDB taxonomy): Bacteria > Pseudomonadota > Gammaproteobacteria > Xanthomonadales > Rhodanobacteraceae > Rudaea. Next base: position 10,979 of record JAJPHA010000102.1, on the reverse strand, counting down.
GCGCCCGACATCGGCGCCTATGCGCCGCTGCTGCCGGCGGTGTTCGGCGAACCGGCGCGCCATGCCGCCGATCCGATGCTGCTGCCATGGCATCTGGCCGATGTCGCGCTCGCCCGCAGCCATCCGTTGTTCGGCGCATTCGCGCGTCTGATCGAGCTCGCCGAAGGCCGCTTCCGCCTGAGCGAGATACTGGATTTTCTCGACCTGCCGGCGGTGGCGCGGCGGTTCGGCATCGACGCCGACGCGCGCGCGATGCTGGCGCGCTGGCTGGCGCGCGCGCACGTCGCCTGGGGACTCGACGCGGAAATGAAGGCGGCGGTCGGTGGTGCCGCGCTCGATGCGAATTCCTGGCAGTTCGGCTTCGACCGGCTCTACGCCGGCCTGCTCGTCGGCGACGAGTTGCCGCCGCCGCTGGTCGACGGCGTGTTGCCGCTGCCTGGGGTCGCCGGCACCGAGACCGAGGCGATCGGTCGGCTCGATCGCCTGCTCACTGCGCTGCGCGAGCTGCGCGGCGAACTCGCCCGGCCGCGACTGCTCGCCGAGTGGTGCGAGCGCCTGCACGCGGCGGTGGACACGTTCCTCGCCGCCGATCCGGCCGATGCGCGTGAGGCGGAGGCGCTCGAGGCGCTGCATCGGGCGTTGGCGACGCTGGCCGAACCCGCGGCGGCGAGCGGCGCCTCGCCGGTCGCCTGGAGCGCGTTGCGCGAGGCGTTGCGCGATGCGCTCGCCGCGGTGGCGGAGCGGCAGCCGTTCCTGCTCGGCGGCATCACCTTCTGCGGGCTGGTGCCGCAACGCGCGATCCCGTTCCGCGTGGTCTGCCTGCTCGGCATGAACGAAGGCGAGTTTCCGCGCGCCGCCGCGGATGCCGGATTGAATCGCATGGTGCAGCGACTGCGCCGCGGCGACCGCGACGCGCGCCGCGAGGATCGCTATCTGTTCCTCGAGGCGCTGATGGCCGCGCGCGACCGGCTGCATGTGAGCTACTGCGGCGAGGACGCACACGATGGCCACCCGCGCGACCCGGCCGCGCCGCTCGCCGAGCTGCTGCGCTTCCTCGACGAACAGCACGGTCTCGCCGGCGACGATGCGCGGCCGTGGCTGGTGCGACATGCGTTGCAGCCCTATGCCGCCCGCTACTACGAGCGTGTGCCGGACGACGCGAGCGACCGAGGCGATCCGCGACTGTTCTCCTTCGAGCGCGCCTATGTCGCGGTGCCGGCGCAGCCGGCCGCGCCGGAGCCGCCGTTTCTCGCGCCGGACGCGGGCGGTGCGGCGCCCGTCGAGTGGTCGCTGCGTTCGCTCAAACGTTTCTGGCGCGATCCGGCGCGCGCCACGCTGCGCGACGGCGAGGGCATCGCGCTCGATGCGCTCGCCGACGATGCGCCGCCCGACTGCGAGCCGCTGGCCGCGCGCGCCGAGCGGCGCGAGCGCGTGGCCGAGCGGCTGCTGTTCGAGGCGCTGCGGGAAGGCCACGACGAACTGCCGGCGACGCCGCCGGACGAACTGCGCCTGTCCGGCGCACTGCCGGCCGGCGCGGCGCTCGAGCGCTTGTATGCGGCAGAGCGCGAACTGGCGCAGGCTGCGCTCACGGCATTGCGCGCGCAGCTCGGCGGTGCGGCGAGGCGCGCGGACGTGGTGGTGGCCCTCGATCTCGACTGCGGCTTGCATCTCGCCGGCGTGGTCGAGGGCGTGTTCCGCGCCGCGGACGGACGCATCTGGCTGATCGGCGCGAAGCCGCACGGTACGGCCGGCCTGCGCGACCTGGTGCCGTTCTATCTCGACTGGGCGGCGTTGCGCCTGACCGAGCCGAAGGCGAATGTCTGCTTTGTGGAAAAAGCGTCGAATTCCACAATGCGCATTCCCCCGCTGATCGCGGCGATGCGCGAGCAGGATCCAGCGCGCCTGCGCGCCGGACTCACGCGCCTGCTCGCCGCCGCGCGCGATGCGTCCGGCCAGCCGCTGCTGTATTTTCCGGACACCGCCTGGGCCTGGCTGCGCGCACCCGAGGCGAAGCGCCTGGTGAGCGCGCGCAATGTTTGGCTCGGCGGATTCCAGGCTGGCGAGCGCGACCGCGCGCCGGGCTACGCGGCGTTGCTCATGCGCGGGCGCGACCTGTTCGGCGAGGACCGGGAAGCCACCGCGCGCTTCGCCGCGGCCTGCGAACTCGTCGCCGATGTGCTCGATCCGGAACGGCGCGTGCTCAAACCCGATGCGCGCGAGGAGACGGACAGCGCGTGAACGCGACCCTCGCCGACGACGCGATGACGCCGCTCGACTGGCCGCGCCTGCCGCTCGCCGGTCGGGTGCTGATCGAGGCCAGCGCCGGCACCGGCAAGACCCACACCCTCGGGCTCTTGTATCTGCGCCTGCTGCTCGAGGGCGAGCGCTCGGTCGAGCAGATCCTGGTGGCGACGTTCAGCGAGGCCGCGGCGCAGGAGCTGCGCCTGCGCCTGCGTTCGCGCATCGGCGCGGCGGCCCGGCGCCTCGCGCGCCAGGCGCCGGCCGATGCGGCGTCCGCCGATCCCGCGCTCGAGGCCTGGCTCGCCGGGATCGAGGCCGACGAGACGCGCCGGACCACGGCGCTGCGCCGGCTGCGTCTGGCCGAGCTCGACTTCGACCGCGCGCCGATCGCCACCATCCACGCGCTGTGTCAGCGCATCCAGCGCGATTTTCCGTTCGCGAGCCAGACGCCGTTCGCCGGCGCGGAGTTGCTCGACGAGCGCGAGCTGCTGCGCGAATGCGTCGAGGATTTCTGGCGCCGCCGGTATCTCGCCGGCGCGGTCGATGCGGACGAGGCGGAATTGGTGCTGCCGCACGGCCCCGAGGCGCTGCTGCATGATCTCGAGGCGCTGCTCGCGGCCGATGGCGCACTGCTGCCCTGCGACGGCCGGCGCGCGCTCGCCGACGCGCTCGCGGAGCTGCGCCGACCGGAATGGATCGCCGAGCTGCGGCGGCTCGCCGGCGATGCCGTGCTGGATGGGTCCAAGCGAGCGCTGCGCAATCGCCTGACGGCCATCGCCGATGCGCTCGAGGCGGGCGCCGGCATCGATACCTGGCTGTGCGGCAGCAATGGCAAGGTGTTCGAGGCCGGCGAGCTCGCCAAACAGCTCAAACCCGGGCTCGATCCGCGAACGATTCCCGTGCTCGATCGGTTGCTGCGGCTGCGGCAGCTCGTGGTGCGGCGCGCGCAGTTCGTGCGCGGCGAGGTGCTCGGCGCGGCCTTCGAGTATTGCCGCGACGAGGTGCCGCGTCGCGCCGTGCGCCGCGAAGGCCAGACCTATGCCATGCAGATCGACGCCGTGCACCGTCGCCTGTGCGGCGCCGCGGCCGATGCCGAGCTGGCCGATGAGCTGTTCGCCGCGTTTCCGGTCGCGTTGATCGACGAATTCCAGGACACCGATCGGCGCCAGTTCGCGATCTTCGATCGCATCTACCGCGATGCCGGCGGCGCCGCGCGCGGCCTGCTCGTCATGATCGGCGATCCCAAGCAGGCGATCTACGGTTTTCGCGGCGGCGACATCGCCGCGTACTTGAGCGCTCGCGCGGCGGCGCCGCAGCGCTGCGCACTCACCGAGAACTTCCGCTCCGCGCCGGCCCTGGTCGCGGCCTGCAACGAGCTCTATGCCGCGGCCGGCGACGGCTTCGCCAACGACGCGATCCGCTACCGTCCGGTGCGCGCGCGCGGGCCGTCCGATCGGCGCGTCCAGCGCTGCGGCAAGGCACGGGTCGCCGCGCCGTTCGCGCTGCATCGGTTCGCCGCGACCGGCGACAAGGTCGCCGAGCGCGAGATGGCGGCGCTGGTCGATTGTGCCAATCGCATCGCCGAACTGCTCGGCGATCCGCGCCAGCGGCTGGGCGAGCGCGCGCTCGCGCCGGGCGACATCGCCGTGCTGGTGCCGACCAACGCTCAGGTCGCCACGCTGCGCCGTCTGCTCGCGGAGCGTGGCGTGCCGTGCGTCGGCGGCGGCCGCGCCAGCGTGTTCGCCGGCGACAGTGCACGCGAACTGCTGCTGATCCTCAGCGCCCTGCGCGATCCGAACGACGATCGCGCCCTGCGCGCGGCGCTCGCCACGCGCCTGTGCGGCGCCGATTTCTCCGCGCTGCGGCGCTGGCTGGACGACAGCGCGGCATTCGAACGGCAGCGCGATCGTTTCGTCGACTGGCGCGCCCTGGTCGAGACGCGCGGCGTGCTCGCCTGGGTGCAGGCGCTGCTGGCGGAGCGCGCCGCGGCGCTGCTCGCGCTGCCGGACGGCGAGCGCGTGGTCACGGACCTGCGCCATCTGGGCGAACTCCTGGCCGAGGAGGAAGCCAGTCGCCACGGTCTGGATGCGCTGTGCGCGCGCCTGGCCACGCTGCGACGCGAGGAGGATGCCGACAGCGAAGCGGCCGAGGCGCGCCGCCTGCGCCTCGAGAGCGACGCCGCGCGCGTGCAACTGATGACCCTGCACGCCGCCAAGGGTCTGGAATTCCCGATCGTGTTCCTGCCGCTGTTGTGGCGCGTGAATCTGGGGTCGCGCAGCGCCGAACCGTCGGTGCTGCGCTTCCACGACGCGAACGGGCGGCTGTGCTTCGACATCGGCTCGGCGCGCTTCGATGAACATCGCGCGGCGCATCATCGCGAGCAACTGGAGGAACGCCTGCGGCTGCTGTACGTCGCCCTGACCCGCGCGCAGCACGCGCTGCACGTCTACTGGGGCGAGGACGAATCGTTCGATGGCGGCAAGGAAACCTGGAAGACTTCGGCGCTCGAGCGGTTGCTCGGTCGGGCGCTCGCGGGGCTCGGCCTGCCGGGCGACGCGACGGCGCTGCCGAAGCTGGCCAGGCGTCTGTCCGGCGTGCGCATCGTCGGGCCATACCAGGGGCCGCGTCCGTGCTACACGCCGGCGCAGGCGAAACCGGCGATCCGCGCCGCGCGCGAGCCGCTGCCCGAGCCGCGGCGTCCGGTTTGGCTGCACAGCTTCAGCGCGCTGGCACGCAGTGCGCCGCCCGAGAGCGAGTCCGCCGCAGCGGATGAGGCCGAGACGGAGGAAGCCGCGCCGTGGCCGTCGGCGGAAGCGGAGGCCGCCGCCGCGAGCGCGACCGATGCGGAGCGACCGGTCGAGCCGGAGGATTCCGAATTGCTCGCGCTCGAGCCCTGGCGCGGGCGGCGGTTCGGCAATGCCGTGCATCGCCTGCTCGAGATCGCGGCGCCGCAACGCATCTGGCCCGATCAGCGCGAACTCGTCGCCGCCGAACTCGCGCGCCAGGCGGCGCGGCCGCAGGCCGGCGAGGCGGACGCCGCGCTCGCCGCCGTCGGTCGCATGCTCGATCGGGTGCGCGCGGCGGATCTCGGCGCCGGGCTGCGTCTCGATCGGCTCGCGCGCGAGGCGCGCGTGGCGGAATTCGAGTTCCTGTTCCCGGTCGCATCGCTGCCGCTCGAGCGCCTCCGGACGATCTGCGCGGCGCACGCTTGCGCCGATGTCGTGCCGTCGCCGTGGGGCGCGATCGAGCTCAACGGCCTGGTCGCCGGTTTCGCCGATCTCGTGTTCTGCCACGAAGGGCGCTATCACGTGCTCGACTACAAGAGCAACCGCCTCGGCACGCGCCTTGGCGATTATGCCGATGCCGCGCTCGCGCAGGCGATGACGGCGCACCACTATCCGCTGCAGGCGTTGTTGTACGTGTTCGCCCTGCACCGCCATCTGCGTGCGCGGCTGCCGGGCTACGCGCCGGAGCGAGATCTCGGCGAGAGCTGGTACGTGTTCGTGCGCGCGGCGGGGCTCGCGCCCGGCCTCGGCGTGTGGCGGCGTCGCTGGCCGGTGGCGCTGCTCGAGGCGCTCGACGACGCCTTCGCCGGCGCGCGGGAGGCTGCATGAACGCGGCCCGGTTCGGCGAGCGCGAGCTCGATCGCGCGTTGGCGCACTGGGTCGCTCGGCGCAGCGGCTCGCTGCTGCTCGCGCGTGCCGCGTTCGCGGCGAGCCGGGGCGAAGGGCAGGGCCATGCCTGCGCCGCGCTCGGCGAGGACCCGACGTTCGACGCCGCCGATCTCGCCGCGCTGCGCGCGCATCCGTGGGTGGGCGAGGGCGCGCACTTTACGCCGTTCGTGCTCGACGAGTGGAGGAATTTTTATACCTGGCGCAACTTCCGCCACGAAACGCGACTTGCCGAACTGCTGCGCGAGCGCGCGCTGGCGCGCACGCTGCCGCTCGCTGCGGCCACGCTCGCCGCGGACGTCGGCGAGCTGTTCGCCGGCAGCGAGGCGACCGCCACGGCGTGGCAGCGCGCCGCCGTCGCCGCCGTGCCGGGAGCGCGCCTGTTCGTGCTCACCGGCGGCCCCGGCACCGGCAAGACCACCACCGTGCTGCGCATGCTGCTGATGCTGCTGCGCCACGCCGCGGCCTGCGGTCTGCCGGCGCAACCGCAGGTCGCGCTGGCCGCGCCCACCGGCAAGGCGGCGCAGCGGCTGGCACGCAGCCTGGCGCTCGGCACCGCGGCGTTGCGCGCATCGCTGCCGCCCGGCGCGGCGTGGTGCGAATTGCTCGGACACATCCCGACACAGGCGCAGACCCTGCACCGTCTGCTCGGCTTTGATCCGCGCGAGCATCGCCACACCTTCGGCGCGGCGGCGCCGCTGCCGGCCGACGTCGTCGTGGTCGACGAAGCCTCGATGGTCGATCTCGCCCTGATGCGGCAAATGGTCGAGTCGCTGCGCCCGCAGGCGGTGTTGCTGCTGGTCGGCGATCCGGGCCAGTTGTATTCGGTCGAAGCCGGATCCGTGCTCGGCGACATCGTCGCCGCCTGCGGCGAGAACGCGCTGCCGGCGGAATTGGCGCGGCGTCTGCGCGCCGTCACCGATGCCGTCGTCGACGCGCCGAGCGACGCCGCGCCGCTCGCCGGACAGGTCCTCACGCTGCGCCACGTCTGGCGCGCGGGCGGCGGCCTGCGCGATGCGCTCGATGCGCTGCGGCGGGGCGAGACGGCCGGGTTCGAGGCGCTGCTGGATGGCGCCGATGCCGCGCTGCGCTGGCGCGATTGCGGCGATGCCGCCGCCGTGCGCGCGCACGCCCAGGCCTGGGTGACGGCCGAGCACGAGCTGTTCGATGCGTTGCTCGACCGCCGTGCCGATCCGCGCGCCACGCTCGCCCGACTGCACGCGGCGCAGGTGCTGTGCGCGTTGCGCGACGGGCCGTTCGGCGCGGCGGGCATCAACCGCGCGGTGACCGAGGCGCTGGCGCGACGCGGCGGCTTCGACCCGCGCGACGAGTGGCATCACGGCCGCCCGGTCATCGTCACCCGCAACGACTACGCCCGCGGTCTGTACAACGGCGACCTGGGCGTGGCGCTGGACGGGCCGCAGGGTCTGCGCGTGTGGTTCGAGGACGGCGGCGCGAACCTGCGCAGTTTCTCGCCGCGTGCGCTGCCGGCGCACGAGACCGCATTCGCCATCACCATCCATCGCAGCCAGGGTTCGGAATACGACCGCGTCGCCGTGGTGCTGCCGCCGGCGGTCGATCATCCGCTGCTGAGCCGGGAGCTGCTCTACACGGCGGTGTCGCGCGCGCGGCATGGCGCGGAGCTCTGGGGCACTCGCGCAGCACTGCGCGCGGCGACGGCGCATCGCGTGCGCCGCCACGGCGGCTTGCGCGAGCGCCTGCGCTGAGGCGGTGCACGCCGGGCGTGAGCCGTGTCGCGGTTGGCGCGGAGGTCCGCGCGCCGGCGTCAGCCGCAGCGGCGCGGAACGCGCTATCATTCGCGGCATTCCGTCCGATGGAGACCACGAGTGCTGGAAATCCTGATTGCCGGCGGCTGGGCGATGGTGCCGATCCTGCTCTGCTCGGCGGTGGCGCTGGCCATCATTCTGGAACGCTTCTGGTCGTTGCGGCGCAAGGCGGTGATCCCGCCGAATCTCGGCGACGAGGTTCGGCAGTGGGCGCGCACGCGCAAGCTTGATCCGGAACACATCGAGGCGCTGCGCAGGACCTCGCCGCTCGGCGAGCTGCTCGCCGCCGCGCTCAGCGTTCGCATGCGCTCGCGCGAGATCATCAAGGAGCGCGTCGAGGACACCGGTCGCCACGTCGTGCACCGGCTCGAGCGGTTCCTCAACACGCTCGGCACGATCGCGCTGATCTCGCCGCTGCTCGGCCTGCTCGGCACCGTGTTCGGCCTGATCGAGATGTTCTTCGCGGTGATGGTGAGCGGGGTCGGCGATCCGCTGAAGATGGCCGGCGGCATCGGCCAGGCGCTGGTGTGCACCGCGACCGGCCTGTGCGTGGCGATTCCGGCGTACTTCTTCCATCGCTATTTCCGCGGCCGCGTCGCCGATCTCGTCGTCGACATGGAACAGCAGGCGATCCTGCTGATCGACGAGCTGTCCGCCCACGCCGGCGAGCCGCTGGCGCCGGCCGCGCCAGCACCAGCGCCGCGCAGCGTCCGCGGAGCGCGCTGAGATGCGCATCGGCAGCGCGCGTCCGGACGAGTTCGAGATCAACGTGATCTCGCTGATCGACGTCATGTTGACGCTGCTCATGTTCTTCGTCATGACCACGACCTTCGTGCAGCACGCGGCGATGAAGGTGACCCTGCCGCAGGCGTCGGAAACCGCCGAGGAAGCGCCGCGCGAACCGCTGATCGTGATGATCGGCGCGGACAGCCGCTACTACGTGGACAACAACGAGGTGCTCAATCCGAACCTCGATTCGCTCAAGGAGGCGATCGCGCGCGTGGCCGGCGACGACCGCGAGCGCCACGTCATCCTGCGTGCCGACGCGATGACGCCACACCAGGCCGTGGTCACGGCGATGGACGCACTCGGCCAGCTCGGCTTCAGCCACCTGTCGATCGCCACGGTGCGCAGCAAGGAGCCGGCCAAGCCGTGAGCGCGGGCGCATGAGTGCGACGGCGCCGACCCGGCTTTCCGCCTTCGCCACCTACCGCCGCCTGCTCGGCTATGCCGCGGGGCACTGGCCGGTGGCGCTGGTCGCGCTGGTCGGCATGGTGTTCGACGCCGGCGTGGCCGGCGCGTTCACGCGCCTGATCCAGCCGATGCTGGACGATCTGTTCATCAAGCGCGATCCGGTGATGACGTTCTGGATGCCGATCGTCATCGTCGTGCTGTTCTTCGTGCGCGGCCTGGCCACCTTCGCCAGCGACTTCGGCATGGCGCGCATCGGCCGCGGCGTGGTGCGGCAACTGCGCGACGAGGTGTTCGCGCGCTATCTGACCCTGCCGACCGCCTGGTTCGACCGCGAGCCCTCCGGCCAGACCGTCGCGCGCCTGGCCTACACCGTCGAGCAGGTGGCGCAGGCCACCACCGACGCGGTGAAGGTGCTCGTGCTCGACAGTCTGACCGCGTTCTTCCTGTTCGCGGTGATGCTGTACAACAGTGCCGAGCTGACCGCGCTGCTCGCGATCAGCGCGCCGTTGATCGCGATCGTGGTGTGGACGGTGGGGCGGCGCTACCGGCGCATCAATCGGCGCATCCAGGATTCCGTCGGCACGGTGGTCGGCATCGTCGGCGAGGTGGCGAACGCGCAGCGCGAGGTCAAGGTCTACAGCGGCGAGACCTCCGAGCGCGAGCGCTTCGCTGCCGCCAACGAGCACAACCGGCGGCTCAATCTCAAGGTCGCCGCGACCAACGCCTTGTCCACCTCGCTGGTGCAGCTCGTCGCCGCCTCGGCGCTCGCCGCGATCATCTTCTTCGCCACCCAGCCCGGCATGCTGCGCAAGATGACGCCGGGCAGCTTCATGTCGCTGATCAGCGCGATGCTGCTGATGCTGCCCTCGCTCAAGCGCCTGACCACGGTGCAGGCGCTGATGCAGCGCGGCGTGGCGGCGGCGCAGGACCTGTTCGCGGTGCTCGACACGCCGGGCGAAGCGGACAGCGGCAAGCACGCGATCGCGCGCTGCCGTGGCGAGCTCGAGCTCCGCGACGTGACGCTGCGCTACGCCGGACGCGCGCAACCGGCGCTGCACGGCGTGACGTTGCGCTGCGCGCCGGGGACGGTCACCGCGCTGGTCGGCCGCTCCGGCAGCGGCAAGTCGAGTCTGGTGAATCTGATCCCGCGGTTCTACGAACCGAGCGCCGGCGAGATCCGGCTCGACGGCCGTCCGCTCGCCGACTACACGCTCGCCAGTCTGCGCGCGCAGATCGCCTGGGTCGGTCAGGAAGTCGTGGTGTTCGCCGACACCATCGGCCGCAACATCGCCTACGGCGGTCTGGCCGGCGCACCGCGCGAGGCGGTCGTCGCCGCCGCACGCGCGGCCAACGCGCTCGACTTCATCGAGGCGTTGCCGCACGGGCTCGACAGCGAGGCGGGCGAGGGCGGGGCGCTCCTGTCCGGCGGCCAGCGCCAGCGCATCGCCATCGCCCGCGCCCTGCTCAAGGATGCACCGATCCTGATCCTGGACGAGGCCACCAGCGCGCTCGACAGCGAATCCGAGCGGCAGATCCAGGACGCGCTCAAGGGCCTGATGCGCGATCGCACGGTGCTGGTGATCGCCCACCGCCTGTCCACCGTCGAGCACGCCGACCAGATCGTCGTCCTCGATGCCGGCCGCGTGGTCGAGAGCGGCAGCCACGCCGAGCTGCTGGCGCGCGGCGGACACTATGCGGCATTGTATAAAATGCAATTCCGTGACGGCGGCAGCTGAGGCGGCGATGGCGCGGACGGTGGTCTTGACCGGCACCGTGACCTGCCCGCACTGCGGTGGCCGCAGCGACGAAACGATGCCGGAGAACGCCTGCATTTATTTCTACGACTGTCCGCACTGTGGTGCCTCGCTGCAGCCGAAACCCGGCGATTGCTGCGTGTTTTGCTCGTATGGCTCGGTGGCGTGCCCGCCGCGCCAGCGCGGCGAGGGAACGTGCGCGTGCTGAGCGAAGTCGAGACTGCGTCGATCTGGTACGGCGGGCGGGAGCCGAGCTGGACGTTGCGCCTCCTGGCGGGCGCGTTCGCGGCGCTGAGCGCGTTGCGCCGCGGCCTGTACGCCGCCGGCTGGCT
>JAJPHA010000054.1 GCA_021325475.1 Rhodanobacteraceae bacterium | reverse complement strand
GGCGGACGAGTCGTACACGGAGCTTTCATCCCCTCGCAAAATCTTCGTGCAGGTCCTCCGAGGGATGCTCTGCTTTCGAGGTGTTTCTTGGTTACTTCTTTGCACCAGCAAAGAAGTGACCCGCTCGGCCGCAGGCCGAGCGGAAGCTCTGCACTTGTGGCGGGAGAAGGGAACCGCCTGCTGAGGTTCGACGCTTATTTGGTCAGAGGGGCCAAGCTCCGCCGACTAGGGCGCCGCCGCGGGCTTCGGCGCCGCGGCCCCGTACAGCACCTCGCCGCGCTGGAACAGCACCCACGAGGTGGCGATGTATTTGTCGCCGCCCTTCGGCCGGTTGCCGCGGTGGGTATGCGTGAATCCGGCCGGTGCGAGCAGCAGGCTACCGGTCTTCGGCACGATCTTGCGCCGCTGGTGATAGAACTCGGTCTCGCCCGCGTCGAATTCGTCGTTGAGGTAGATCGTCCACAGCAGCATGCGCGCCAGGGTGTCGGCATCGCGCGCCTCCGGGTAGACCTCGCAATGCCAGCGCGGGTAGCCGCCCTGGTCGGCGACGTAGCGTTGCAGATTGATGCTGCCGGGACGGAACGCCTTGGCGATCAACGCCTGCAGGCGTGCATCGTCCAGCGCGACCAGGCTCGCCGGATCGAGCAGCTTGCTGGTGCCGGTCTGCGGGTCGTGCATGCGCAGCCACAGCGGGCCGAGGATCGCATACGGATACTTGCGCAGATAGGCCATCATCCCGCCGAGCACGACGCGATGGAACGCGGCCTCGGCATCCGCCCACTCCGGTCGGCCGGTGATGGTGAGGTCCCAACTGTCCTTCATGCTGACATCGACACCGCCGCCCATCGCGCCGCGCTGGACGTCCGGGCTGGCGCGGAAGCGCTCGATCAGCGCGCGACAGGTCGTCGCGTCGAGGGCGCCTTCGTAGACCTCGATGAAGTCGTCCGCGCTCACGCCGCCGCGGCCTCGCGGTGATACTGGGTCACCCGCGCGATCTCGTTCTTCGAGCCCAGGAACACCGGCACGCGCTGGTGCAGCGACTGCGGCACGAGATCGAGGATGCGGCCGAGGCCGTCGGTCGCCATGCCGCCGGCCTGCTCGACGATGAAGGCCATTGGATTGGCCTCGTAGAGCAGGCGCAGCTTGCCGCCGCGGTCCTTGATCTTCGCATCCAGCGGATAGATGAAGATGCCGCCGCGACAGAGGATGCGGTGCACGTCGGCGACCATCGATGCCACCCAGCGCAGGTTGAAATCGACGCCGCGCGGGCCGCTCTTGCCGGCGAGCAGTTCCTCGATGTAGCGCCGCATCGGCGCCTGCCAGTGGCGCAGGTTCGACAGGTTGATGGCGAACTCGCGCGTGTCCTCGGGAATGCGCAGATCGCGCGCGGTCAGCACGAAGCTGCCGAGTTCGCGGTCGAGGGTGAACGCCTGCACGCCGTCGCCGAGGGTCAGCACCAGCATCGTGCTCGGCCCGTACACCGCGTAGCCGGCGGCGACCTGTTGCGATCCCGGTTGCAGGAAGGCGCCCGCGTCCGGTTCGCGCACGCCGGCCGGACAGCGCAGCACCGAGAAAATCGTGCCGACCGAGACGTTGACGTCGATGTTCGAGGAGCCGTCCAGCGGATCGAACACCAGCAGATACTCGCCCTTCGGATAGCGGTGCGGAATCGGATGCGGCGCGTCCATCTCCTCGGAGGCCAGCGCGGCGAGATGGCCGCCCCATTCGTTCGCTTCGAGCAGGATCTCGTTCGACAGCACGTCGAGCTTCTTCTGCACCTCGCCCTGCACGTTCTCGGTGCCGGCCGAGCCGAGCACGCCGCCGAGCGCGCCCTTGCCGACCGCGATCGAGATCGCCTTGCAGGCGCGCGCGACGACCTCGATCAGCAGGCGCAGATCGGCGTTGATGTGATGTTTCTCGCGCTGTTCCTCGATCAGGAAACGGCTCAAGGAAATCGGCGCAACGGTTCGGCTGTGCATCGGCGGATTCCGGCGGGGCAGGCGCGCATTGTCGCGGCTCGGCGTGCGCGACGCCAGCCTGCTGCCAGGAGGCTGGCAGCAGCGCCGCGGCAAAGTGCACCACGTGCCATCCCGCACGCCTAGCCGATGGAGCCTCCCATGCTGAATCCGAACGTTCCCGCCTGGTTCGAGATCCCGACCGAAGACCTCGACCGCGCCCAGCGCTACTACGAAACCGTGCTCGGCCAGCCGCTGCGACGCGAACGCATCGCCGGCGGCGAGCTCGCCGTGTTTCCCTACGGCGGCAAGCCGAACGCGAGCGGCGCGCTGGTGGCGCTGGAAGACGTGCGCCCCTCGGTGCAGGGCAGCATCGTCTATCTCAGCGTCGCCGATCTCGTGCCGGTCCTGGAGCGCGCCGTGCGGCACGGCGGCGACACGCTGGTGCCGCGCACCGCGCTGCCCGAGGGCATGGGCTATTTCGCCCAGTTCCGCGACTGCGAGGGCAATCGCGTCGGTCTCTGGTCGCCGCGCTGAGCGGGTACGGCGCGGCGTATCATGCATCGATGCGCCGCGCCGACCGGCTGTTCCTCATCATCCACGCCCTGCGCGGACGCCGCACCGCACTGCCGGCGCGGCGCCTGGCCGAAACGCTCGGCGTCTCGCTGCGCACGGTGTACCGCGATGTCGCCGACCTGCAACTTTCCGGCGTGCCGATCGAAGGCGAGGCCGGCGTCGGCTACGTGCTGCGCAAGGGCGCGGACATCCCGCCGCTGATGTTCAACGCCGACGAGCTCGAGGCGCTGGTGGTCGGCAGCCGCTTCGTGCGCGCGTTCGCCGGCCGCCGGCTCGCCGCCCACGCCGCCGCCGCGTTGCTCAAGATCGAGGCGGTGCTGCCGCCGGAACTGCGCGCGCGCACCGAGCGCTCGCGCATCTTCGCGCCGCCGCGCGCCGAGCCCGTCGCCGGCGCCGACCGCATCGACGAGCTGCACCGCGCCGTGCTCGAGCGGCGCGTCTTGCGGCTGGCCTACCGCGACGAGGCCGGCCGCGCCAGCGAGCGCGCGGTGGAACCGCTGTGTCTGGCGTTCTGGGGCGGCGCTTGGACGCTCGGCGCGTGGTGTCGTCTGCGCCGCGATTTCCGCAACTTCCGTCCCGATCGCATCGAACGCCTCACCGTCACCGACGAGACCTTCGCCGAGCATCCCGAGCGCGGGCTGGCGGCGTATCTGCGCGCGGTCGGCGCGGACGCGGCCGAGGCCTAGCCGGCCGCGGCGCCGCACTCCCCGCCTCAGCGCAGCACACGCATCGGCTTGACCGGCACGCCGTCGCTCCAGACGCCCAGGAAGGTCTGCGCCGGGCCGCCGCCGAGCGCGCTGGCGCAATCGCGCCGGTAGAACGCGCAATCGGCGAGTGCGTCGAACAGTTTCCAGGTGCCGTACCAGTCGAGCGCATCGACCACGCCGGCATGGGCGAAATCGCCGAACAGCGCCAGGCGCGGATGGGTCGCGTCGCCGTCGCGCGTGGCCGAAGGCGCGGCGTGATTGGCGAGCAGCGGCGGGCGGCCGTGATCGTCGCTGACGAGCTCGATCACGTTCTTGTTGGCCGGCGGCACGCGCACGGCGGCGTCGTAGAAACCCAGGCCCAGGTTCTGGTAGGCGCGATGGTCGTCCGCGCCGACGACGACGAGGAGCAGGGTCTCGGCCGGCAGCGGCGACAGATCGCCGTGCGGCACGGTGACGCGACGGCGGCCGTCCTGGCTGCCGTCGCCCGGCTCCACCGGCATCACCGCGCGGAACGCGGGCAGACCCTCGCGCGCGGCGACCGCGGCGATCTCGGCGGCGAGCACGCCGCCGGCCGAATGGCCGAGGATCGCCACCCGCGACCGATCGGCGCGCACGTCGCCGCGGGCGAGTTCGGCGAACGCCGCGCGCACGCCGGCGATCGCGTTCGGCAGGAACTCCGTGCCGCGCGTCAACAGGCTGTCCTGATAGTTCGGCCAGACGACGATCCAGCCGCGGCGCACGAGGTGATCGATCCAGGCCTGGTAGTGATGCGGATCGAGCGCACCCCAGCCGTGACAGAACACCACCACCGGCGCGACCGCCGGCACCGGATCGGCGGGCGTGAACAGCCGGTAGCCGCGCGCGCCGGGTATCGGCGCACGCTCGACCACGCGCGCGTGCGCGTAGTCCGCGCCGCCGGGACCGTGCGCAGGCTGCGCGGGCGGGGTCGGTGCGGCGGCCAGATGTGATCCCAGCAGCAGGGTCAGGGCCAGCGTGACGTTGTGGATCATGCATGCTCCTTGGAATGGCGAGGCGGGTAAAAAGTCTGCAACCCAAACTCGGAGTCTGCCGCACTTGACGCCGCGGCCGCGAGCTTGGCCAGTGCGAGCAACGCAGCGGAGGCCGTTCCGGCCGACAGCGGCATGCCGGTTTTCGGTTTGCCGCGCCGGAACCCCGGGGTCGCGTGCCGGCGTCGCGCGAACCCGCGCCATGGTGGCATGATCGCGGCCGGATCACGAAGGAGCCGATCATGCGCCTCGTCCTGTGGCTGCTGCTCACCGCGCTCGGCGTCGCCGCGCGCGCGGACGTGCCGGCGAACGCCAGCGCCGACGCGCGTTTCGTCGCGCTCTACACCGAGGAATGGGACTGGCGCCGCCGGCAGTTTCCGGGCATCGACAGCGAGCGCGAGTCGAGCGCCTACGACGAACGCCTGCCGGCGGTGGACGCGAAGACGCAGGCCGCGCGCGGCGCGTACTGGCGCGCGATCCTGCGCCGGCTCGATGCGATCGCGCCGGCCGAGCTGTCGGCGGAGAACCGGATCCACTACGCCGTGTACCGACCGCAGATCGAGAACCTGCTCGCCGGCATCCGCTTCCGCGACTACGAGATGCCGCTCAACAGCGATTCGCAGTTCTGGACGGACTTGCAATTCATCGCCGATCGACCGCTGCGCGACGCGCGCCAGGCGCGTGCCTATCTCGCCCGGCTCGCCGACATCCCGCGCTATTTCGACGAGAACATCGCCAACATGCGCGCCGGCCTGAAACGCGGCTTCTCGGTGCCGCGCGCGGTGCTGGCCGGGCGCGAGGATTCCATTTCCACTTTTATCCATGTGGACACGCCGCAGGACAGCGTGTTCTACAAGCCGTTGCGCGAGTTGCCGGCGGCGATCCCGGCGGACGAACAGGCCGCGCTGCGCGCCGAGGCCGCCCGCATCCTCGGCGAGCGCGTGTTGCCGGCGTATCGAGCGCTGCTCGCGTTCTTCCGCGACGAGTACCTGCCGCACGCGCGCCGCACGCTCGCCGCCGAGGCGCTGCCCGACGGCAAGGCGTACTACCGCCAGCAGATCCGCCAGTACACCACGCTCGATCTCGATCCGGAGACGATCCACCGGATCGGCCTCGCCGAAGTGGCGCGCATCGACGCGGAGATGCGCGCGACCATGGCGGCGACCGGCTTCCACGGCGACTTCGCCGCGTTCCAGCAATTCCTCCGCACCGACCCGCGCTTCTACGCCAGGACGCCCGAGGAACTGCTGATGCGCGCGGCCTGGATCGCCAAGCGCGTGGACGGCAAGCTCGCGCAGTTCTTCGGCCTGCTGCCGCGCGGCCGGTTCGGCATCGAGCCGGTGCCGGCGGCGCTGGCGCCGTACTGGACCGCCGGCCGCGGCAGCGCGCACACCTATTGGGTCAACACCTACGACCTGCCGTCGCGTCCGCTCTACAACCTGCCCGCGCTCACCCTGCACGAATCCGCGCCCGGCCATGCCTTCCAGGGCGCGCTGGTCGAGGAACAGAAGAACCTGCCCGAGTTCCGCCACGAATACCTGTCCGCCTACGGCGAAGGCTGGGCGCTGTACTGCGAGAAGCTCGGCCGGGAAATGGGCATCTACGAGAATGCCTACGAGGAATTCGGCCGCGAATCCTATGAAATGTGGCGCGCCGCGCGTCTGGTCATCGACACCGGCATCCACCACGAGGGCTGGACGCGCGAGGCGGCGATCCGCTATCTCGCCGACCACACCGCGCTGTCGCCGCACGAGGTCGAGACCGAGGTCGATCGCTACATCTCGTGGCCGGCGCAGGCGCTGTCGTACAAGCTCGGCGAACGGACGATCCTCGAACTGCGCGCGCTGGCCGAGCGGGAACTCGGCACCGACTTCGACCTGCGCAAGTTCCACGACGCCGTGCTCGAGACCGGCGCGGTGCCGCTGCCGGTGCTGGAGGCGCACATCCGCGAGTTCATCGACCGCGAGCGGCACCGCTGAGCAAGGTCGGCGGGCGCGTTCAGGCGCGCTCGGCGCGATGGAACTTGTGCAGGAAGCGGTGCACCACCGGCGCGAACACGATGCCGGCGACGACGATCACGATGAGGCCGCAGTAGAGCGCGTACAGCCCGGCGAACAGCTTGCCGGCGGCGCTCTGCGGCGGATTCACCGGGCCCATGCCGCCGAGCAGCATGGCGGCGTTGAGGAAGGCATCGAGCCAGCTCAATCCCTCGCACCAGTGGTAGCCGAGCATGCCGATGCCGAGCGAGCCGGCGATCAGGGCGAGGCCGAGCGCGCTGCTGCGCACGAGGCGCGCGAGGAACGCCGATACCGGCAGGAGCGCTTCGCCGCGGTGTTCGTACATGTTGCGCCTCGGGTGGATTATTCGCGTTCGACCGGCCCGCACCAACCGGGCAGGTAATTCGCCTCCAGGCTCCGCGCCAAGGTCAGCGCCTTCTGCACCGCGGCCTCGAAGTCGAGCTCGACCAGCTTGCGCTTGAGCCGCCGACGCAGGAAATCGGCCCACAGGAATTCACTGAACGGGGTGGTGTCCTTGGCGAAGCCGCCGCAGCGGCGCAGTTCCCCGGCGAGGCTGCGGAACGGATCGTCGACGAGATCGGCGAGCTTCTTCGGCAGCTCCGCGTACTCGCGCCGGCGGCCGTGCGCGTCGTAGGGATGCAGCCAGGCGCGGTGATCGAGATAGACGAAGAACGCGTCGCGTTCGAGGTGGCGCAGGTCCGCGACCACGGTGGTGGCGATGTCCTTCACGCCTTCCTTGTGCAAGGCGAGCGTGAGGTGGTGATGATCGATCACGTAGTAGCGCTCCTTCGGTCCCCACACCACCGGGATCAGATGGCGGCCGAGGAAGTCGGGTTTCTTGCGATCGGGGTGCCGGCGCCAGTGCTCGCGCTTGGCTTCGACTTCGCGCATGTCGACGGTGATCTGGGTCGGGCGCAACGCGGCGATCGGCACCGGATGGATGCGGGGTTCGCGCGGCAGGGTCATGGCTCGATTCTCGCGGCGGACGCGCCGGATGATACCCGCTCAGACCCGCTCCAGCGCCAGCGCCAGACCCTGACCGACGCCGACGCAGAGACTGACCAGCGCGCGCCGCTCGCCGTGCCGGCGCAGCGCCAGCGCCGCGGTCGCGGCGAGCCGCGCGCCGCTCGCCCCGAGCGGATGGCCGAGCGCGATCGCGCCGCCGTTGGCGTTGATGTGCTCGGCGTCGTCGGCGAGGCCGAGCGCGCGCAGACACGCCAGCACCTGCGCCGCGAACGCCTCGTTGATCTCGATCCGGTCGCAGTCGGCGAGCGACCAGCCGAGCCGCGCGAGCAGCTTGCCGATCGCCGGCACCGGGCCGATGCCCATGTGCCGCGGCGCCACGCCGGCGGCCGCCATGCCGCGCACGCGCGCGATCGGTTCGAGCGCGTGACGGCCGGCCGCTGCGGCCGAGGCGAGCAGCACGGCGCAGGCACCGTCGTTGATCCCGGAGGCGTTGCCGGCGGTGATCGTGGTGCCGGGTCCGAGCAGCGGCGGCAGCGCGGCGAGCCGTTCGAGGCTCGTGTCCGGACGCGGCGCCTCGTCGGCCTCCACGCGGCGCCGGCCGGCGCCGCGCGGCGCGTCCACCGCGATCAGCTCGTCGGCGAATTCGCCGCGTTGCCGCGCGCGTTGGCAGCGCACCTGGCTGCGCAGCGCGTAGGCGTCCTGGCTCGCGCGGTCGATGCCGTGGTCGCGGGCGAGCTGCTCGGCGGTCTGCGCCAGCGAATCGACGCCGTAGCGTTCCGCCAGCCGCGGATTGACGAAGCGCCAGCCGAGCGTGCTGTCCTCGAGCCGTTGTTCGCGGCTGAAGGCGGCGTCGGCCTTGGCCAGCACGTAGGGCGCGCGCGACATGCTCTCCACGCCGCCGGCGACGATGAGCTCGGCCTCGCCGAGCGCGATCGCGCGCGCCGCCTGGCCGATCGCCTCGAGGCCGGAGGCGCACAGCCGGTTGACCGTCACCGCCGGCACGCGCGCCGGCAGGCCGGCGAGCAGGCTCGCCATGCGCGCGACGTTGCGGTTGTCCTCGCCGGCCTGATTGGCGCAACCGAGGATCACCTCGTCGAGCAGGGTCCAGTCGAGCCGCGGATGACGCTCGCGCAAGGCGCGGATCGGCAGCGCGGCGAGATCGTCCGCGCGCACCTCGGCGAGCGCGCCGGCGTGGCGTCCGAACGGCGTGCGCAGCGCGGCGCAGAGGAGGACTTCGCGCACCGCCGCGCCTCAGGCGCGGGCGTCGACGAACGGCGTCCAGCCGCTGCGGGCGATGGCGCGCTCGATCGCCGCTTGCGCCTGGCGCAGCGCCGGCAGCGCCTGCCGCAGCGCGATCGAGCGGGCCTCTCCGGTGTAGGGCAGGCTGACGTTGAGTCCCGCCACCGCGCGCCGCTGGGCGCCGCGGATCGGCACGGCGATCGACAGCAGGCCGAGTTCGAGTTCCTGCGCCACCAGCGCGTAGCCCTGCTCGCGCACGCGCGCGAGCTCCTCGCGCAGCGCCTCCGGCGTGGTCCTGGTGTGCGGCGTGAGCGCGCGCAGCCGCGCGCCATCGAGCCATTGCGTGAGCGCCGCCTCGTCGAGATCGGCGAGCAGCACGCGCCCCATCGAGGTGGCGAACGCCGGCAGCCGCGCGCCGACGCCGAGCGCCACGCTCATCACCCGCCGCACCGGCACACGCAGGATGTAGACGATGTCGTGGCCGTCGAGCACCGCCATCGAGCAGGACAGGCCAACGCGCTGCGCGAGCTCCTCCATCGAGCGCTGGGCAAGATCGGTGAGATCGAGCGAGGACAGATAGCTGTAGCCGAGCTCGAGCACGCGCGGCAGCAGGAAGAACGTGCGGCCGCGCGCACCGACGTAGCCCAGGTGCTGGAGCGTGAGCAGGCAGCGCCGTGCCGCCGCGCGCGCCAGACCCACCCGCGCCGCGACTTCCGACAAGGTCAGTTGCGGATGTTCGCGGTCGAAGGCGCGCACCACGCTCAGGCCGCGCGCCAGCGACTGCACGAAATCCGGACTGTCCTCGAACGGGCCGTGTCCCGGCGCCGCGGCGCGCGGCGGTCGTGCGGGCAAGGGCAGGCGTGCGGCGGCGGAGGGGGGTGAGATGCTCACGATGGCGCTCGCTCGGTGATGACGTCCAATCGGTCGTTCCGTCCGAGCGCCTCGTGCCCGCTCCGGTGGCAACCTTGACAGCGCAGCGTAAAGACTCTCCAATACGTTCGCAACAAGAATTTTGGTTCGATTATCGAACCACGGAGTCCCCCGAACCAATGGAGGATGCGGCTCCGGCGCTTGGCCCCTCGAGTCGATGGGGGGGTGTGGAGGTGCGGCGCCGCAGCCGACGACAGGAACATGGGGATTTGATCAACCCTTCGTCAGGTCCGGGAGGCGCCGTGCCGCACAGGCCGCACCGCCGCGGCGAGCCGGCGGCAGCCGGGGCGGAGCGCGGCGCGGCCGCGCCGTCGCCGCGCGCGATCGAGGAACGCGACAGCGTGCTGCACAGTTGGTGCGTGCCGGCCGAGTGGGACGCGCCCACCATCGTCGGCGGTCGCGGCGCGCGGCTGATCACGGCCGACGGGCGGGAGATCCTCGACTTCAGCAGCCTGGCCGAGTGCAGCAATCTCGGCCACCAGCATCCGGCGGTGGTGCGCGCGATCCGCGCCCAGGCCGAGCGGCTGTGCTTCGTCACCAGCGCCTGGGGCGCGGCGCCGCGCGCCGCGCTGGCGCGGGCGTTGCTCGAGCGCTCCGGATTCCACGGCGGGCGGGTGTTCTTCACGCTCGGCGGCGCGGACGCGAACGAGCATGCGGTCAAGTTCGCGCGCCAGGCGCGCGGTCTGCCGCGGGGCCTGGTGGTGACGCGCGAGCGCTCGTATCACGGCGCGAGCTACGCCTGCATGGCCTGGTCCGGCGATGCGCGCGTCGCCGCGGCGAGCGATCCCGCCGCGCACGGCAGCGTCAAGGTGCCGCCGCCCTACGCCTATCGCTGCCCGTTCGGCACGAACGACGAGGCGGAGTGCGGAAGGCGCGCCGCCGCCGCGGTCGCCGAGGCGCTCGACCGGCACGGACCGGCCCAGGTCGCGGCGGTGTTGATGGAGCCCGATGCCGGCAGCAATGGCATCGTCCCGCCGGACAGCTACTGGCCGGCGCTCCGCGCCGCCACCCGCGCGCGCGGCGTGTACCTGATCGCCGACGAGGTGATGAGCGCCTTCGGCCGCTGCGGCGAGTGGTTCGCCTGGCAGCGCCACGGCGAGGCCGGCCGGCCGGACCTGATGACGCTGGCCAAGGGCCTGACCGGCGCGCACCTGCCGCTCGGCGCGGTGGTGCTGAGCGCCAAGGTCGCCGGGCGTCTCGAGCACGCGATGCTGCACACCGGCCTCACCTATTGCGGCCATCCGCTCGCCTGCGCCGCGGGCCTCGCCGCGCTCGACGCCTACGCGGACGAGGGCCTGATCGAGCGCGCGCGCCGGCTCGGTGGGCAAATGTATACAATGCTGCAAGACCTGCGGCGCCGCATGCCCTGCGTCGGCGAGGTGCGTGGCGGCCGCGGCCTGTTCGCGGTGCTCGAGCTGGTGCGCGATCGCGCCACGCGCGCGCCGCTCGCGCCGTGGCCGCAGACGCCGGCGGCGTTGCGTACCCTGGTGGCGCGCGGGCTGGCCGCCGGCGTGTCGTTCGCCGTGCGCGGCAATCTCGTCCTCCTCGCGCCGCCGCTGGTGATCGGCGAGCACGAGCTCGCCGACGCGCTTGCGCTGCTCGAGCGGCTGTTGCGCGAATGCGTGGCCGACGAAGTCCGGGAGGAGGCGCGATGAGCTTCAAGCTGACCTACGCCACGATGTTCGATCCGCCGCAGGAGATGCACGCGCGCTTCGAGGCGGCGCTCGCCCGGGTCGAGGCCGGTCTCGGCGCGACCCACGCCTTCCACATCGACGGCGCCGACGTGCCGGGCCGGGCGTTCGACGAGCGCCGCAGTCCCGCCGACCAGCGCCTGGTGCTCGGCCGCTTTCCGGTGGCCGACGCCGCCGCGGCGAGCCGCGCGCTGGATGCCGCGCACGCCGCGTTTCCGGCCTGGCGCAGGACGCCGCCGGCCGAGCGCGCGCGTCTGCTCAAGCGCGCCGCCGCGCTGATCGAGGAGCGCGTCTACGAGATCGCCGCGGCGCTGTGCCTCGAGGTCGGCAAGAACCGCATGGAGGCGCTCGCCGATGCGCAGGAGACCGCCGACTTCTTCACGCTCTACGCCGACGACTATCTGCGCAACGAGGCGTTCGATCGCGCCTTGCCGGACGATCCGTCCGGCGCGTTCCGCGCGCACAACCGCAGCGTGTTGAAACCCTACGGCGCGTGGCTGGTGATCGCGCCGTACAACTTCCCGTTCGCGCTTGCCGGCGGGCCGGTCGCGGCCGCGTTGATCACCGGCAACACCGTGGTGCTGAAGGGTTCCACCGACACGCCGTGGGCCGGGCGCCTGCTCGCCGACGTGCTGCGCGACGCCGGCGTTCCGCGCGGCGTGTTCAACTACCTGTCCGGCGGCGGCAGCGTCGCCGGCGAGGCGCTGCTCGCGCATCCGCATCTCGCCGGCGTCACCTTCACCGGCTCCTACGCGGTCGGCATGCACATCTATCGCACGCTGGCGAACGGTCCGTATCCGCGCCCGTGCATCGCCGAGATGGGTGGCAAGAACGCCTGCATCGTCACCAGGAACGCCGATCTCGAGCGCGCCGCCACCGGTATCGTGCGTTCGGCCTACGGGCTCAGCGGCCAGAAGTGTTCGGCGACCTCGCGCCTGTACGTCGACGAAGCCGTGGCCGATGCGCTGATCGAGAAGCTGCTCGCCGGGATCGCGGCGATCCGCGTCGGCGATCCCCGTCGCCGCGAGCACTGGATGGGCCCGGTGACCACCGCGGCCGCCTACGCCAATTACCGGTGCTATTGCGAGCGTCTGCGCGACGGCGCCCGGCTGCTCGCCGGCGCGCGCGTGCTCGACGAGGGCGATCTTGGCCACGGCTACTTCGTCGCGCCGACTCTGGCCGAGGCGCCGGCCGCGCACCCGCTGTACGCCGAGGAGCTGTTCTCGCCGATCCTGATGCTGTGCCGGGTGCGCGATCGCGAGGAGGCCATGCACTTGGCGAACGCCTCGCCGCTCGGCCTCACCGCCGGCTGCTTCGGCAACGCCGAGGACGTGGAATTCTTCTTCGATCGGATCGAGGCCGGCGTCACCTACGCCAACCGCGCGCAGGGCGCGACCACCGGCGCTTGGCCCGGCTATCAGCCGTTCGGCGGCTGGAAGGGTTCGAGCTCCACCGGCAAGGGCATCGCCTCGTTCTACTACCTCGCGCAGTACCAGCGCGAGCAGTCGCAGACGCGCGTCGAATGAGCGCGCGCTTCGGCACGCTCGGCGAGATCGTCGCCGCGCACGTGCGCGACGGACAGTCGCTCGCGCTCGAAGGCTTCACCCATCTGATTCCGTTCGCCGCCGCGCACGAGATCCTGCGCCAGGGCCGGCGCGATCTGCATCTGATCCGCATGACGCCCGATCTGGTCTACGACCAGATGATCGGCCTGGGCTGCGCGCGCGCCTTGACCTTCTCCTGGGGCGGCAATCCCGGCGTGGGTTCGCTGCACCGCCTGCGCGACGCGGTCGAGCGCGGCTGGCCGCGGCCGCTCGAACTGCACGAGCATTCGCACGCCGGCATGGCCGCCGCCTACGCCGCCGGCGCGGCGCGGCTGCCGTTCGGCGTGCTGCGCGGCTATGCCGGCACCGATCTGCCGAAGGTCAATGCCGAGATCCGCCACGTCGTCTGTCCGTACAGCGGCGAACGCCTCGCCACGGTGCCGGCGCTCCGGCCGGACGTGACCGTGCTGCACGCCCAGCGCGCCGACCGCCGCGGCAACGTGCGCATCGACGGCATCGTCGGCGCGCAGAAGGAAGCCGCGCTCGCCGCGCGCACCCTGCTCGTCACCGTCGAACACGTGGTCGAGCGCCTGGAACCGGCGCTGAACGCGATCGTGCTGCCGCACTGGGTGGTGACCGCGATCGCGGTGGTGCCGGGCGGCGCCTATCCCTCCTACGCGCAGGGCTGCTACGCGCGCGACAACGCGTTCTACCGGCGCTGGGACGAGATCGCGCGCGAGCGCGAGCGCTTCGCCGGCTGGATGGCGCGGCACGTGCTCGGCTGCCGCGATCACGGCGAGTTCCTGCGCACGCTGGAGGCGGCGTGAGCTACACGCCCGACGAGATGATGACGATCGCCGCCGCGCGCCTGCTGTGGCCGGGCTGCGTGTGCTTCGTCGGCATCGGCGTGCCGTCGGCGGCGGCGAATCTGGCGCGGCTCACGCACGCGCCGGAGCTCGAGCTGATCTACGAATCCGGCACCATCGGCGCGCGCCCGGAAGTGCTGCCGCTGTCGATCGGCGACGGCGAGCTGGCCGAGACCGCGACCGTGGTCGTGTCGTTGCCGGAGATCTTCGCCTACTGGCTGCAGGCCGGGCGCATCGACGTCGGTTTCCTCGGCGCCGCGCAGATCGACCGCCACGGCAATCTCAACACCACCGTGATCGGCGACTATGCGCAGCCGCGCACGCGCCTGCCGGGCGCGGGCGGCGCGCCGGAGATCGCCAGCCACGCGCGCCAGGTGTTCGTGGTGCTCAAGCACT